>PLIC01000159.1:484-17296 GCA_003139995.1 Candidatus Acidiflorens stordalenmirensis | reverse complement strand
GCAGTTCTACCACGGGCTGTTAGCAATGCTCTGGGAGGCGCAGTCTACGCCGTGGCGTTCCTTGGCAGCAAACGGTTGTGGCTAGGATTTGGGATTCATTTCTCATGGAACTTTGTCCAAGGAGTAGTCTTGGGATTCCCCGTTAGCGGAGGGGTAATGCCCGGATCAGTGTTCAGTCAATCTGTTAGCGGACCGGACTGGCTGACGGGCGGGGCCTACGGCCCCGAGGGCGGGCTGATAGCCATTGGATTTCGGTTCGTGGTCGCGGGCCTCGTTGTGGGTTGGCTCCTGTACGGCAAGCATGTGACCGCTCGAATCGGCTCCCGCCTCTTGACCTTCCGTCATCGGGTCGCACATCTTTTGGTGTAATCGCCTTGATCACTTCAACAATCCTGTTTGTCTCTGCGCTAAGCGTGATCGCGATGACTTAGCGGGGATCAAGTCCCGCCGGAACGTTGACCATCTTGACGACAGGGAACAGATGGTCAAAGACGGCATTATTGCCGACTTGCAGCATTATCAGCAGGACGATTCCACCTATCGCCATCGTCGCGAGCCTCAACCATGAGCCCAGCGGCGGATGCAGCCGAAAAACCCAGACGACGAACCCGGCGATGAGGAGGCATAGAAAGAAAGCGTCTATTGCATGACCAGTAGGTGGCAGACCAAGGGCGGTCTGGGCGGCCTGCCATTCCACGTCGTCATGCCCTCGTCCGACGAGGAGAAAGCGAACGGAATAAAGGCCGAGCGGAAGAAACGCCCCGATCAGTATTGCCTCACTGTCAGGACACGGTTTGCGCCAGAAGTACAACGCCGCTGCCAACGCCGACACCGTCGTTCCAACAACCCCTCCGAGGGCAATCCAGATTTCCTTGTTCCAGCCTAATTGAGATTGGAGGACATACTCCTTCGCTGGCGTGGGGACGATGGCAACGCCGTCCATCCAACCGACTACGGCGTGCCCAATCTCGTGCAGGTAGACTCCGGCGATGATGGCTCCAGAAAAAAGCATGACGTAACGGATGCTGAGTTTCATCGCGGATCCCCGTCAGTTGCCCGGAAGCAGTAAGCTATGGCAGGACGAAAGCGTTGGCGAGTCACGTTCTCGGCGTTGTAGACCACGCCCATGCCCCCGCCCCCGATCTTGCTGAGGATGCGGTAGTGCGAGATGGTCTGGCTGATCATGGATGGCGAAGGAACTCAGGTGCCATGTTAGGAGTGCTGCGAAGCCGAGTCAACGAGGACGACACACCGATGGAAGCAGGAAACGGCAAATCCCACGATTTCGGGCTTTCCCAAGCCCTCGCCAATCAGGTGGTCCGAAAGGGTGTCTGCGGCGTCCCCCGTTTTTGCAGTCTTTTCTCCCCGTTTCGCCCGCTGTTTTCGGCTCGTCGAAATTGGTCAACCACTATACCTTCTGAGCCGCCCTGAGCCTTCGGGAAGGACTCCAACCGCACAAGACTCACTTGGGTCGCTTCTTAAGGTTGATGTTGATCGTCCCGCAGTCGCATCGCAGCCCTTCGACTTGACCGCGATTCGGAATGACGTAAAGGAAGGACTGACATGTCGGACATCGAAACGCATCTAGTAGTTCCTTAACCCTCTTTTTCATTTTTCAACTCGGCATTATTTCGAGGAAGAAGGGCGATGAGGAGACTGACACCGACCAAACCCAGTAACACGGTCGCAATGTAGTTGACGAACGGCAATACCCAGAAGTCCGGAATCGCCGGACTGAGAGGCAAAGGCAGAGATTGCGGCGCATAAAACAAATACCACCAAACGAATGCCATCATGACGAAGGCTGACGGCACCAGCAACCGCCTCTTCGAAGGCGGCCAGGACCACCGCCTCTTTCCGCGCAGCGCCCGGTGAGTAATTTGGCCAGTGATCAACAGAAGCAACGCCCACAACGCCAGAACGATTTTCAGAACGATCTGGTTGAAGTGGATCGTCTCGCCACTCGCGGGAGGGGGATCAGCACCATAGGCTTTGCCCCACACGGTCCGCCGCCAGAGATTGTCAACGGCAACGTGGAGCGGCCCGCCCAGCATCGAGTTGATGGCGATCACATAACCCTCTCGCTGACTGGCATCGAGGCTAAAGGACGCGTCCCAGCCGGGATTTGCTCCCGAATGGTTAAGCATCTTGTGCTGCCCATTTGCCCAGCCGACGCCGTAACCGAGACCAGCATCCTCAGAATTGGTCTGGATTTCCAGCATCTGCTCCACACTGTCCGGTTTCAGAACACCACGCCCGGCAGGCTCGCCGTGGGAACCGGTCACGGCGGCGGCAATGAAGCGCGCAAAATCGGGGACGCTGCAAATCTCGCTTCCGATGGACTGACTACCGAGTTGCCGATACCCTATCGGTTCCTGCAATTCCCCGTACGGCATCGGGGCGGCGGCTTCAAGCGCTGGTGTCCAAGCCCACTGCAATGTTCGTAATCCGAGTGGCGCCGTCACTTCGCGATGCATAAAGGATGCGAATGATTCACCCGTAACGTCCTCAATGACCATCTGTAAGAGAACAAACCCGCCCCCGGAATACACTTCACGCGACCCCGGCTGCCATGCGATCAGGACCGGACCCTCGCCAAACGGAGGAATCTGGTTCTTGCCCTCCAGCATTTCCACCAAACTGGGTAATCGGCGGCGCTGGCTGTAGTCCATGAAACCGTGGACGGTGAGACCTGCGGTATGGCTGAGCAGGCGCCGAATCGTCACGGCGTTCGGATCGAACTGCGAAGACCGGATTTGCCAACGTTTCAAGTAACGGTTTGCCGGAGCGTCCAGATCCAACTTTCCCTCTTCCACAAGACGCATGATGCCCCATGCCGTCAGCACCTTTCCGTTGGAGCCGTGCTCGAAAACCATGTCCGGTTTCATGGGGGTGCCGGTCGACAGGTTTGCGTAGCCGAATGCCTTCGTCCACGCCACATTGCCGTTTTTGATGCCAGACACCACTGCGCCCGGCACGCGGTATTTCACCAACAACGCTGGCATTTGCTCGTCCAGCGCGATGGCTAATGGATCGCCATCTATCTCTTGGATGATTTTGTGTTGGTCTGGCAGAGTTTGGGACTGTGATGATGTCTGCGCGTATCCGGAATTTAGTGACACACAGGAAACTGTCACGTAGACGATAAATGAGAATAATACCTTTCGCAGAGAGTTTTGCGTCAGCGTTTCCAGAGGGGCGGGAAGATGCATGGCGGTTCTCCGTTTCTCTAGTGTGTTTTCTTAAGCGACTTTCACCTGCTGCTGTTGCAAGCTGTATTTCAAGCTGTGCAGACTCATTTGCAGCGTGTTTCGTGAGCGGCTCTTAACCGAAATTTCCTTTTGACCTCGAAAACGGCACCATACCTTCAGACACGTGGCAGGTGGTAAGGGACGTAGTGGGTGGCCCGCCAATTCATGCAGTTTTTCTCTCCCTGACAATGTACCTTACGTACACTGCGGCCCCCAGAAGGAACATCCCAAGCTCCAACGCGGTGGCTTCAACCGCACTGATGGAGTTGTACAAGCCGAGTCCCACTTTCGGCGAGCCACCGAAAAGAAGCGGCAAGTCGGGCGGCAGGGGATGTCCGAAGCTCCATTGCCACGAATGCCAAGAAAAGCTGGAAAAGGGGATGGGATGGGAAACGAAGTCCAGTACCCAATGGCTAAGCACCAAGAGCCCTACAACCGCGCCTGCGCGGAAGTCGCGATAGATGCGTGCAGCCAAGAGAGCGGCGACCACCGACCACATCACTGACATGAAGAGACCGTGAGACCAAGGGATTCCTGTCTTGACACCCTCAATACCGGCGAAGGCGAAAGCGATGGCTAGAACATCGAGAATCACTGTGGCGACTAACAAAACGAAAATCGGCACTTTCGGAGCCACAGGTTTGGCTGCCAATCCCACCGCGAAGTGTCCAATTGGACCCATCGAGTCCCTCCGAAGAAACAAGCCGCCAGACCAAGGAGCAATTCGGAACGCATGGTCTGTTTTCGAACGTCGCGCATGAAGCCCTATCCCCCCCCGCCATCATCCCATCTGAAGAGGTCTCGCCGAGGTTCACACCGCACCGAAACTGATGAAGACCGGCAGGATAATCAAGAAATCCGCCCCGGCGTGAAACAGGACCGATCCCCATAAGCTCTCGGTCTTCTGCATGAGCCACCCCCAAGCGATCGAGAACCCGAAGAGCACGAACAGAAACTTCCATAAGCCATTCGGCGCGTAGGTGATTTGCATGTGTGCCAAAGTGAAGACCAAGGCGGTCGAAAGAAGGGACAACCATTTTCCGATCAGTGGCTCGTATCGTCCCAGAAACAATCCGCGGAAGAGGAGTTCCTCCATGAAGGCCCCGGATACCGAAAAAAGCAGTATCCATGGGGCCCATGAGATGAGTCTGGCCGTGCCGAGGGCTCTAACCGCCGGTTGCAACAGCGTCAGAATTAAACATCCGGCGGCGGCGATCAAGCCCACGCCAAGGCCGAGTAGCAAACGACCTTTCCGGATGTAGAGCGATGCGAAATCTTCCCCGCAGAGCTTCGCCACGGCGAGAATCCCGATCACGATCAGCGACGATTGCAAAAACCTCGCCACAGCGACTCCCATCGGCGTTTGGGTCGTCAGGCCAAGGAACTTAAGCCCCGGGTCTGCCAAGAAGAACCCTAACGAAGATCCAAAGACCGCCGTGAAGTAGGCAAAGAAAACCGGACGAAAGCGGCTCAGCATGTGCCCATCGCGGGCGACCCGCCACAGAGCGCCAAAGACGACAAGGAATCCAGCTCGGGCGCCGTAGTTGACCCACGTCGGCAACACGGGCACAAAGGTCATCGTGAGAGCAAAGATCAAGAATCCGCAAATGGTGAGAAGCGCGAATAGTCCGAGTCTCATGGGCCCGCCTGCATTGAACTCGTCGGTTGGCCTTTGGCCCGCCATCTTGTTCTCCTGTTTCTT
This sequence comes from Candidatus Acidiflorens stordalenmirensis, assembly GCA_003139995.1. GTDB lineage: Bacteria > Acidobacteriota > Terriglobia > Terriglobales > Acidobacteriaceae > Acidiflorens > Acidiflorens stordalenmirensis. The sequence goes on along the minus strand of PLIC01000159.1, from coordinate 12,343 downwards.
GGATTTCCATTCCGTCAACGGGTCGAGTATCTTCTGGCCGCCGTGCATCGTTCTGCTCCCGTCGTTCATCATTTTGCGATCTTGGATAGCAGGAAGGCTGTGATCCAGAACACAGGGACGTGGCAGATCGGTCTGTTGCTCTGCTCGGTCCACCTTCATCTAATGGAGAAAACACGGGGTGTTTTCAAAGCCGACGCTTCGCGCCTCAGCTCAACATGACGTTCTGAATCTTTGTGGCTGCTCTAGTCGAAGTGGCGGTAAGCGTCCCACTCCTTGGTGAGATCGCGGTCGAATTTGCGACAGTGGTAGATGGGCCGTTCCCAGTCGGGACGCGCCCACTGGACCTTGGGATCGGCGACAAGCGTGACCGAGGCGCAGTGACGCTGCAGGTACTCAAGGTCTACGTCGAGGACGATGACGCTTTCGCCGGTGTAGCCTCTGCTTCCCCAATACCAGTAGGAGTGGTGAGTGCAGATCGCCTTGGGCAATCCCAGTGCGGGCCCGAAGTGATCGATTGCTCCGGCTTGTCCGTAGAAGTTGGCGAAGATCGCCGTCTTCTGGCGTTCTTCCGCGGGAAGAGCGTTGTAGTAGCGCGCGACGGATTCGGTGCGCTCCTTCCATCCGAAACAGCTGCTGTAGTAGTCCGGGACAGCGGAGTGCGCGTTCTCTTCGGATTCGGTTCGGTGCAGCACCATTTTTTGGTAGTAGGACGCATAGGCATCGATCGGAAGGACGGGAACGAAGCTCGGCAACATAAGTGCAGATAAGGCGCAGGCTGCGATGACGTACGCGGCGACGCAGCGGCGGCTCCAAGTGTTGGCTAACCAGCGTTCGGCGGCGACGGCTCCTGCGGCGAGCATGGCTGGATAGACGGGCGTGACGAGGTAGTCCTTGGCGTGGACCGTGTACATCAGCAGCATGTAGGCAATAAAGGCCCAGCCGAGGGCTCGGAAGCGCTTCATTGGCGAAGTAAAGAAGAACACGGCGCCGGCAATGACGAAGGCGGAACTCAGAATGTTGACGAGCAGCGCCTGTGCGAAGACGAACTGAAGCGGGGGAAGAATGACGTTGTGGTGATTGTGCTGAAGCTCCAGGAATGGGAAGTGACGATGTGCCTGCCACAAGATGTTGGGCAGAGTGATCGCGAGAGCGATGGCGACTCCTCCCCAGAACCAACGATTGAGGAACCACCTTCTCCATGCTGAGAGTAGCGTCCCGACCACGAGCGCGGCGAGGTAGAACGCGAGGCTGTACTTGTGCATCAGCGCAAGGCCGACGACTGTCCCGAAGGCGAGCCAAAGGCGCGGGTTCGAGGTCTTCTCGATGCGGACGAGCAGCAACACGGTCGCGGTCCACAGCGGCATATCGAGGGCGTTGGTGCTGAGGATGTGTCCGAAGGCTAGAGCGACGGGAGCAATCGCTGTCAGTACAGCGGCAGTGATGACCGCGCGTCGCTGACCGCCAAGCTCGGACGCGAGTCGCGCTACGAGAAGCACGGTGGCTGCCGCGGCCAGTGCGGGATAGAGGTGAACAGCAGTCAGCGATGTGCCGAGCGTGTGGATGACGATCCAGGTGAGCCACGGAAGGAGCGGCGGAAGATCGACGTAGCCCCACGTGGGATGCTGGGCGCAGGCGAGGAAGTAAAGTTCGTCGGCATGGAATCCGTAGCGACCGGCGAAGCACATGAGGAACACAAACACAACGGCGGCGATCACAGTCGGCAGGTTGGAATGTTCTGGTTGAGACAGCGACGGCGCTCTTCGAAGGCGGGAAGTTGGTGTTGCTGCCATGCGGATGACAGAAGGTTAAGTCTTCCATGGCGTCGGATGCAACGTGGGGCGGCGACTGAGCGTCACCTCCTCCCAAACTCAGCATCCAGTCTATATCCAGCATCCTCTGGTTCTACTCGGGATCAATCCCTAAGTTAAGGAGCATAAAATGGGTTGGGATGCGATCAGACGGGCAAAGCGAGCCGTCGGAACCGCGCTGATCTCACTGGTGCCAGCCTTGGTGGCCAATCCGTTGTGTCGAGGCCAGGGCAAGTCAACATGACCATTGACTCCAAATCGTTGACCGTTTTCTTCCGCAATCAGGGCATTTACCTGTTCATTGCTCTCGTGATTGGCGCAATTTTCTGGGCCATGAGCGAGCCCATACATCCTTTCACCGTCATCTTGTACTCGCTGTGCATCGGCAATTTGCTTTCGCCTCCCATGCAATGGCTGCACGCGCTGTACGAAAAGCCGGCTCCTTATGACTGGCTGATCTTCCTGGCCGTGCTATGCGTGGTGATGCTGCCCGTTTACGCGCTGACGAGCGTAATTGTCTGGTGGTTCGCTCCGTCTGGTCCGCAATCGCTTTGGCAGTTGATCGTCACCGGCTGGAAGCTGCCCTTCCTGATCACCTTGGTCTATGGCGTGGCGAATTTTCTCTACGGCAAGACGAAGACCCGCCTCGAGCGCCGCAATGTCGAGCTGCAGGGCATGGTTCAGTCGGGCGCGGCCCGCCTGGAAATCCACGAGCAGGAATTGCAACGCGCCCGCGAAATCCAGCAGTCGCTTTTGCCCAAGGAAATTCCGCAGCTTCCGGGAATCGCGGTAGCCACCGCCTGGCAACCGGCGCTCGCGGTCGGCGGAGATTACTTCGATGTGCTGCGGCTCGACGGCAACCGGCTGGCCATCTGCATTGCCGATGTATCCGGCAAGGGAGTTGCCGCCGCTTTGCTTATGGCTAATGTTCAGGCTAGCCTGCGCGCATCCGTGCGCGACCTAGACAGTCCGGCGCGGGTATGCGGGATCGTCAACGGCATGTTGCGCGAAAGCATCGCCGGGAACAAGTTCGTGACGTTTTTCTGCGGCGTTCTCGACGCCAATACGCGCACGTTTCGCTACTGCAATGCCGGCCATCCCTATCCCATTCTCGTTTCTGACGGTGCTGCGCACACCCTGGATGAAGGCGGCGCGGTGCTCGGCGTTTTCCCCTCGTGGGATTACCAGGACTCCAGCGTCAATCTGAAATCCGGGGACAGGTTGCTTCTATTTACGGACGGGATTACCGAAGCCGAGGACGCTCAAGGCGAAGAGTTTGGAGTGGAGAGGGTCGCCGCATTCGGCAAAGCGCACGCGGCCAGTTCCGCTGCTCAGTTGAATAAGCAACTGCTCGCGCAGGTGTCGGATTTTTGCGCCACGCAATTCGAGGACGACGCCACCTTGGTGGTTCTCGCCGTAAATTAACGGTTGGAACTTCTGAGCGGTCCGCCATGCCCCCGGATCACGGACAACCCTTTCCTAATCGGGTTTTCACAGGTTTTCCTCAGTTGTAAAACTTCGTGAGTGGCCACAATTCCGAAATAGGTTTCTTTATGCCGCGGCAGACCATAATCGGAATATCGTATTCGGAGGGCTGTATCCAGGGAGCTTCAAGGCTCGCTTCCAGTGAACAAGTACGAAACTGCTTAGCAACCGAGTCGCAGTTGTCTCCAACACAGATAAGAATGTCGCCGGTGTACCCGCGAGGCCCCCAGAGGAAATATTGATTGTGTCCGCTGATGACAGGCAGTCTTGGCTCACTGAGGAACTCGATGGCCGCAGCTTCGCTGTAGTTCTGTGCCATCACCACTGCCTGCGCCCGATCCCCGGGCGGAAGTCCCTGGTATACGCGATTCACGATGGCGGTCAACTCCGTCCAGCCATGCATGCTCGGGAAATCAAAGAGTAGTTGCGCCGGTTCGCCGTGTTCGGTAGCCATACTCTCTTTCGAAAGGTGCAGGAACGACAGTAGTCGCACCTCGTACTTCACGAGCAGCGCTTCTGGAAGCACTGGCATCACTAGCGGAAAGAAAGTCAACCCGAGTAGAACCGTGGCCGCTGCAATTACAACTCGTCCCCGCCGGAGTTTGCTGGTCCAATCTTCGATTTGCACGCATCCTGCCGCGACGAGGTAAGGATATGCGTTCGCCGGGTAGTAATGCTTTCCGTGCTCCACAATCATCATGGCAATCAGGAGTACATAGCCATAGGCCAAGAAACGAAAGCGTGGTCGCAAGAACAGCCAGGCCAGTCCGATAATCCAGAACTCCGCCAGCAAGCCGCTGATCAAGAGCTGTTGTCCGAGATAGCCCAGTGGCCCAACGATGACGTTCTTGCCGTGCTGGACCGCACGCAACAGTTCGAGCATCGGGTATCCATAGTGCACCTGCCACAGGAACGCCGGCAGCGCGATCACGGCGGAAATCACTGCCCCAACTATGAACCACCACGAATACAGAATCCGCCTTTCCGGCGTGAGTAGAAGCCCCATCAGCAATGCGACCGCGAAAAACAAAATGCTGTATTTGCTCAGTATGGACACTCCCATCAGCACGCCGATTGCAACCCACAGTCGCGGGTTTGCTCCTTTCGTCAAGCGCACGATCCACAACGCGATAAGGGGCCAGGAAAAGAGGCCGACCATGTCGGGCGAGACCTTCATCCCGAAATCCGTCAAGACCGGGAGGAAAAACACCACAATCGCTGACAGGAGTTGGGCGTAAGCCGCTCCACCAAACTCGATTACAACCAGGCAAGTCACATAGACGCCCGCTCCCGCGAAGAGCGCTGGCACAGCCCGCAGCAACACGAGCGACGGACCGAACGCTTGCGAAGCCGCAGCCAGGAGCGGTGCGACGGGGGGCTGATCCACGTAGTTCCACTGGGGATGCTGCCCGCAGACGATGAAATAAAGCTCATCGCCGAAGAATCCGTAATGTGGATTGCAAACGAGGTGAATCAGGAAAGCAGCTATTGCGGCACAGAGCGGGATGCGTGCGCGTTGGTAGATGCTTTGCAGCATGAACATCCTACATGTCCATATCTGCGGTGCGAAGATTGTAGCGTACTTCGTTGTTCATCCTTTGCCGCCTCCTGCGGAGTGTTGGGCATGGGAAGCGCCCACAGGTCAAAGAAGGGCAGCGAATTCTTCAAGTAATAAAGGAATACCGTGTGGCGGATAGAGATCTATACATCACGCTCACATGATATATGGCACTAACGCCGCCACCTGTCGAGAGTAGGCTTCATACGGCGCGCCGAACTGCACACGCATCCATTTCTCCTCAAGCCTTAGTTTGCGCCATAGTGCGCCGAAAACAAGGGCTGAAGCTAGTAGCCCGCGCCATTCACCACGCGCCACTGCTGAGCCAACAAATGCCAGCAGAAGCCCGGTATAGATGGGATGGCGAACCAGAGCATAGGGACCGCTGGTAATGAGTTCTTGACCTTCCTTCACGGTGACGGCTTGGCTCCAGTTCTTTCCGAGGTGACGACGCGCCCAGACAGAGAAGAGCAGCCCAACTGCGGTCATTGCCGCGCCGCTCCAGAAGCACCAAGCGCCCAGCGGAAGAAAACGCTCGTTTAGCAAAGGAAGCGGAACACTCGGGAGGGAAAGAAGCGCCACCGCACAAACCATCAAAACAAGGCGTGCAAGCCGCGAGGTCCCAGCCTCGCGGCGCTCGGTTTCCTTGACATGCGTCGACATCGCCCACCAATAGGCCGTATAACTAAGCCACATTGCAGGGAAAAGATAGTTATGTATGAGTAGCATGAATATTCCTCGTTATCCCGTTCAGGTTCCCTCCAGAAGTCCGGTACAACGGACAGGGAATTCTTTTTCGCCAGTGGGCTCCACTATGAGAAAAGTCGATCCTGAATCTGGGCGAAGTCCACGGGCGCGGAGCATTCCGCGTCGTCGTGAGCCACGTGATTGAGCCGAGTGCTCACTGGATAGCATCGCATGAGCCGAGCGTCGTAGTGCTTCAACAGTTCGGACGCCACGCTCACATCCTTCATCCCCGGATCGAGCCATAAATCGTAGCCGTCTGGATCAAGAATGAAGAGGACCCCCTCCGGGCAGCCGAATCACAGCAGAAGGGGGTTCCTGATGGGTCACGCACACAGAGCCGTCCGTAGCGCATGAACTCTCGCTCAAATCACGACTGTGCTCTATGGAACACGTAAAAGAACACCATCACGCTGAAGCAACCAAACGCATAGATGAACGATGAGAAAAGCGTGACCGCAGGAACCAAGCCCCGCAGCAGATTGAGGAGGTTGAAGACGAACTGCCACACTAGGAGAGCCGTCATCAGAACCGTTCCGATCAGTGCCAGCAGCGCCGCATTTTTGAGTGTCATGCTCGGAGTATGAACGTCGCCAGTGTCATCCGCAACTCAGGCTCCTTCCATCTCGGCTTCAATAACGAACTCGTCGCCCAGTTTCCTAATGGAGCCCGTCGCAGACAGTTGCTCAAGAACGTGCCGGATCGTTCGGGCAGAAAAGCAGGGGGGGGCGCTCACGTGGAGACATAATCGCAAACGAGCACCGTCAAATCGTCGTCCTGCTTCGCTGACCAGTGGCGGACTGAAGACATGATCGAGTCCGCCGCTGCCGAGGGCGAAAGCCCAGCAGTTTTCCTCAACAATTCACATAGGGCATCCTGCCCGAAGAAATCTCCTATCGCATTGGAAGCTTCCACGATCCCGTCCGTATAAAGCAGGAGCCTATCATCGGGCTCCAATCCGTGGGTGGCATTCGAGTAGGAAGCAAAATCGAACGCCGCGAGCATTAAGCCGTTCTCCTCAACTTCAATGACCCGGCCATTCCTCAACAAGAGCATGGGCGGATGCCCTGCCGCCGAGTAGAGCAGTTCTTGCGATTCCGAGTTCAGGTAGACGTATGCCGCCGTGACGAACTGGTTCTGTGTGTTCCCTAACAAAGCCGAGTTCATGCCCGACAGGAAGCGGGAGGGGTCAGCAGCAACCGCCCGCTGCGAAGCCGCCGCGAGCTTGACCATCGAGGCGATCAGGGCGGCGGGAACGCCATGCCCGGACACATCCGCAATCAGAAGCCCGGCTTGGTGGTCGTCCCCGACGATGTAATCGTAGAAGTCGCCAGCTACCGCAGTCATCGGTACATAACGGGCTGCGACCCGGAAGTGTGTCGAGTTGGGGAACTCTGCGGGCAGAAGGGATAGTTGAATGCGGCGGGCGACTTCAAGTTCGGTCTGAATTTCGTTTAGCTGTTGATCCCGCTGCAAAGTCCTACGCGCAGCCACATAGCCCAGAGTGCTGAGGAAGGCGGCAAACCCGAATGGCTCCACTTTGGGCGAGGATATGGACAACAGTCTAGCCATGTTTTCCCAGACCACGAAAGCGACAAAAATCAGCAGGCCCCAGCGGATTACCGCGAAATCGGCAGCGGCAGGACTGTGGCGCTCGGCAGAACTGCTGCTCATGAATCGAATGAGGAAGAAACTCAATGCCGCGATCACGCCGATGCTGTTAATCAGGTGATAGAAGCCGGAGTCGCCGAAAAGGAAGGTGGCCGCAGCCAGTGCACCGCCGATGCCAACCATTGCGTACCCAACCACCCGCTCAAACCGCCTCGGCAGCCCCAGAGAGGTGAAGAACAGGAATGCGGGAATGAGGACGATGTAGTCAATCCCCCCAGAACGCAGGCGGGTGTAGAAGGTCGAGCCGTGCACCGTCATTCCCAGCAGGCTCGATTGAATCCAAAGGCGAAGCCCGTAAAGGGCGGCAAATAGGGCGAAGTAGATCAGGAGGGAGTCGTGCCTCCGGCGCAGGGCGGCAAAGGCAGCCGATACGAAACCCACTGCAACGAATGCTCCTCCCAAGAAGAGGTACGGAGCGTCATGATGGAATGCACTCAAGACTTCACCAGCACTCATCTCAGGAGGGGTCACGTACATGCGACGGATATTAAACCATGATTGGAACCTGAGCGTGTCGAAGTACGAAAATCACTTGCCAATCGAGGGTGGTATCGTAAACGGTTATTGACGATGCTCGGAGACTCCCAGTGAAGACCTTCACCCAACACGACCCACTGACGGACGCCGAGTCGGCGTCCTGGTCCAAACGGGCTTTTGTAGGGTCGAGGACTGGCGCCATGCTCCGTAGGTTCAGCCTAGCTTGGGTCTCCCCGTTTCCTTTGGGAGTGCCTCAATAGCCAAACCGTAAGTTGGTTTCCAGCCCCCGCCACTTCGAACGTAGCGTGCGGATTTCCCGCACTACGCTCACCTGTTCGCTTCGGGTCAAGGTTTATGCGCCATCTGGGACAGGAACCGCTTTCGCGAGCGCTGGCCGTCTCAGCCTATAGTCGTTGTATAGTCCGAGCCGGCGGTAGATCCACTCGCTACTCCACCGTTTCCATCCGTACCCTTTGCGTAATCTGGATCGCATCAGATGTCGCCGGATCTTCGTTTCTACCCAGTCTCTGATCTTCGAAAAACACCGACCCGAATGCCCGATCCGGTAATAGTTCACCCAGCCTCGGAGGATGGGATTGATCTCCTCAATCACTCCCCCCACTGGCTGGCTGACGTGTTGCCGAAAGACTTCCCTGAGCTTGGCAAAGAGCGCCGTTCGTTTCTTCATCTTCGGCACAAATTGCGGTCGCCACTTCTGGTTACGCCCCAGCACGCGGCGATAGTCAAACCCCAGGAACGCGAAGCTTTCGCCTTTGCTCAGATCGATTGTCCGACTCTTGTCTTCGTTGATCTCGACTCGTAGTTTCGCCAGTTCCTCTCGCAATCGCTTGTCCACTGCCCGCATGAGCCAGTCATTCCGCGGATGGGAGTCGATTAAGATCACCATGTCATCCGCAAACCGCGCGTATTGCACGTGCAGTCAAGTAGACGCTGCCGGGTGTTGAGGAACCAAATGCAATCAGTCGCGGCTTGTTGCCAAGGGTTTACCCATGGTCGCGCGCCACCCTGGAGCATTCTGATGGGATCGGGGCTATTCTGAAATAACCGGATTGTGGAAGAGGCGGCGACAATACACCCCGAATGCGGCCGCGTCGAGTCTGGGTGTGTGGAATAGGAAACTCGATGCTGGCTTACTCATCTGGTCGTATATTTCACATGTGACTTGTCCTTGTGGGAAGGTGTTACGTCCACTGCGGGTTTTAATACCGGCACAAGGTAACTAGCGAAGCCGATGCCGACAAGAATGGTCCCGAACGACCTCTCCGGCGTGTACGTCCGAACGACCGATTTCCCAATCTCGAGTTTGTAGAACCTGGTTTGATAACGCCGTGCAAAAAGTTGCTGCATCGCTTCCTTTAGACTGACTTCCGCTTCTTCGAGCGATCCGTTGCCAGCATACTCGCACGCAAAACCGCCCAGATAAGAGCCGTCTGAATTGCGATACACCTTGGCCAAAAGCAGACCCGCAGTGATCCGTGTTCCCGGCTTATCGGTATGCCGAACAGCGATGATTCCCTCAAGCACGGACCCATGGTGGATGTCAGGCAAGCATGAGAGTTCGACCGCGTCGGGCGGCAGCACGGAGGTGTAAAGCATTACGTTGTAATTCTCGACGCCGGCCATGTGCAGGGCTGCGTCATACGATCCGATCTCAATTCCGACATCGCTCTCTCCCCAGCCGATCACCCAGAAATATTCCTTGGGAATCCGGCAGCCAATTTCGCAGTAAAGAGCAGGAAGATGCTTCGGCATTTTTGACCTTACCCGGCGCAGCTTAACGCGGTTCCGGTCGGACCGTCAAATGGAGCTCCTGATAAGCGCGCCGGCAGAGATCCTGCTTCCTCCGGTCGGGCACTAGATCCAGTGCCTTCGCAGCAGCCACACTTTGATGATCTGTGTAAGGCCCATGTAGCTGAGCAGCGTGAGCATAAGGATTGGCCAGTACAGCCGCGGCAGGTGCGTGAAGCCCAACGCAGAGGCCAAAGGGGAATACGGCAGCCACGCGCCAAAAGCCATGATTGATAGTGTTGTAGCTATCAGCGCCCAACTCGCTTGGCTCTGCAGGAACGGAATCTTATTTGTGCGAATGACGTGGATGATGAGCGTCTGCGTCATCAAGGACTCGACGAACCAGCCGGTCTGAAAGAGCGACGCTCGGGATGGATCCCAGCAGTTGAAGAGGTAGAGCATGACGAAGAAGGTCGTATAGTCGAAAATCGAGCTGATAGGGCCGATAAAGAGAATGAACCGTTTGATTTCCCCGATGTTCCAGGGCCGCGGACTAGCTACTTGCTCTTCGTCCACGGCGTCCGCTGGAATCGGCACCTGCGAGAAGTCATACAGCAGGTTGTTCGTCAGCACCTGAATCGGAGCCATCGGCAGGAAGGGAAGGAAGGCGCTCGCTCCCAGCACGCTGAACATGTTCCCGAAGTTGGAACTCGCCCCCATCCGAATGTACTTTACGATATTCGCGAAGACCTTGCGGCCTTCAATCACGCCTCCTTCGAGCACCATCAGGTCCTTCTCAAGCAAGATCAAATCAGCGGACTCCTTGGCGATGTCGGTGGCCGTGTCCACCGAGATGCCGACGTCGGCCGCTCGCAAGGCGGGAGCGTCGTTGATTCCGTCGCCCAAGAATCCGACAACGTGCCCCTTGCCCCGGAGGACACGAATGACCCGCTCTTTGTCCGCGGGAGAAAGGCGGGCGAACAGCGTCGCCTTCGCCGCGGCCTCGGCCAGTTCGGCGTCGGACATTTTCTCCACGTCGTCGCCGAGCAGCATGGGGTCGGGCACGAGGCCAACGTCCTTGCACACCTTGCGGCTGATAAGGTGGTTATCGCCGGTGAGGATCTTTACGGCCACACCATGCTTGGCCAGGGCCGCGAGGGCGCGGGCGGCAGTGTCCTTGGGCGGGTCCAGGAACGCGACATACCCTCTCAGTGTGAGTTCGCGCTCGTCTTCCTTAACGCAAACTTGCTTCCCGGGCAGTTCCTTCGAGGCCACTGCCAGCACGCGAAAGCCATCGTTGCTGAGGCTGTCGTACTCTGCTTTCAGCCCGACCATCAGATCGGGTTCCATTGCGGACAACTTGCCATCGAGTTCAAACTGCGAGCAGCGGTGAAATACGTCCTCCGGAGCCCCCTTGGTCAGCAGGATCGCCTTACCTTCGGCGTCGGCCACCAGGACCGACATCATGCGTCGCGTGAAATCGAACGGGAGCTCATCCAGCTTCTTATACTTCTCGACCATCGCTTTCCCGTGGAAGTCGGCACTATCCAGAATCGCCCGGTCGAGCAGGTTCTTGAGGCCTGTCTGGAAGTAGCTGATCAGGTATCCGGCCAGGAGCACGTCCTCGGTTTCGCGCCCAGCGACGTTGCAATGCCGCATGAGGACGACGCGGTCCTCGGTGAGCGTCCCCGTCTTGTCGGTGCACAACACGTCCATGGCTCCGAAGTTCTGAATGGAGTTAATACGCTTAACGATCACCTTCTTGCGGCTCATGACGAGCGCGCCATTGGAGAGGCAGACGGAAACGATCATCGGGAGCATCTCGGGAGTGAGGCCTACGGCCACAGCCAGGGCGAAGAAGAAGGCTCCCTTCCAATCGTGCTTGGTGAAACCGTTGATGAAGAAAACCAGAGGCACCATCACAGCCATGAATTGCATCATGAGCCAAGTGAAGCGGTTGAGACCCTGATCGAAGCTTGTCAGAGTTCGTTCCCCGGTGATCGAGCTGGCCATACTGCCCAGGTAGGTTTGTACGCCGGTCGTCACCACGACTGCTGTTGCCGTGCCGCTCTCGACGCTCGTCCCCATGAAGCATGTGTTCTTGAGTTCCGTGGGCGAGGTCCCTTTTTCAGTTTCTGGATCGTGGAACTTCTCGACCGGGAGCGACTCACCTGTGAGGCTGCCTTGGCTTACGAAAACATCCTTCGAGGACAGCAGCCGCACGTCGCCGGGAATCATATCGCCGGCTGCCAGTTTGACGATGTCACCCGGCACCAGGTCCCGGAGTGGTATCTCTCTCGCCGCGCCGTCCCGAACCACCGTCGCGGTCACATGGATCATGGCCTTCAGTTTCTCTGCGGCGGAGTC
>PLIC01000159.1:0-284 GCA_003139995.1 Candidatus Acidiflorens stordalenmirensis | reverse complement strand
TCTTCGCCGTCCTTCCGGGCGGCGTCGAGGACTGCGGGCGAAACACGAATATTCTGGCTCTTCGTCCCCGTTAGGATCGGGCGCTCGTTCGGGCTGGCAGGCGGCGCAAGCTTAGAATCTGCCGTTCTAGCGGCGACCAAAGCTCCTGTCGCATTATCCGCATTCGGTGTTGTCATCGTTTCCTGAATTGGCTTACGGGGGACGCTTTCAAGCCATGGAATTACCCGACCGATTTTCCGTTGCTGCTGGAACTAACTGCGACTTTCTTGATGAACCATTCCTGA
>PLIC01000291.1 GCA_003139995.1 Candidatus Acidiflorens stordalenmirensis | reverse complement strand
TTTTGTTGAGAAATTAGGGCTAGTGCACATTCCAACACAGTAGAGACGGGGCTTGCCGCGTCTCTGTCGCAGGCTGAGAAAACTGGAAGGCTCTTGGGGTGGGAGACGGGAATTGAACCCGCAACCGTCGGAGCCACAGTCCGATGCTCTACCAAATTGAGCTACTCCCACCGCAGACAACGATTATAGCAATTGCGGCGGGGGTTCGGCTCACGCTCGCTTGAATTCGCCTCTTGCAGTCCCGCTACGGTCTGCCCACACCCATGTACTGGAATCCCATGGCCCGCAGACGCGACGAATCGAGCAGATTTTTGGTGTCGATGATGATCGGGCGTTTTACCAGATGGCGGATCTTCGTAAAATCCAGCGTACGGAACTCAGGCCAGCCGGTGGCAACGACTAACGCATCCACTCCTTCGGCCACTCCGTAGGCGGATTCGCAGTACTTCACCATGCCGTTCAGTTGCAGCCGCGCATCGGGAATCGCCACCGGATCGTAAGCGCGCACGCGCGCTCCTCCGGCCAGCAGGTTCTGCGCCAGTTGCAGCGAAGCCGATCCCGCAACGGAGTTGGTGTTCGGCTTGAAAGCCAGCCCCAGAATGCCAACGTCTTTGTTCTGCACGGTATCGATCGCAGCGGAGACTTTTTGAAAGAGCCGCTCCGCCAGTTGCAGATTCACTTCGCGGGCGGCATTCAGCACTTTCAGGTCGACACGGTTCTCTCGCGCGAGGCCAGTCAGCGATTCCATGTCACTCTCGGCGAAAATTCCACCCATGCCGGCGCCCGGTTGCAGGCAACGCGGCGCAATTTTCTTGTCCAGGCCCAGGGCAAGTGACAGGCTGACGGCATCGGCGTTCACGTGTTCGCACAGGCTCGCAATTTCGTTGATGAACGAAATCTTGGTCGCGACAAACGCAGTGGTCGCTTCGCGCGCCAACTCCGCCGTTTCGTAATTCGTGACCAGCACGGGAACCCCGCGCATCACCAGCGGATGAAAAATCTGCTTCAGGGTGGAAACGGCTTCGCTCGAAGGCGTCCCGAGAATGATCCGGTCGGGCCAGTTGAAGTCTTCAACCGCGCATCCGTTGGTGAAGAACATCGGTTGGCACACCAGCAAGCTCTTCAGCCCTTTCTCCTTCAGCAATTTTTCAATCTTTGTCGTCGAACCCACCCGGCCTGGCGTGACGATCGACAGCACCTGGAAGCGGCCAGCTGCGTTCGCCAGGCGGATTACAAGTTCTTCCAGTCCCTGCGGGGAATCTTCGGCGAGAAAAATTACCTGTGCCCTGCGCGCCAATTCTTCCGGATCCGCCGAATACACCAGCCGTCCCGAACGCACGTTGCGCCGAATTACTTCCTGAAGATTTTTTTCGAAAAAAGGTATGTTGCCCTTGGCAACTTCCATGATGCGCGTGCCGTCGGCATGACAGCAGCAAACCGGCGTGCCGAAGTCGGCGAGACAGGCGGAGATGACGGTAGCGAGGTAGCCGGATCCATAAACCCCAATTTGCATATTCTCTTCTTCCGATCAAATTTCCGATCAAGCCCGCAGCCTGGGATCCGGCGCTTCTTATGCAGCCCGTTACATGTATGTTAGTCGGTCCAATGGACTTAGCAACAGGCAGAAAGTACATGTACCGTCGATCAGCGAAACTGGCCGCGAGTTGCGGGTTTTCAGGGGTTATTGCGGACTGGGTTGCGAATCTTTCGTATTAGAATTTCGTATCAGTGTATCGCCTTAGCGATACCGTAAGTCCTTCGAAATCAACCACCCTTTTAGGGGCCGGACAGGTGCGGATAATGTTGCGAACCTTGCCGCGGACTACGGTTTTGAGGACAGTTGGCCGCGTCCCAACAGCACTGGCCCCACATCCTGCCAGCAACCGCCATTCTCGCGGACGAACATCAACTCCTCCACACGCACCTGGCGTTTGCCCGAAAACTGCATCCAGCGCTCCCGCGCCACCACACACGCCGCGCGCGCCTGCTCATCCCGTTCCGTTTTCAAAATCGTGAGATGCGGAATATAGGGCCAACTCTCCTCGCAACGCAGCCCCTTCCCATTGAGTTGATCGTGCAGTTCACGCATGCGATAGCCAGCCTGCTTCACCTCGATGAACACCGTCGGAGTCGTCGGCAGAAATGTTTCCACGTCTCCCAGGTCGACGCTGAACGGGACCACGCGGCCACAAGCCTCTTCCAGAAATTCCAGCGCCGCCGCTTCGGTTCCGGTCAGCTCCCGTGGAGGAAGAATCGTGAGATGGGCCGGCATGTGAGGCAAAGTCGGGTGGAGTTCCCGGCGCAGTTGTTCCACAAACTCGCCAACCGGATTGCGTACGTAGGTGACCAACGCGTAGCGTGAACTGGGCATGACTTCCGAAGCAAAATTATAGCCCGAGGGCGGCATCGAAGGGCAGTCCACCTTTTGGGAGTGTCACGAAGGTCACTGGCATTCCATCATTTATAATTGAAGAACAGTCGGGGCGTAGCGCAGCCTGGTAGCGCACCTGCCTTGGGCGCAGGGGGTCCGCGGTTCAAATCCGCGCGCCCCGACCAATTTCATTCTTCGGCCCAAACTTTCTGCCGGCCGCTCTTCGTCCGTCCCGCGGCGCTCAGGTGCCGGCTATTTCTTTCTGACGCACCAACGCATTCTCGGTCCTCTCGTCCCGAAACACCGGATCCAGCGCCGCCCGGGCGATCAAGTGGCTCAACATCGAGTCAAACGATGCCTCGCCATCGCTATTCTCCGCCACGTCTTCCTCCGTCACCTCGTCGTACTTGCGCCCTTCGACCGCGGACCAAGCCGTGGCCCCCAGCGGACGCTGCGCTACGGACTCCTGATCAATCACCACTTGCGTCGGCTGCTTCGGCTCAAATGACGTATGTTTCAGGTTGGCCGAAGCCGTCTGTAGGGCGTACAGCAGCAGCCCCGCCGTCCGATGATCAATCTGCCGCGCGACCAGCAGCCGCATCACCTCGGCGAGGCCCATCTGGATGGAATTCGCGTCCTCGAGGGTGGGCAGCGTCACTGTAGCCGGTCCCTGCTGGACATTCGAGTTGATCTCGATACGTTGCGGCCGCCATTGAGTGTGGTAGTAGCAAAAGGTTTGCCGCCGCAGCGCGGGCGATCCGCACTGTGTGCCGTTGACTCGAATGTGCTGACAGCGGGCGATATTTTCTGGATATAAAGGCATTTTGGAACTCCTGTAAATTCAGTTCTCAGTTCTCAGTTGAGGCCGGTTCCTGGTTTTTCGTTTCTATTTACTTTTGGGTTATTAGATCGTTCGTCGGGTGGGTATACCCCCCTCCCCCCGGTCTTTTGGAATCATGGGGTTAGGGGGTGGTATCCTCGCAAAGTATTGGGGATAAAGCAGTTATAGGTAAAGTATTCTGGAATAAGGGGTAAGTTGCATCTTTCGCTTCGCTCGGGATTTCGGCAGCGGTTTGAGGGCTGGCTGATCTCATCGCTTTTGCTCCGGTTGCCATGTTCACTTCGCCTCCTCTGAAAGCGGGCGCCAAAACGAAGGGCGTAGCCGGTGGCTACGCCCTGATTGCTTCGCCGAGTTGTCCGCAAGTTTCGCTAGCGGTTTGGAGGCGTCAAATTTATCTTTTACGCCATTTTTACTTTCGCACAAAATCCGCGGGGTGCGCAGTGATGGCCATCACACGTCGTTTGTGATGAATCCAGACACCCACCCCTTGCGATAAAGCCGCAAGGAGTGGGCCACGCCCACCCCAAAGGGACGGGGAATTCCCTGCTGAGGACTGACGGCTGAGAGCTGACGGCTGATTGCTGAGCTTTACAGCTCGTACTTCTTCATGAGGTGGCGGAAGGAGCGGTAGGAGATGCCGAGGACGTCGGCGGCGCGGACTTGCACGCCGTGGGTTTGCGCGAGCGCGGACTGCAGGAGCGAGCGTTCGATCTGCGCGACATAGTTTTCCATGTTCACGCCTTCGGGCAGGACCGAGCCTGCGGCGACGGTCATGGTCGTATTCAATGTCGTATTCATGGCCGTATTTGTTGCGGTTTCGGCGCCGGCGGCCACGGCGCGGGCCTTTGGACGTTCTGCCGGCAACTCGACGCGCAGCTCACTCGTGGTTTCTAGCGCCACTGCCCGCTCGATTGTGTTCTCAAGTTGCCGGACGTTGCCCGGCCAATCGTAACTGGTGA
This sequence comes from Candidatus Acidiflorens stordalenmirensis, assembly GCA_003139995.1. GTDB lineage: Bacteria > Acidobacteriota > Terriglobia > Terriglobales > Acidobacteriaceae > Acidiflorens > Acidiflorens stordalenmirensis. Next base: position 6,792 of record PLIC01000291.1, on the reverse strand, counting down.
GAGCTTCGAGCGATGCCGCGGCGACGCTGTGAATGCTCTTGCCGGCACCGGGCGCATATTTTTTCAGGAAGTGGTTCGCCAGGAGCGGCACATCTTCACGGCGCTCGCGCAAGGCGGGCACGCGAATGGGAATGACGCTCAGGCGATAGTAGAGGTCCTCGCGGAACGTGCCCTCGGCGACCTGCCGGTCGAGATCGCGGTTGGTAGCGGCGATGACGCGCACGTCCACCGGAATTTCGCTGGTGCCGCCCACCGGACGCACCGTGCGCTCTTGCAGCACGCGCAGCAGTTTGACCTGCATGGGCATGGTCATCTCGCTGATCTCGTCGAGAAAAATCGTGCCCTGGTCGGCGACTTCGAACAATCCGCGCCGGTTCTGGGTGGCCCCGGTGAAGGCGCCCTTGACGTAACCGAAGAGTTCGCTTTCGAGCAAAGTCTCCGGGAACGCGCCGCAGTTGACCGAGACAAACGCTTCGGCGGCGCGCGGCGAGCAGGTGTGCACGGCCCGCGCGACCAGTTCCTTGCCGGTCCCGCTTTCGCCATAGACCAGGATCGTGCTGCTGGTGGTAGCGACGGTGCGGATGGTCTGCTTGAGCTTTTCGAGCGCTGGACTTACGCCGACGATGTTGTCGAGCGAGTTGCGCGTGGCCGCGTCGCGGCGCAGGGCAAAGTTCTGACGGCTGAGCGAAACCTTAGTGAGCGACCGGGCGATGGCGAGTTTAACTTCGTCCACCAGTCCCGGACTCTTGCGGATGTAATCGGTCGCGCCTCCGGCCTTGACCGCCTGCACGGCAGCTTCGTAGTCGTCGACGGCAGTCATTAAAATTACCGCGGAATCGGGCGAGATCTGGTGCGCGTGGCGCAGGACATCGACCCCATCCACGCCCGGCATCTTGATGTCGGTAACAATCACGTCGAAGAGCGCGCTGTCGATCTTGCGCTTGGCCAACTCGCCATTGGTGACGGTTTCGACTTTATGGCCATCGCGGCGCAGGGCAATATCGAGCAGTTCGCAGATCGAGCGTTCGTCGTCGCAGACGAGAATGTTACCCATGCGAACCTCCTCCCGCTCCTGCTCCCGCTCCCGCGGCTGCCAGCGCAGCTCCGGCGGATGCCGATGTGGAGGAAGTTCCGCTGGCAACGCCCTGCCGATGGTCATGCGCATACTCATTTTCCATGCGCCGCAAACGGAACACGAAGCTGGTGCCCTTGCCGACTTCCGAACGCGCCCACACCTTGCCCTCATGCGCCTGGACGATCTGGTAGACGATGGCGAGGCCCAGCCCGGTTCCGCCTTCAAAGTTCGACTGGAACGGCTCGAAGATTTTTTCCGTCTGCTGCGGGTTGAGGCCGGGACCGGTGTCGGCAAAGCTCATCTCCCAGTCGGGTCCGCGCTCGGTGAGGGCCACGGTCAGCGTTCCACCTTTGTTCGTCGCTTTTATTGCGCGCACCGCGTTTTCCGAGAAGTTCCAGAACACCTGTTTGAGCTTGTCGCCGTCGGCCAGCACCCAGGCTTCGGACTTCTGAAAGCTGCGCTGGAGCTTGATGCCGGCGTTCTCGGCGGTGAGGCGGTGTTCGAGCAAAGTGAGCGTGTCCTCGAGCAACGGAACCAGATTCACGCGCTCGAAGCGATATTGCTTGCCCCGGGAGTACGCCAGAAAATCGGTGATGATGTTGTTGAGGCGATCGGACTCCCGGATCACAATCTGCAAAAGGTGCCGCTCTTCGGAATTCAAGGTGGGCGCATCCGACAACATGCTGACGGAACCGGCAATGGAGGTCAGGGGATTGCGGATTTCGTGGGCGATGGCAGCGGCCAGACGGCCCACGGCAGCCAGGCGATCCTGGACGCGCACCTCGCGTTCCAGGCGGCGGATCTCGGTGAGGTCGTCAAACGAATAGACAAAGCCCAAGTCGCCGCGCGCGCTCACGTTGAGCGCGGAAACCATCACGCGAAAAGTTTTGCGGAAGCCGTTGACGGTAATGTAGCGGACTTCGGCATTGTCCCGGGCCACGCCGAAGTGGGGCAAGGGATCCTGAAAAAGATCGGCCACGGAGCGACCGCGGAATTCGGCTTCGGAAATCTCGAGCAGTTGCTGGGCCGCGCGATTGACCAGCGTAATGCGTCCGTCGAGCCCGGTCGCGATCACACCGCCGCTCATGGAGTGCACGATATTTTCGTGGAGCGCCTGCAGATTTTCGAGCGCGCCGCTCGTATCCTTCAGTTGCACATCCGCCTGGCGGAGCTTGCTCATCAGCAGGCCGGCCAGGTAGGCGATGGCGAAGTAGGCAAACAGGTTGACGAAGATCACGACCTGCAACGCCTCTAACTTGGGATGCGAACTTGCATACGAGGGAATGACCAAATAGTAATCGAGCTCGAGGATGGTGCCGAACAGGATGAAAGCCAGGGCCGCGCTCAGATATCCCCAGCCCCGCGGCAGGAGCATGCAAGCGACAACGATGACCAAGGGGTAGAGGAAATTCAGCGAGCTGTCGATGCCCCCGGTGACATGGACGACCAACGTGACCATGGCCAGATCGGAGAGCACCTGCAGAATGGCCTGCAGGCGGTGTTCGCTCCAGACCGAAACCAAAAAAAGGAAAAACAGCGAGAGCACGAACCACAACACCATCCCGGTGAGAAAGGGCAAGACGGGGAGCGGGCTGGGAGTGAGGCGGATGACGGCGAGTTCGATGGCGAGCAGGACCAGGAGGATCAGGATGCGAACCTTGACCAGCCAGGTCAGCCAGTTCCGCTCATCGGAGATGGAGTGCATGAAGTTCGCTATTCGCTGATCGCTATTCGCTCTTCGCTATTTGCTCTCCGTAGTCCGCCAGACAAACCGCGAAAAGCGAACGACGAACCGCGATCAGCGAACCGCGAACGACGACCAGCGATTTTTCCTATCCTGCCAGTTTTGAAATCATCGAGAACAACGGCATGTACAGAGAAATCACGATGCCGCCGATGGACACGCCGAGGAGGCCGATGATGACCGGCTCCAGCATGGCCAACATGTCTTTGGTGGCGGAGTCGACCTCGTCTTCGTAGAAGTCCGCGATCTTCTGCAGCATGGAGTCCATGGCGCCGGTGGCTTCGCCAACGCCGATCATCTGGGTCACCATGTTGGGGAAGACGCCGCATTCGCGCAACGGATCGACGATGGTGCGGCCTTCTTCGATGGCCTTGCGCACCTTCATCAGCGCTTCTTCCAGCACGGCGTTGCCCGAGGTGCGGGCGGTAATGGCCAAGCCTTCGAGAATCGGAACACCCGAAGTAATGAGCGTGCCCAGGGTCCGGGTGAAACGGGCGACTGCGATCTTGCGCAGCAGAATTCCGATGATGGGCAGCTTGAGCAGCATGGCGTCGAAGTAATAGCGGCCACGCGGGTGCTTGCGAATCTGCTTGACGCCGAAGACGGCGGCGACCGCACCCACGATAAAGAACCACCAGAAATGACCGACGAAGTCGCTGAGGCCGATGACGATGCGGGTCGGCAGCGGAAGCCCAACTCCCAACCCTACAAAGAGGTTGGCGAAGATCGGCACCACCCACTTGAGCAGCGCGCCCACGATAAGGCCGGCGAGGGAGACGACGGCCACCGGGTAGATCAGGGCCGACTTGATGGCCGCGCGCAGCTTGACCGCCTTTTCCACGTAGATCGCCAGGCGCTGCAGGATGATGTCGAGAATACCGCCGGTCTCGCCGGCCTCGATCATGTTGGTGGTCAGATCGTCGAAGACGACCGGATACTGGCGCATGGCATTGGCCAGCGTGGCGCCACCTTCGACGGTGGTCCGGACACCGAGCAGCGTTTTCTGAAAGCTGGGGTTCTCCTGGTTGGCGCCGAGGATCTCCAGGCACTGCACCAGGGGCAGGCCGGCGTCAATCATGACGGAGAACTGGCGGAAGAATATCGCCACTTCCTTGACCTTGACCCTGCCGCTGCCAAAGGTGGGCAGGGAAAATTCCTTGCCCTTCTCCCGGATTGAGCCTGGCGTGATGCGCTCCCTGCGAAGCTGCGAGGCCAGTCCGTCCTTGGTGGAGGCTACGCGCTCTCCCTGCACTTTCTCGCCCGAAGCGGTCTTTCCCGAAAACGTAAAAACTGGCATGGTTGCTTTCTCCTTATCCGTATTCCGCTGGCGTAGGCTGCCGATCCTGCTGGCTGCCTGCGCTTTCTTGTCTCTTTGCTCGTCTCTTCTCCTGCCTCTTCGCTCGTCTCCCGGCCCGTTGCGCTACCGGACATTTCTCGAGGTCATCGCTTCGCCGGCGCAGCACTCCTGGCCATCGGAGCCGGAATGCCCCGGTTCACAAAGGTGGCGCCGCGCGAGATCATTTCCTGCAGTTCGTCCTGACTGCTGGAGCGCGACAAGGCCATTTCCAGTGTGATCTGCTTCTGGAAATATGCGATGGCGAGCGACTGGTTGAACGTCTGCATGCCGAACTTCTCCTGGCCGGACTGCATGGCGGAGTAAATCTGGTGAATCTTGTCTTCGCGGATCAGGTTGCGCACGGCCGCATTGGGCACCAGGATTTCCATGCACATGGTGCGCCCCTTGTTGTCGGCGCGGGGCAGCAGGCTTTGGCACAAGATGCCTTCGAGCACCAGGGAAAGCTGGGCGCGGATCTGCGACTGCTGGTGCGACGGGAACACGTCGATGATGCGGTTGATGGTGGAAGACGCCGAATTCGTGTGCAACGTGGCGAAGGTGAGGTGGCCGGTTTCCGCGATACGCAGCGCCGACTCGATGGTTTCGAGGTCGCGCATTTCGCCGATCAGCACCACGTCCGGGTCTTCACGAAGGGCGGCGCGCAAGGCGTCGCCAAAGCTCTTGGTGTCCGAGTGCAGTTCGCGCTGGTTGACCACGCAGTTCTTGTTCATGTGCACGAACTCGATCGGGTCCTCGATGGTGAGGATGTGTTCGTGGCGCTCGGTATTGACCTTGTCGATCATGGCCGCCAGCGTCGTGGACTTGCCCGAACCGGTCGGCCCCGTCACCAGCACCAGCCCGCGCGGTTTATCGCACAGCTTGCTGACGATTGGAGGCAGACCCAGTTGGTGGAATGTTCTGATCTCAAACGGAATCAGACGGAAGACGCAAGCCGAAGCGCCGCGCTGGTTGAAGACGTTGGCGCGGAAGCGAGCCAGCCCCTTCAAACCGAACGAGAAATCCAGTTCGAGGCTTTCTTCGAAGCGGTGCTTCTGCGAATCGGTCATCACGCTGTAGGCCAGTTGCTTGGTCTCGGCGGGCGTCAACTGGGGCAGGTCGAGCGGCACCAGATGTCCATGCACGCGGATTTGGGGCGGAGAGTTGGTGGTGATGTGGAGGTCGCTTCCCCCCATCTCAAGCATGCGGCGGAGTAGATCGCTTAATGAGAGTGCCATAGTTTTTCCGTCTTTCCTGTTGCAATTTCAGCTGCTCGTCGTTCGCGTTTCGCTTTTCGCTTTTCGCCCGCAAATCATTCTCGCGAAACAGCGAACGACGAACAGCGAACGACGGTTCTTAGTGGATCGTTTCGCGAGCCACTTCTTCGAGCGTGGTCCAGCCTTGCGCGACCTTGATCAGCCCGCTGCGGCGCAGGGTGATCATGCCGCGTTCAATCGCTTTCTTCTTGAGTTCGACCGCCGAGGCGCCGACCAGAACCAGTTCCCGGATCTCGTCATCGACTTCCATCACTTCGTACAAACCGGTGCGGCCCTTGTAGCCGGTCTTGTTGCAGGTGGCGCAGCCTTTGCCCTTCATGATCTGCACCGTCTTGGCCTCCTCGGGCGTGTAACCTTCATCGATCAGGGCCTGCACAGGCATTTCGACCGGCTCGGCGCAGTCCTTGCAGATCCGCCGGATCAGACGCTGGGCACAGATCAAGTGAACCGAAGTCGCCACCAGGAAAGGCTCGATGCCCATGTTCATGAGACGCGTGATGGTTTCGGGTGCGCCATTGGTGTGCAGGGTGGACAAAACGAGGTGGCCGGTGAGTGCGGCCTTGATGGCGATTTCCGCGGTTTCAAAATCGCGGATTTCGCCGACCAGGATGATGTTAGGGTCCTGGCGGAGGAAGGCGCGCAGGGCCGCGGCAAAATTCAGGCCGATCTGCTCCTTCATCTGCACCTGGTTCACGCCTGCCAGTTGGAACTCGACCGGGTCTTCGGCGGTCATGATGTTGGTATTGATCTGGTTGAGCTGCGAGATCGAGGAATACAGAGTGTTGGTCTTGCCCGATCCGGTCGGCCCCGTGACTAGCACCATGCCGTAGGGCTTGAGGATCGCCTTCTGGAACTTGGTCAGCGACTCCTGCTCGAAGCCGAGCTTGGTCATGTCGAGGCGCAGATTCTCCTTGTCGAGCAGCCGGAGCACGATCTTCTCGCCCCAGAGCGTGGGCAGAGTGGAGACGCGAAAATCGAGTTGCTTTTTCTTGCCGCCGATCTGCATCTTCAGCATGATGCGACCGTCCTGCGGCAGCCGCTTTTCGCTGATGTCGAGCTTGGCCATGATCTTGAGGCGCGAAGTGATGGCGTCCTTCAGTTTCAGCGGCGGATTCATGATCAACTGCAGGACGCCGTCAATGCGAAAGCGGACGCGGAATTCCTTTTCGTAGGGCTCCATGTGAATGTCGCTGGCCCCGCGCTTTACGGCATCGGTGAGCACCAGGTTCACGAGCTTGACGATAGGAGCTTCATCGGCCGCTTTCTCCAGCTCCTTGAGTTCGAGTTCCTGCTCTTCGTTCTGCAGCTCGATATCGGTGCCTTCGCCGGCGTCGTTCATCGACTGCATGACCTGCTCGAGCTC
>PLIC01000279.1 GCA_003139995.1 Candidatus Acidiflorens stordalenmirensis | reverse complement strand
CGAGCGGGCCTTGGTTGGTATGGCAGAACCTTCAACTAAGAGCGAAATGGCGCGCTCCTCGGAGTGCACGGAGCAGTACGCTCAAAAAGTGCTTGACACCGCCGACTTTGTCAGAGATGCCTGTTCTCGACAAACATGCTCGAAGGAGCGACAATTTCTGCCAGAACTGGCTGAATATCGCTGGCCCACAAGAGGGGGTCGAATGAATTTCACGTTCAAGGATTGGATCGCCCTAGTCATTTCAAGCGTGCTTGCTTATGCCATATTTGGCAACATTTCCTCCAAGGCAGGCTACCCGCGTTGGCATGGTCTGCTCATGGCTATCCCCTTCGTCAACGTCGCTGTCCTTGTAATGTTCGCATATTCCACATGGCCAATTGAAAGTGAACTGCTGCAATTGAAGCTTGGTGGTTCAAGGCAAATACCGCTGAACTAGCAGTACTTCCGATGACTAGTCGCAATTTTGCACAATCGCTGTTGTAACGTCGCCATAGCACTCATTGACGGGCCGACAGCAGAGAAAGTCTCAGTGAGCGCAATTGCCTGATCACAGCAACTGTCTTCTACGACACTTCCTGAATTATTCTGGTACAGGACCCTTGGCGCCGCTCAACCTATGGCCAAAGACTTCAAACGCCACTCCTTCTGGCTCCAGCAGGTGCACGGCGACGCACCCGATCAACCTGCTCTCGAAGGCTTTGCGAAGGCTGACATCGCCATCCTCGGCGCCGGATACGTGGGCCTCTGGACTGCCCTCCGCATCAAGGAGCAAGACCCCGCCTGCGATGTCGTCGTTCTCGAACAAGACATCTGCGGAGGCGGCGCCTCAGGCCGGAACGGTGGCTTTGTGCTCGCCTGGTGGCCGAAGCTCGCATCACTGGCTAAGCTCTTCGGTCCGGAGGAAGCCATTCGCATCTGCCGCAGTTCCGAGCAAGCCATCGCCGAAATCGGCGAATTTTGCCGCGCCCACAACATTGACGCCGACTTCCGCTGCGGAGGCTGGCTCTGGACCGCCACCAGTTCCGCTCAGATGGGAGCATGGGAAAGTGTTGTTCACATCTGCGAAAAGATGGGTTTGCAGGTTTTTCGCCGTCTGGATCCGGGAGAGGCCGCACAGCGCGCAGGATCAGCCGCCCATCGCGCCGGAGTTTTCGAGGCGAGTGCTGCCATTGTCCAGCCCGCGGCGCTCGTCCGGGGACTGCGGCGAGTCGCGCTCGATCGGGGTGTTCGCATCTACGAACACACTCGCGTCCAAAACTTCAGCCGCTCAGCGCCGGTCGTTCTACGCACCGGCCGTGGTTCTCTGGCCGCCGAAAAACTCGTCATCGCCAACAACGCCTGGGCCGCTTCGATCCGTGAACTCCATCGCGCCATCGCTGTCATTTCCAGTGACATGGTCGTCACCGCGCCCATTCCCGACCGTCTTGAGCGGATCGGATGGCACCGCGACCTCTCCATCACCGACTCGCAAACCATGGTTGACTATTACCGCGTCACCCGTGACGGACGCATCGCCTTTGGCAAGGGAGGATGGACCATTGCCTACAGTGGCCGCATCGGATCTAACTTTGATCGCCATGCCCGACGCGCCTCCGAAGTCACCGCTGATCTCCGCCGCTACTACCCAGTGCTCGCCGACGCTCCGGTGACCCACGACTGGTCCGGTCCCATTGACCGCACGCCCGACAGTCTCCCGCGTCTTGGCCGCCTTTATGGGCGCCCGAACATCGTTTATGGAATTGGCTGGAGTGGAAACGGAGTGGGCCCGAGCGTCATTGGAGGCCGTATCCTGGCCAGCCTGGCACTCGACCGCAACGATGAATGGTCGAACCATCCCCTGGCCGGCAGGGGACTCAACAACTTTCCACCGGAGCCCATCCGCTACATCGGAGCCCATATCGTTAGAACCGCCGTCGCCGCCAAAGAACGCGCCGAGATCGACGGCCGAAAGCCATCATGGCTGGCCGTGCAGCTTGCGAGACTCGCCCCCGCGGGCCTCGAAGACAAGTCGTAGCGAAGTAAGTGCGTCCCTCCTATGTTCCTTGTGGAAAACCGTCCCGAGCTGCTTCACGAGCGCAGAAACTCTAAAGTCAATGCCCACGCCTGCCGCGCCGAGCGCGGCTCATACGATGCGCGTTCGTCACAGAAGAATCCATGGTCGGCCTGGGAGAACTCGACATTCACATAAATCTTCTGCTGCGCGCTCAAGGCGTCGGTCACCGCTTTTCGGTGCTCGGGCGTAATATGCTTGTCCAATCCACCCCAGATGAGCAATGACGGCGCCTGCACCTTCGACGCCCGGTCGAGCAATCCGGGTGCGATTCCTCCTCCGTAAAACGATACTGCGGCGCGCAGCGGGACCACGCTGTTGGCAAGAAATGAAAAGCGGCCACCCATGCAGAATCCCACACTCGAAATCTCGTTTGGTTTCACCTGCGCATTCGAGCGCAGCCACTCATGGGCGGACCCTATGTCCATCTCCGCCGTCTCTGTTGTCATCGCCTGGAGGTGCGGCATCACGGCAGGGAAGTCGGTATAGCTGCCCTCAAAACCCGGCGCCGTGCGATGAAACAGCTCCGGAGCAATCACGACGTACCCCTCCGCGGCAAACCGCTCGCTCACACTGCGGATGTGATGGTTAACGCCAAATGCTTCCTGGAACACGAGCAACCCCGGATGCGGGCCGCCTTGCTCCGGACGAGCCACATAGGCTGCCATCTGTGTTCCATCCGCAACGGCCAGTTTCACCTTCTCTTTCACGATTGCTGCTTGGCTCATACCGTCTCTATCTTGACCGAGATTTCCTTATTGACCTCAAGAACGGAAAGGATTGTACACCCGGTTTGCCCACCTGGTTGAATCCCCCCGGCACCAGCCTTCACTCTCGGCGTCACATGTATTTCACCTTGCCTTCGCGTCGTTGCCGGCTTTCGGGTTTTGCTGCGACGCTACAATTTTTGTGGGAGATCCAACGCGCGAGGGCGCAATTGCCAGAAATGGCCGCAGGACGATTAGCGCCTCCAACTCATATTCCGCTAGCGGTTCGTGGCAGCTATTTTGTTTAGTCCATATCTGCTACTCTGCTTTCGAACTTTTTTCCGAGGGAGCCCGACACATGCGATTCCACGGTTTTTTCAGAATCAGATTTGCTTTGTTACTCTGCTTCGTCCTGCCACTCTCCATCTTTGCCGCTGACAAGAACAAAGAGAAGGCAGCGGCGGCCGAAGCCGACAAGCCATCGTACGAACTGCCGCAGCCTGCAAAAGAGAATCTCGATTACACCATGTACCAGCGCATTCGCGACGAAGGCCTGACCCATTCGCACGTGATGGACTTCGCATCCGCTCTGATGGATGGCATTGGCCCGCGCCTTACCGGTTCACCCAACCTGCGCCGGGCCAACGAGTGGACGCGCGATCAATTGGCTGCGATGGGTTGCAGCAACGCCCATCTCGAAGACTGGGGTGAGTTCGGCATGGGCTGGCAGCAGCTCAACACCTGGGTGCGTATGACGTCGCCGGACACGGCTGTTTTCATCGCCCAGGCCGCGCCCTGGTCGCCTTCCACCAACGGCGCAGTCAATGGCCAAGCCATTTGGGTTGATGTCAAGGACGATAGAGATCTCGACAAGTACAAAGGCAAGCTGGCCGGGAAAATCGTCCTGCTCGGAGATATGCGCGAGGTGAATCCGGTGGATAAGCCGCTGTTTACACGCATGGACGACAAGGACCTTGCCAAGACTGCCGATTTCCCCCTGGACAAACAGAGGGCTTACTCAGACCGGATTCAGGAATATGTAAAGCGGGCGGCCCTGCTCGATAAAACAGGAAAGTTTCTCGCCTCGGAGCATGCTCTGGCGATTATTCTTCCCAGCCGCGACGGCCGCGACAGCGGCGGCTCCGGCGGCACGATCTTCGACGACGGCGGCCTGGGAAGGTCCGCCTACAAGCGCGATCACGCCAATCCCCTGCCTGTAGTGGTGGCGGCGATAGAGAACTACGGACGCGTTTATCGTCTGCTCAAAGCCAATGTGCCGGTTAGCATCGAAATGAATGTCGATGTGGCGTACTTCGATGACCATGAGCATGGCTTTGATACCATTGCCGAAATTCCCGGCACAGATCCCAAGCTGAAAGATGAGGTGGTCCTGGTCGGTGGCCATCTCGACTCGTGGGCGGCGGCGACGGGCGCAACCGACAATGGTGCCGGCACGGTGGTTGCAATGGAAGTCATGCGGATTTTCAACACGCTGCAGATCAAGCCGCGGCGCACCATCCGCATTGGTCTCTGGACGGGAGAAGAGCAGGGCCTTTTTGGTTCCCGCGGCTACGTGAAGCAGCATTTCGGATACGTGCCACTCTCGACCGCTCCCGATCAACTGGAGAAGCCCGATTGGCTGCGCAAACCTGCCGGTCCTGTCGTAATTGAACCTGAGCAGCCGAAAATTTCCGGCTACTTCAACGTGGATAACGGCACCGGTAAAATCCTCGGGATTTATCTGCAGGGAAACACCGCGATCGCCCCCATCTTTGCGCAATGGATGGAGCCGCTGAAAGATCTCGGCGTCACCACCATCACCGCGCGCAACACCGGTGGCACCGACCACCAATCGTTCGATGCGGTCGGGATCCCAGGCTTCCAGTTCATTCAGGACCGCCTCGACTACGAATCGCGCACCCATCATTCGAACATGGACACTTACGAACGCCTGCAGCCCGGCGACCTGGCGCAGGCGGCAACCGTCGAGGCTATCTTCGTATACAACGCCGCCATGCGCGACCAGATGCTGCCGCGCAAGCCACTGCCGCATCCCGAACTCGAAGAGCAGCACTCGGCTCCGCTCAAGGTGATGCCCGGAGCACTCGAACCCCCGGAGGATACCAACGATAAAGATAAGCAACCCAAGTAGCGGCAAGCCAGAGATCGGGAAGATAACTCGATTCTGTGACGCTGATCGCTTGCAGGCTGCTCGCGTTGGGCAGCCTGCGCGATTTGCCCGGCCGATCAGGGAGTCGATGAGGCTGGTGGCTGGCTCTGGGAAGGCTGAACCGGAGTAGCCGCCGGGAGCTGGGCCTGTCGCGAAATAATCTGCTGCGAACTGGGAAGCGTGGAGGAATCCCAACCCCCGCCGAGTGCCTCGATCAATTGCACGCTGTCCACGATTTGCTCGATCCGCAGGTCCACGGCTGTCTGCTGATTGCTGAAGAGTGTGGTCTGGGCGGTAATGACGTTGAGGTAGGGGTCGATGCCGAGGCGGTAGCGGTCTGTGGCCAGGTCAAGGCTACGCTGCGCGGACCGGATCGCGGTGTCTTGTTCCTGAATTTCCTGGGAAAGAACGCGCAGGGCGGAAAGATTATCCTCGACTTGCTGAAACGCGGTGAGGACCGTGTTGCGATAGCTGGCGACCGTCTGATCATATTGCGCGCGGTACTGTTCGACGGTGGCGCGGCGCAGGCCGCCATCGTAAATCGTCTCGGCAATGGCCGGGCCGACGGACCAGAAGCGGCTTGGCCAGGTAAACCAGGCGGAGCCCTTCGTGCTTTGAAACCCGGCGGAAGCGCTAAGAGTCAGCGTTGGATAATAGGCGGCTTTGGCGACGCCGATTTGCGCGTTGGCCTGGGCCATCAGGCGCTCGGATGCGGCGATGTCTGGACGGCGCTCCAGAAGTTGCGATGGAACACCAAACGGGATGGCGGGCGGCGGAGTCTTCAACGGCTCGACGGCGATCGAGAAGGAAGAAGCAGGTTGGCCGGCCAAGAGTGCAATCGCATGCTCGTATTGAGAGCGCAGAATGCCAATACTGGTATCTAGTGCCCGGGTGGCTTCCAGCTGAGTTTCAGCTTGCGCGACGGATTCGTCGGAGTCGATACCTGTTTCATACAGTGCCTTGGTCAGTTTCAGGGACTCCTCATAAGCCTTTACGGTCGAATCGAGCAGTTGTTTGAGAGCGTCCTGTCCGCGCAGTTGGAAGTAATCGACCGCCAGTTCCGCTTGCGCGGTCAGGCGGGTATTCTCTAGGTCGGCGGCGCTGGCTTGCGCGTTTGCGACGTTGGCGCGAACGGTGTTGCGCACGCGGCCCCACAAATCGGGCGTCCAGGAAGCGTCGAAGGGCAGAGAGTATTCGGTGGAGGTCGTCGCGCTGCTCGTCCCGCTCGAAACACTGGGCTGGCGCTGGTGAATGATGCTTGCGCCCGCGGTCACAGTTGGGAAATATTGCGCGCGAGCCTCCCGCACCAGAGCGCGCGCCGCCATGAAGTTGGCGAACGCCGCGGCGACGTTTTGATTGGAAATATTGACTTGCTCCTCGAGCGTGTTCAACTGCGGATCGCCAAAAGTCTCCCACCACTTGCCATGGAGAACACTGTCCTGCGGTTGCGCGACTTTCCAGCCGTCCATTTTCTTGAGATCGTCCGGCGTGACCTCTTTGAACGTCCCCGGTGTCTGCACCGTGGGGCGATTGTATCTCGGACCGACAACGCAGCCTGGGAAGATGATGAGGAGAATGCCGCAGAGAAGCGCGGCCGCAGCACGTATTTTGTTAGTTGCCTTCATCGGTATCTCGAGCTCCTTGGTGTGGCTAAGTCGGCTTCGGCCGTTTCTGATCTTGAGTTCGCGTGGCGCACAAGAATTTGTCATCCGAAGGACTCGATATGTCTTTGTGCTTCGAGCTTTCCGTGAGCGCGAAGCCAGTTGACTCTCAAGCGGTCCAGTGAGAGATAAACGACCGGCGTGGTGTAAAGCGTGAGCATTTGGCTCAGAAGCAGGCCGCCAATAATAGTCATTCCCAGAGGGTTGCGGAGTTCTGAACCGGTTCCTCTGCCGAACGCCAACGGCATGGCGCCAAATATCGCGGCCATGGTGGTCATCAGAATAGGCCGAAAACGCAGAATGCAAGCCTGAAAAATGGCATCGCGAGGGCTCTTGCCTTCGCTGCGTTCGGCGGCCAGCGCAAAGTCGATCATCAGAATGGCATTCTTCTTGACAATACCAATTAAGAGAATAACGCCGATGATCGCGATAACGCTAAGGTCCTTGTGAAACAGGTTGAGGGCCAGGATGGCGCCGACTCCTGCGGAGGGCAGCGTGGAAATAATCGTGAGGGGATGAATATAACTTTCGTAAAGAATACCCAGCACGATATAGACGGCCAGGAGAGCGGTGACGATCAGAAGAGGCAGCGTCGCCCGCGAAGCTTCGAAAGCTTGGAGCGTGCCGGAGAACATGCCGGTAATGGTATTGGGCATGCCGATTTTCTGTTCCGTTTCGACGATGGCCCTGGAAGCGTCGCTGAGGGATACACCCGGGGCAAGGTTGAAAGAGATGGTCACCGAGGGATATTGACCCTGGTGATTCACGGCCAGCGGAGCGGTAGACGGCTCGTAATGCGCGATGGCGCTGAGCGGAACGACTTTCCCTTGCGACGCCCGGATATACACGTCGCTCAAGTTTACCGGCGACTGCCAGTACTTCGGCGCGACTTCCAGCACGACGTGGTACTGATTGATGCCGGTATACATGGTCGAAACCTGGGCTTGGCCGAAGGCTTCGTAGAGAGAGTTGTCGAGCATCTGCGGCGTAATGCCGAGGCGCGATGCGGTGGCGCGGTCATAGGTAAGCGTGGCCTGAAGGCCGCTGTTCTGCTGGTCGGTATTGACGTCGGTGAGCAGGTGTATTTTTCGCATCTGCTGGAGAAGGACCGGGCCCCACTGCACCAGGTCCTGTAAATTGTCGCTCTGGATTGTGTACTGAAATTGCGCGCTGCTTCCCCGTCCGCCGATGCGGAGGTCCTGTCCGGCTTGCATAAAGGTGTTTGCACCCGAGACAGAAAGGAGCTTAGGACGCAGCCGGTTGATCACCTGGCTGGCGCTCGCGTCGCGTTCCGCGAGAGGTTTCAGGCCCAGGAATACGTTGCCGCCATTGGTGGCACCTCCGCCGCCCGTGAACGCCATCACGTTCTGCACCGCCGGGTCCGTCTTGATGACATCGACGATGCGCGCCGTGGCCTTCTGCATGGCCTGGAAGGAAATGTCCTGCGAGCCCTGGATGCCGCCGAAGACGATGCCGTTGTCCTGCTGTGGAAAGTATCCCTTGGGGACGCTCCAAAAAAGGTAGAAGTTGAATGCGATGGTGATGCCGAGAACGGCCAGCGTCAGGCGGGAGTGTTCCAGGACCCAACCCAAGCTGCGCTCGTAGGCCCCGCGGAGCGCATTGAAGGCGCGTTCGCTGGCGCGGAACACTTTGCCGTGCCGCTCATCCCGAAGATCCTTGAGCAGGCGAGAACACATCATCGGTGTCGTGGTCAGGGAAATGCCCAGCGACACCAGGATGGCAACCGAGAGGACCACGGCAAATTCGCGGAACAGCCGGCCCACGATTCCACCCATCATCAGAATCGGGATGAAGACGGCAACGAGAGAGATGCTGATGGACATCACCGTGAATCCGATTTCCTTGGCGCCCTTGAGTGCAGCTTGCATAGGTGCCATGCCCTGCTCGAGATAGCGCGTGATGTTTTCGATGACCACAATCGCATCGTCCACCACGAAGCCCGTCGAAATCGTGAGGGCCATGAGCGAGAGATTGTCAATGCTGTAGTGACACAGGTACATCACCCCAAACGTCCCGATCAAAGAGACGGGGACGGCCACGCTGGGAATCAAGGTAGCGCGGACATTGCGCAGGAAGAGGAACACCACCAGAATAACCAGGGAAATCGAGATGAGGAGGGTGCGCTCAGTATCGCGAACGGAGGCGCGAATGGTGAGGGTACGGTCGACAACAATTTGTGTGTCGATGGCGGATGGGACGGAGGCCTTCAGTGCGGGAATCGCCGCCCGGATGCGATCCACAGTATCGATGATGTTGGCGCCGGGCTGGCGGAAAATAGCGATGAGGACGGAGGGCTTGCCGTTGACGAAGCCGGCCGCGCGTATGTTCTCCGTGGAATCCTGGACGTTCGCGACATCGGACAACTTAATGGCGGCGCCATCGTGGTAGCCGACCACCAAAGGCATGTAGTCCACCGCCTTGAGAAGCTGGTCGTTGGTTACGATGTCCGCGGTGGTTGCGCCGTTAATGACTTGGCCCTTGGGACTGTTGGCATTCTGCCGGCTCAGCATGGCGGCAACGTCCTGCAAGCCGAGACCATAGCTGTTAAGTTGGGTCGGATTCACGTCCACCCGCACTCCCGGCAAGGAGCTACCCCAAACGCTCACCTGCCCGACGCCCTGAAGCTGGGAAAGACGCTGCTGCATGATGGTGGAGGCGGCGTCGTACAGCGCTCCGCGGTCGTACACACCGGACGCAAGCGCCAGAATCATGATCGGAGAATCCGCCGGGTTGACCTTGCGATAAGTGGGATTGCCGGGGAGATTGGCGGGCAAGTAACTGCGCGCGGCATTGATCGCGGCTTGGACGTCGCGCGCGGCTCCATTAATGTCGCGGTTCAAATCAAACTGCAGCGTGACGCTGGTGGTGCCGAGATTACTGGACGACGTCATTTCGGTGATGCCGGCAATTCTCCCGAACTGGCGCTCCAAGGGAGTGGCGACGGAGGAGGCCATGATCTCGGGACTGGCTCCCGGCAAACTGGCGCCAACCGAAATCGTAGGGAAATCGACCTGCGGAAGCGGCGAGACCGGCAACTCCCGGAAGGCCACAGCGCCCGCCAGCGCAATGGCCGCTGTCAGGAGGGTAGTGGCGACGGGACGCCGAATAAATGGAGAGGAGAGGCTCATCGCATCAATCCGCTGGGACGGCCTCAGGTCCGGCTTCCGGCGCGCGGCGCGAAGAATAACGATGCGCGAGCCGGTCGAAGAAGATGTAAATGACCGGAGTCGTGTAGAGCGTAAGCACCTGGCTCAAGAGCAAGCCGCCAACCATGGAGATGCCCAAGGGGCGGCGAAGCTCCGAGCCAATTCCGGTTCCAAGGGCAAGCGGCAAGCCGGCCAGCAACGCGGCCATGGTGGTCATCATGATGGGACGGAAACGCAGCAGGCATGCTTCATAAATCGCGTCTTCCGGCCTTTTGCCCTCCTTGCGCTCCGCCTCCAGCGCGAAGTCGATCATCATAATCCCGTTCTTTTTGACGATACCGATCAGAAGGATGATTCCGATGAGGGCGACGACGCTGAGTTCCTGGCCGCAGATCAACAAGGCCAGAATCGCACCCACCCCGGCAGAGGGCAGGGTCGAGAGAATTGTGATGGGGTGTATGTAGCTTTCGTAGAGAACGCCGAGCACGATATAAACAGTCACGAGAGCGGCGAGAATCAATAGCGGCTCGTTCGACAAGGAAGCTTGAAACGAAGCGGCGGTGCCCTGAAACGCCCCCTGTACGCTGAGAGGCATGTTAATTTCCCGCTGGGCCTTGTCGATGGCATTGGTGGCTTCGCCAAGCGACGCGTTGGGCGCCAGATTGAAAGAGATGGTAACGACGGGAAATTGTCCCTGGTGATTGACGGATAGCGGGCTGCTCTTCATTTCGAACCGAGTGATGGCGCTGAGCGGAATGGCGGCGCCATTCACCGTCGTTACGGCGCTAGGGTTGGCGGAACCCGAGCTGGCAGCGGTGTTCGGGGAAGCGGAAGGGCTCGGCGGAGCAGCGGAAGCGGAATTGCCGGAAGCCGTGGTCGCGGTGATCGTCTGGGTACTGGAAGAGCCGGTAGTGAGCGCAGTAGGAGCCAAAGCAGAACGAACGTAGATGTCCTGCAATTTCGAGGGGTTCTTCTGAAACTCCGGCTGCGTCTCAAGAACGATGTGGTACTGGTTCAACTGCGTGTACATCGTCGAAACTTGCCGCTGCCCAAACGCATCGTAAAGCATCTGGTCGATCGCTTGCGGCGTGATGCCCATGCGGGAAGCGGTGACACGGTCGATGACGAGAGAGGCGGCGAGGCCTGAAGTTTGTTGGTCCGTGGCCAGGTCGCGCAGCTCCGGAATGTTTTGCAGTTTGGCCATCAGCCTGGCTGTCCAGTAATTCAGTTCGCGCTGATCGGGATCTTCGAGGGTGTACTGATATTGCGTGCGACTCACGCGATCTTCGACGGTGAGGTCCTGCACCGGTTGCATGTACAGCGTGATGCCATCGATCTTTTCCAGTTTTGGCTGGAGGCGCCGGATCACGTCCGAGGCGCTGATCTTGCGTTCTTCGAGGGGCTTCAAATTAATTTGGATACGCCCGCTGTTCAAGGTCGTGTTGGTGCCGTCGATACCGATGAAGGAAGAAAGACTTTCCACGGCAGGATCCTGCAAGATCGAGTGGGCGAGTTGCCGCTGCTTTTCCGCCATGGCGGGGAAGGATGCGGACTGCACGGCTTCCGAAATGCCCTGAATGATGCCTGTGTCTTGCACCGGGAAAAAGCCTTTCGGGATGACGATGTAGAGAACGATCGTGAGCACCAGCGTCGCGGCGGCCACGGCCAGAGTTGCGTTTTGCCGTTTCAACACCCACTGTAAAGTTCTTCCGTAGAAAGCGATGATGCGCTCGAAGGCAGTCTCCGAAGCCACGTAGAAACGGCTCTGCTTTCGCCCGTGCGTGCTTTTCAATATGCGCGAACACATCATGGGCGTGAGCGTCAGCGAAACCACCGCGGAGACGAGGATGGTCACGCTCAAGGTAATGGCAAACTCGCGGAAAAGCCGTCCCACGATGTCGCCCATGAAGAGCAGCGGAATCAACACTGCGATCAAGGAGATGGTCAGCGATACGATCGTGAAACCGATCTGCTCCGAGCCTTTGAGGGCGGCTTCGAGCGGCGTATCTCCTTCTTCGACGAATCGAATGATGTTCTCGATCATGACGATGGCGTCGTCGACGACGAAGCCCGTTGAGATCGTCAGGGCCATCAGCGTGAGGTTGTTTAAGCTGAAGCCGGCGAGATACATCACGCCGAACGTGCCCACGATGGAGAGAGGAACGGCAACGCTGGGGATGGTGGTGGCGGATAGATTGCGCAGGAACAGAAAAATGACCATGACCACCAGCGCCACGGTGAGCATGAGTTCAAACTCGACGTCTTTGACGGAAGCCCTGATCGTGGTGGTGCGGTCCGTCAGTATATCCACTTGAATGGCGGCCGGGAGATTGCTCTTCAGCAGCGGAAGCAGCTTCTTGATGCGATCGACTACTTGAATGATGTTCGCCCCGGGCTGGCGTTGAATGTTGACGATGACCGCGGGAGTTTCGTTCATCCAGGCCGCCTGGCGGTTGTTTTCCACGTCGTCGTCAACGTTGGCTACGTCCGACAGCCGCACGGCCGACCCGTTGTGGTAGGCAATGACGACTTGTTCGAAATCCGACGCGGTGAGCAGTTGGTCGTTCGATTGAATCTGGTAGTCCTGTTGCGGGCCGTCGAAGTTGCCTTTCGCCTGGTCGAGGCTGGTAGCTTGCAGCGCGGTGCGCACATCCTCCAAATTGATGCCGTAGGAGGCGAGCACCGTGGGATTCACGCGCACGCGGACGGCCGGCTTTTGCCCGCCACTGATGCTCACCAGTCCAACGCCCGGAAGCTGAGAGATTTTTTGCGCGAAGCGCGTATCCGCAAGGTCTTCGACTTGCGGCAGCGGGATTGTCTTCGAAGAAAGCGCCAAGGTGAGAATCGGCGCGTCCGCCGGGTTCGTTTTGCTATAGATCGGCGGGACCGGCAGATCGGAAGGCAGATAGGTTTGCGCCGCGTTGATGGCTGCTTGCACTTCTTGTTCGGCGACGTCGATGTTCAGCTCGAGTGAAAACTGCAAAACGATGATGGAGCTTCCATCGGAACTCGTGGAAGTCATCTGATTGAGGCCGGGGACCTGGCCGAACTGCCGTTCGAGGGGCGCGGTTATGGCCGAAGCCATCACATCGGGACTGGCGCCGGGATAAAACGTAACCACCTGAATGGTGGGGTAGTCGACCTCCGGCAGCGCGGATACGGGCAACTGGAGATAGGCGACGAAGCCAGCGAGCAATATGGCCGCCATCAAAAGCGACGTCGCTACCGGTCGTAAAATAAACGGACGCGAAGGACTCACCGGGACGAGCCTCCCTCTTTGCCTCCGGAGGCGACTCCACTGCGGGTTCCCGACGGAGCGGATTGGTTCTCGTTATTCTGGCCCGTTGGATGCTGCTGGCCCTGGCTCGAAGCTCCGCCACTCGCGTTCGTGGGCGCGCGGACCGTAACTTTCGCGCCATCCAGCAGCTTGTCGAAGCCGTTGACCGCAACCACTTCCTGCGGCTCAAGGCCTTGGACAGCGGTCACCGACCCATCCGTAGTGCCGAGGGTGATCGCTCGCATGGAGGCGGTCTGGTCGCCTTTAATCACGTAGACAAAAGCCCCTTGCGCGTTGCGCTGAATCGCCGGAGTGGGAATCAAAGTTACATTGTGTTGCGTCTCGACGAGCAGTTCGACGTTTACGAACTGGCTCGGGAAAAGAGCGTTGTCTTTGTTGTCAAAGATGGCTTTGAGCCTCAAGGTTCCCGTGGATGTGTCAATGACATTATCGAGAGTCAGCAGCGTGCCGGATGCCAGTTTCCTATCCTCATCACGGTCAAAAGCGTCCACGGCCAGTTTCTTTCCCTTGAGCAATTGCTGTTGAATCTGCGGGAGCTCATCTTCCGCGGGGCTGAAGATAACCGTGATGGGCTGAAGCTGCGTGATCACAACCAGGGCGGTGGTGCTGTTGGCCTGCACGATATTTCCGGGATCCACCAGCCGCAGTCCCACGCGTCCGGCTATGGGCGCGGTGATGTGCGTGTATTCCAGATTGACCTTGGCATTCGCCAGTTGGCCTTCGTCGTTTTTCACCGTGCCTTCATCTTGCAGCACGACTTGCTGCTGATCGTCAAATTGCTGCTTGGCGATGGCGTTGCGATTCAAGGCTTGCTGGTAGCGTTCCAAATCGATCTTGGCTTCCGTCAAAACCGCCTGATCGTGCGCCAGTTGTCCCTCGACCTGTGTTAACGCCGCCTGATAAGGGCGCGGATCGATTTCGACGAGCGGGTCGCCCTTCTGAACCATTTGCCCTTCGCGATAGTAGACCTGCGTAATCTCGCCTTGCACGCGGCTGGTCACCGTTACGGTATAAACGGGTGTCACCATGCCTATTCTGTGCACGTAAACTCCGATGTCGCCCTGGCGCGCTGCCGCCGTTGTTACCATGACCGGCCGGGAGGCCGCGTCACCGCCGGCTTTCGCTTCTGAGGTTGCCGCGCTGCGTCGCCACAACACCACGATGACAACGATAACGACAGCGACGATCAGCCAGATCCACCAGCGGCTCTTGGGAGCGGTTGAATTCTCGGTTGGATGATGCTCGGATTTTCTGGAAACAGCTAAGTCTGGTGCTTGTTCCGTCACTTGCACTCCTCAAATCGACGAGGGACAACAGCTCTCACTTGGAGCTTCTGGTGAATTTTAACATCTGTTTCACACCCTTTCGACGCGCGGGAGAGCAAATCGGGCCGAGTCTTTTGTGAAGAATTGTCAACGCTCCAGCCCCGGGCCAGTTCGCGGACGGATATAATCGGGCCGTGACCGCAGTCGAAGACAGCAAAACCGGCGGCAACAAGACCGGCCCATGGCTCCGGCGAATCGCCCTGAGATCGTTCTTGGCTGGCATGGGCCTGCTGGGAATCGCGTATGGCGCGGACTATTCCGTGTTTCGATATCGTCTGGCCGCGAAGCGCCAGCCCTTTGGCAGCGTAACCGTCGAACACTACTACGCGGTGGCGCACAAAGACGGGAAGGCCGAAATTATTTTCGATCCGCCGGTGCAGAAGACGTGCGTGCACAGTCTTTTCCCACACGCCGGCGATCCTCCCTGCTGGTTTCTCATCCGCCATGCCGAGCAGAGAACCAACATATAACTGTCCCCCGGGGGAACCCGGGGCCTTAGTCTCTACCTACCAGGGAGAACCGCTTCAACAATTACTACGGCAACATCGCCGTCCGCACCTTGTGCGCTTTCCCTCGTGTAAGTATCACGTGCTCAATCAACCGGACATATCATGCGCTAACGGCACGGCACATCTTTGGATAAGACTGAAACAAGCTATTGTGCTACCATGCCGGACAAGTTTTAAAGTCATAGGAGGCTAATCATGGCGACCGCGCTCAGGCCGCTCAGTACCGGAGAATTACTTGACCGCACGTTCTCCCTTTATCGCAGCCACTTCGCGTTGTTTTTGGGGATCTTCGCTCTTCCCTATCTTTGTGTCCTCGCCTTACAGTGCCTGGCGCTTGCGTTTCAAACTCCGGGAGCCCAGCTGCGTAACGTCCTCACGACGGCAGTTTTTAGCATAGTAGTGGGTCTCTTGAGCCTGGTCGTTGCTGCCGCCTCGCAAGCCGCCACCGTGGTCGCGGTTTCGAACGTTTACCTCGATCGACCGGCCGGCGTGATGGATTCATTTTCGAAAGTGAAGAACCAGATTGCCGGCGTAATCGGACTCTCGCTTTCCATTGGATTCCTCGTGGGCCTGGGCTTCATTGCCTTGATCGTGCCCGGAATCTTGCTGATGATACGGTAGTCGTTGGCCGTCCCCGCAAAGGTTCTGGAAAACAAGGGTGTTGGAGACTCAATGTCCCGGAGCTCCGAACTTAGCAAGGGGAATCGCGGCCGCATCTTCGTCATCTGGTTCCTGTTCACGGTACTCAGCATCGGGGTCAGCATGCTTCTGCAGTGGCCTATCGAAATGGCGGCGGGAGTTAGTGCAAGAGGCGTGGGCGCGTTGCAGCACGTTGCGGTTGCATGGCGGGTCGCATCGCTGGTCGCGGCGTTTATTTCAACATGCCTGGTCGGTCCTCTGGCGACCATTGCTTTCTCGCTGGTTTACTACGACGAGCGGGTGCGCAAAGAAGCATTTGACCTGCAACTGATGATGGAGACGCTGGATGCTCCCGCCCTTCAGGGTGCCTCAGCGTAAGCAGGCGCATGACGGCTAGGCGCACTTACATTCTCGCCGGGATCCTGATTGCCGGGCTGCTGATCGTTAGACTCACGATCGCCAGCTTTGTCTGCCGGGCGGATTCGGGAGCGGGTAACGAGCTCACCGCCGCCGAATATCATGCGGAACTGGACCAGTTGTTGGCCGCTACACAACAACTCGACAGTTCCGGCCGCGCCCTTCCCCCGATTCTGAAAGATTTGCCGCAAAGCTGGCGAGTCCGCACCGAACAGCAGGATTTCGAAATTTCTCCGGAAGGTCTGCGCCGGGACATCCGCAGGTTCGAGCAGGAGAAGAACCTAACAACAGCGAGCGCTATCCAGTCGCGGATTCAGAATCTGCGCGACGATCTCGAGGGCTTCGAGACTTCTCCCCCGGACGTTTCGAGCAGCCGAGAGCGCCTCGCCGCCCTCCTGGCGCGACCGGAGTTCCGCAACGTGCACGGACCGGCGTTCCTCGACCGGCTCGAACAGAGCCTGCTTGCCATCATCCTAAGGATGCTGGAGTTTCTTTTCCGCTCGTCCGCTATTCCCACGATCAGCAGGTTCTTTGTGTACGGGCTGATCGGCCTCGCAGTGTTGACGCTCGCATTTTTGGTATACCGGCAAATTACGTCGGCTAGCGAACGGGAAAACGTTGTGCCCACCGATCTTGCAGTTTCCGCGAAGAGTTGGGCGCTTTGGCTGGCGGAGGCGCGCGCGGCCGCCGCACAAAATAATTGGCGGGAAGCGATTCATCTCGCCTACTGGGCAGGCATTTCATTTTTGGAGTACCAGGGTACCTGGCGGCCCGATCGCGCGCGCACTCCACGCGAGTACCTTCGCCTGCTATCCAACTCCAACTCCAATGATCACCGCGAGACTCTGGCCGCGCTTACACGGGTCTTCGAGCTCACCTGGTACGCCAAGCGAGAGGCGGACGCGGGAGCTTTTGCGCAGACGATGCAGGCGCTGGAAAGGCTGGGATGTCACTCAAGCTGAACCAGAAAGACCGTAAGCTTCTGCTCGGTGCAGGATTCGTCTTCGTCCTGCTCGTCGCCGGCGCGCTGGTGTTCAGCTCCGGCGAGCAAGGGCAGGCGGAATACCCCAGCAGTTACTCGAGCGCTTCCGGCGGAGCCAAAGCCGCATACCTGCTTCTCTCGGAAATAGGATACAAAGTTGAGCGCTGGGAACGGCCTCTGAGCGAACTCCCACAGGCGACAGCAAAGACCCTCATCTTGGCGGAACCGGATGAAGGGCCCACGCGCGAAGAGCGAGAACGGCTGAAGGCTTTTATTTCCGAAGGAGGCCACGTCATCGCCACGGGTATGTTTGCCGGGACGTTTCTTCCGGAGAATGAGTCGGTTCCCGACATTCTCACCGGAATGACGTGGGAAACGGCGTCCTCTCTTGCGCCCTCGAAAATCACCCGTGCCGCCCCTCGGATTGTGCTGGCTCCGCGGGCCTATTGGCAGTCTTTCTCAGCGGCGTACCCACTGTACGGCGATGGCGAGCACACGCTGGTTGTGAAATATCCTTTCGGGCGCGGTGAAGTGCTGTGGTGGGCTTCGGCTACCCCTCTCACGAATGCGGGTCTGAAAGAGCAAGGCAATCTGGAATTCCTCCTGGCCTGTCTTGGTGGTCAAAATAACGATCGAAAGAACGAGATTCTCTGGGATGAATACATCCACGGCTATCGCCAAACGCTGGCTGCCTCCATTGCCCACTCACCGGTGAAGTGGCTCTTTGCGCAATTACTTCTTCTGGCAGCGGCAGTCGTCGCGACGTTCTCCCGCCGCAGTGGACCGAC
Organism: Candidatus Acidiflorens stordalenmirensis; assembly: GCA_003139995.1. Lineage (GTDB taxonomy): Bacteria > Acidobacteriota > Terriglobia > Terriglobales > Acidobacteriaceae > Acidiflorens > Acidiflorens stordalenmirensis. The sequence continues at coordinate 7,191 of PLIC01000279.1, read as the reverse complement.
CTGTGTGCCAAAGACCGAGGTCCGCTTGTCGCCGATCGAATTTGTTCAGACGCTAGGTGGGCTCTACCAGAGCGCGGGTACTGCTTCCATTGTGGTCGACATCTGCTACCGGCGGTTCCGCTACTGGCTGACGCGACGACTCGGCATCGCGGCCAACACTCCTGCGGAGGAGCTGGCTTCTGTAGTCCGCAATCGCTGGGGATTCACCGGCGACCGATTTACCGGCGATGGGTTCATCGCGACCATGAAACACTGTGAGGCTGCCAGTGCCGATCCTTTTCTGGAGGCTCCCGTGGCGTTGCACTTGCTGCAAGAGCTCGACGGCTACGCAGCTCAATTGAACCTGTTTCAAGGCATTCGGAAGGAGAAGCGTTGATGAAGGCAGTTCCAGAGCTAGTGCAGCACATCCGCGACGAGATGGGCAAAGTGGTGGTCGGCCAGGACGAAATCAGGGACCAGTGTGTTATCGCGTTACTTTGCCGGGGGCATGTTCTACTGGAAGGCGTTCCCGGCATTGCGAAGACTTTGATCGTGAAGACCCTGTCGCGGTTAATGAGGCTGAATTTTCAGCGCGTTCAGGGCACGTCCGATCTGATGCCGGCAGACATCGTCGGCACAAATATTCTGAACATGGCCACCAGCTCATTCCAGCTTCACCAGGGGCCGGTCTTCACGGACTTGCTTCTGGTCGACGAGGTAAATCGCATGCCTCCGCGCACGCAGGCGGCGCTGCTGGAATGCATGGAGGAGCACCAGGTGACGATCGATGGAAGGGGTTATCGGCTTTCTCCGGTCTTTACCGTATTCGCCACGCAAAATCCCGTTGAATTCGAAGGAACATACCCGCTTCCAGAAGCTCAGATCGACCGGTTCCTGTTAAAACTTCAGGTTCCATACCCCGGATTGCAGGATGAAGTCAGATTACTCGTCAATGTGCAGAACGGATTTGAATCCCGCGAACTGGACAAGATGGACTTGAAGCCGATCGATGCGGGATTGCTGGAGCAGGCGCAGCAGGAACTCAAATCCGTCACGGTCGAGGAGGCGTTGTTCAGCTACATCGTGCAGATCGCGCGCCGTACCCGCGAGTGGCCTTCTTTGTCGCTCGGGGCCAGTCCGCGCGCCGCCGTCAGCCTCATGGCGGTCTCGAAGGCAGTGGCGGCAATCGACGGACGCGATTACGTGATTCCAGACGACGTGAAGGCCTCTGCGCGCCCGGTGCTCCGTCATCGGATCGTCATGAAGCCGGAGGCCGATCTGGAGGGCATTACGCCCGACCAGGTGTTGGAAGACGTGTTGCGCGCGGTCGAGGTCCCGAAGTGAGCGAGCCGGGCAAATTGGTTCCCGGCGAAGTAGAGGCCACAGCCCATTCCTACAAGCGCCTTGGCGCAGCGTTCGGCGACCGCTTCTTTACGCTGCTTTTGCTGGGACTGATATGGCTCGTTCCGGCATTCGTCGATCTGCGATTTGTCTCTGCCCTGCTTGCGTGGGACGGTTTGGTGGTTCTAGCTTGGCTGGCCGACCTGGCGCAATTGCCAAAGCCGTCGCAACTCACGGTAAGACGAACGTGGCGCTCGGCCGCGGCGCTGTCGATTCCATCGAACATTGATCTCACCCTGATCAATTCCTCCAGCAAGACTGTGCGCGCCACCATGGTTGACACCGTTCCCGCGCAATTGAGAACTGAGCCTCCAACCCTAACCGTCAGAACTGGAGCCCGAAGCGAAGCGACGGCAGCGTATCGAATCTGCCCGGTGCAACGCGGAGACGCGAACCTGGGCGATTGCTATGTGCGTTATCAAAGCGTCCTGCGCATCGCAGAGAGATGGGTGCGCGCTTCCGTGGGACAGACCGTGCGGATTTATCCCAATCTGGAAGAGGCGAAGCGGCACTCCATTTACCTGCTGCGCAGCCGGCAGATTGCCATGGAAAAACGCCACTCCCGCATACGCGGCATCGGCCGCGAGTTTGACAGCCTGCGCGAATACCAGCAAGGGGACGAGTATCGCGACATCTGCTGGACCGCGGCCGCGCGGCGCGGAAAGTTGGTCACCCGTGTTTATCAGGTTGAACGCAGCCAGACGGTGTGGATTGTCATCGACACTGGACGCTTGATGCGGGCGCGCGTGGGAGGCTTCAGCAAGCTGGATCATGCGGTCAACTCCGCGCTGAGTCTGGCCCAGGTGGCGTTGTACTCAGGAGACCGCGTGGGACTCGTGGTTTACGGCCGGGCAATTCGTCAGCAGCTTCCGGCCGCTAAAGGCAGCGCCCATTTGCGGCAACTCATCGAGCAACTTGCGCTGGTGCACGAAGAAAGCTCCGAGGCGGACCACCTGCACATGGCCGGGCGTCTTCTGACGGACCAGAAACGGCGCAGTCTTATCGTATGGCTCACGGATCTAGCCGAGACCGCGATGACTCCCGAGGTCATCGAAGCGGCGTCGATGATGATGCCGAAACATCTGGTTCTGTTCGTGGTGATCGGACAACCGGATTTAGGCGAACTGGCGGCAAAGAAGCCACAAAGCGAGACAGAAATGTACCAGGTGGCCGCCGCGCAGGAGATGGTTCACCGCCGGGAATTGCTGTTGGCTCGTTTGCGCGAACGGGGAGCTCTCGCGCTGGAGGTGAATTCCGGAGCGATTTCTCCTGCGCTCGTGAACTCGTATCTGCAGATCAAGGAACGAAATCAACTCTGAGCTGGCTTGGGCTCGCGTGAGAGTCCGAACAAGTAAGCCGCCAGAAGCACGAACAACGCCCCCGCCATGGAGAACTTCAACGGAATGGGCAGCCCCGTCGGCGAGACGAAGGCTTCGATCAAGCCCGCAATTATGAGGATGGGAATCGTGCCCAGAACCAATTGCACGGCTTCCAGCCCGGCTCGGGCCAGTGACTCTCGCCGCGGCAAGATCCCTGGGAATAAGAGACCCTGAGCGATCCGCAGTCCCGCCCCACCCGCAATAAAGATGGCAGGCAGCTCAAGAACTCCGTGCGGCGCTACAAAGCTCCAGAACTGCAGACTCATCCCCGACAGATGGCAAGCCATGCCGATAACTCCAATCTTTAGACCGTTGAATGCCATCATGTAGATGGTGCCCACGCCAGCCGTGATTCCAAACGCAAAAGTGGTGAAGCTCACACTCATATTGTTGGTCATGATGGCGCTGGAGGCCAGCGGCTTGATGCCCACGATCGAGTGCGTCCACATCTCATGCCGGTCAATCGTCTCCACCATCTCCGGCCCCAGGATCTTCACTTTGAAATCGGGATTCTGGTAAGTCAGGACGGCGCCAACGGCCCCCGCGACCAGAAAGATGAGGACCGACAACAGGCAATGCTTCAGATTCCGCCGGAAGGTCGAGGGGTAAGTGTCCCAGAAAAACGAAAATATCGTCTTAGGACTCGCCCTGCGGCCCGAATAGATGGTATTGTGGGCGCGCACGAGCAACTGGTTGACGTAGCGGGCAAAGTGCACGGAACCACGATCTTCGCGAATGGCGGCAAGGTCCGCCGCCGTCTGCCGGTAAAGGAGACTGAGTTCCTGCAATTCGGAGCGGGTGAGCGATTTCAGGCCGTCTTTCGCGCTTTGGTTCAGCAGCGCTTCGAGCTTGGTCCAGTACGGCTTGCGTTTCTCCAGCCAGTGAGTGGAAATCATCGTGAACTCGATTGACGAACTTAGAATTGACACTCCCGAGCAAATTGCCCTGGAGTTGCCCCTGGCTGGAATCGGAAGCCGCTTCCTCGCCCTGGCAATTGATACTCTAATCCAAGGTGTCTTTTATCTCATAACTGCGTTCATATTCATATTCACACTGCCCGTGGGATCCTCCACTCTGACGTTTCTGCCGCGATTGTTGGGGCCGGCTTTAGCTATCTTCATCTTGTTCGCCGTCTACTGGGGTTATTTCGCCTTCTTCGAGATTATCTGGTCGGGGCAAACTCCCGGAAAACGCTATGCCGGCATACGCGTCATCAAAGAATCCGGCAGGCCCATCAATGCCTTCGAGGCCATCGCACGGAACCTGATGCGCGCAGTCGACGGGCTGCCGGGAATCTATGGTGTGGGCCTGGTCTGCATGATGTGCAACCAGCAGAGCCGAAGGCTGGGTGATTTCGTTGCCGGTACCGTGGTCGTGCACGAGAAACCCACCGAGGAGGTGCGGCCATCGTGGAATACCTCGAATCATATCTCGGGCCAAGGAGTTGCGGCCGCTCCGGGCCTCGCTCAGGCCACGCGGGAGGAACTCGTCCTGATTGAAACCTACCTGCACCGGAGATGGGACCTTGACCCGGTCGTGCGCATAAACACTGCGCTTCAAATCATGGAGAGAATCAAGGCGAAAACCGGGCTGCAGCCCCAGCCCGGCCAGCATGTTGACGACTTCCTGGAAGAAGCGGCGAAAAAAATTCGAGATAGTGGCCAATTCCGCTAGCAGCCCGTGGTGCAAGTACGGTTCGTATCAGGGCATGCCTTCAGGCATGCCGTAAGTGCTGCGTGGTGAGGGCGCCTTCAGGCGCTGAGGCCGGAAATTGGAGTTTCACGACGAGCTCCTAGCGGCATTGCAAGGGGCCGGGCGCACAAATGCCTATGCCGCGGATAGCATCGCGCATTTTTGGGTCGGGGGCCGTGACCTCCGCCATTGATTCTCTTTCCGCCGCCGGCGAAATCAAGAGCTAGACGCGAACTGCAATGGCCGTCAGTGGCACGGCGTCGGCCGGGTTCAAACATCGACTGAGCCGCTGCTTCGGATGCCGCCCGATGGCATCATTCCATCACTGCATCGGTGGGGGCTCGGGTACGGCGGAGCCATCGGCGCGCGCGTCAGAGGCTCCGTAGTTTACCTTGGCCTTCGAGTCGTGCATAACTGCCTGCCCGCGGCCCATGGCGGTGGAGTATTCGTGCCGCACGTCGAGTTGATGCCCCATCGCGGAAAGTTTTTGCCGCACTTCGGGCGTCACTCGCGACTCGATCACGATGTTGCACCCACGCTCGGGACTGACCGTGAAACGGGCGTTCTCCATGGCCTCCTGGATATTCATGCCGTAGTCGACGACGTTGGAAACGAACTGCGCGTGGGCCAGCGGCTGGTTCGCTCCTCCCATGATCCCGAAGCCAACGTGTTGCTCGCCATGCTCCATGAAAGCCGGGATGATGGTGTGGAACGGCCGCTTGCGCGGGGCGAGGGCGTTCGGAGACCGAGGATCGAGCGAAAACAGCGCGCCGCGATCTTGCAGCACGAATCCCATGCCGCGCACCACAATGCCCGACCCGAACGCTTCATAATTGCTTTGAATCAACGAGACAATGTTACCCTCGCGATCCACGACCGAAAGGTAAGTCGTGTCACTCGTGGGCGGCGTGCCGGCCGCGACCTCGCAATTGGCCTTGCCGGGATCGATCAGTTGGGCGCGCTGCCGGGCGTATTCCTTCGACAGCATCCCCTGCGCCGGGATCTTCGCAAAGCGTGGATCGGCGTTGTACCGCCCCAGGTCGGCGTAAGCCAGCTTCATGGCTTCGATCTTCTTATGTAGTTCCGCGACGCTGAGCGGCCCATCGGGCGACGCCGGAGAAGTCTCCATAATGTTCAGCATCTCCAGTGCCGCCATTCCTTGTCCATTGGGAGGAAGCTCGTAGACGGTCCAGTCGCGATAGGTGGTTGAAATCGGCTCGACCCATTCTGGCGAAAACTCGGCCAGATCGTCCGCTGTCATCGTTCCGCCCTGGCTATGGGACGTGCTCAAAATCGCACGCGCAATCTCACCCTGGTAAAACGCAGCCGCTCCATTCTCCGCTACGAGGCGTAAGGCTTTCGCTAGATCGTGATTCTCGAACACTTGTCCCACTGCCGGAGGCTTGCCCTTGGGCAGATAGACCCGCCGGCCTTCCGGATCCTTCGAGATCCATTCGACCGAGTCGTTCCAATAAGACGCAATGATTTCAGGAACCGGATAGCCATCCTCGGCATAAAAAATCGCGGATTGAAAAAGATCCTTCCACGTCAGCCGTCCAAAGCGTTCGTGGAGTGCGTGCCAGCCCGCCACCGCACCGGGGACCGTGACGGAGTCAATGCCTGCCGCCGGCATCGAGGTCGCGCCTTTCGCCTTCAGGTGCTCGATGGTCAGTCCCCGCGGCGCCCATCCGCTGGCGTTAAGACCGTATAGCTTGCCGGTTCTTGCGTCCCAGTAAATTGCAAACAGATCGCCGCCCATGCCGTTCATCATGGGTTCAGTCACTCCGAGTACGGCATTCGCGGCAATCGCGGCATCTATGGCAGAACCTCCCCGCGCCAGGATCTCGGCACCCGCGACCGAAGCTTGCACATGGCTGGTCGCCACAATGCCATAGCGCGTGACGACCATCGAACGCGCGTTGGAACGGTCTCGGGCAGACATGGAGGATGATGTAAGCAGCAGAGCGACTGCAATCCGAATCGAAATGTTCATGCTACACCTGTGCACGTGTATTTTAAGGCGCACCTACTGCTGAATGCCTAGAGAGTGTTTCATAAACCGGTTTTGGGTGGGGCACGGCTTTACAGCTTGCGGAATAACTAACGAAGGTGTGGATCACCGTGAAAAATGTGTGGTTCACCGTGAAGAACGTGTGGATCACCGTGGAAGAGCGGCCCTTCAGGGCCGCGTAACCCGCGTGAAATCAGTGCGGGCTTTAGCCCGCGTGGTCGTTCTTCTTCGGCAGATTGCATCTTTCCGCAGCTTCTCCAGCCGTGCCGCTCAGGCCCTTGAAAAATGCGGGCTTTAGCCCCGGAGGGACGCGCCTTCTAAGCGGAAAGGCATTTATGAAACACACTCTGGGAACCTCTGGTTAGGCTCACTCACGACACGGGTTATGAGCGAAATCTGGTGTGGCTGTTGGAACGCTCTTTTCAGGGAATTTCACCAACGAAATTCGTTCGCAAGTTATTGAATGTTCATTCGCCGTGGGCGCTGAAATTCACTGAAATTACTGCTTTGGTTCCTTTTCAACAGCCACGCCTGTTTTCGTCAATTGACAGTTCCCGGCAATCGAGTCCGCGCCAAGGCGAGAGGGTGTTGCCCGTTCTTCACCAGCAGGCGATCAGTGCGTTGCATCCCCCTCCAGTCATATTTGGGATTGGGAGCACATAAAGGCCAGTCGTGACGATGGGAAGAAAACGGTCCCATAAATAAGAAAAAGCAGAGGATTTCTCCTCT
>PLIC01000083.1 GCA_003139995.1 Candidatus Acidiflorens stordalenmirensis | reverse complement strand
ACCTCCCTACGCCCTTTTGGAGGGTTACCAAGGCAGGGTAATTGGCGGTGCCCATCCGGGCAGATTACCGCCGTAAAGCGGTCAGATGCCCGCTGCCCGGCGCCACAGTGGGCACCCTTGGTATGGGAGTCGGGGGTATAGTGATCGGCATGCCACTTGGCGAAAAGATGCTGATTAAGCAGATCCGCCGCTCTGCCCGCGGAGGCGAAGCGGTGGTAACGGGCATCGGCGATGACTGCGCGGTGCTGCGCGTTCCTGCTGGACACGAGTTGCTGGTGACCACCGACTTCACCATCGAAAAGGTGCATTTCCGGCGACATTGGCACCGCCCAGAGCTGGTGGGGCGGCGCTGCTTGACGCGCGGGTTGAGCGACATCGCGGCGATGGGTGGAGAGCCGCTGGCGGTATTTTTATCGATGGCCATCCCGAGTGACGTTCCGCAGAAGTGGGTGGATCGCTTCTTGAAGGGACTGCTGGATCTGGCGGAAGAATTCAAGGTTCCGCTGGCGGGCGGAGACACGGCGCAGTCGGCAACCGGGATCCAAGCGGATATCGTCGTTGTGGGCTCGGTGCCGAAGGGAAAGGCGGTGCTGCGCTCGGGGGCGAAGCCGGGCGATCAGATTTATGTGACCGGGGAGTTGGGCGGGTCCGCGGCGGCGCTGGCGCGCCTCGGGGAATCGAAGCCCGTGGGAGCCGAGTATTTCCGGCACTTTTCCAGGTACTCTCGTCCGCAAGCGCGGGTTGCGGTGGGCCAGTGGCTGCGCCAGCACAGGGTGGCTTCGGCCATGATCGATTTGAGCGACGGGCTTTCCACCGACCTCGAACACATCTGCCAGGAAAGCCACGTGGGCGCGGAGATCGAGGCCGAGGCGGTTCCGCGGGCGCAGGTGGGGCGATGGAAAAAAGAACTGGGGAAAAAGCGCGTCGCGCTCGAGTTCGCATTGCACGGCGGCGACGATTACGAACTGCTGTTTACCTCCGCTGAGGCCGTCCCCGCAGAGGTGGCGGGAGTTCGAGTAACGCGGATCGGGCGGACCACGCAATCCGCGGGGATGCGGCTGATCGGGGCGGATGGGAAATCGCGGCCGCTCAAGGCCGGGGGATGGGAGCATTTCAGGGGGAATTGACTTGTGATTTGTAATTTGGCAATTTCGTAATCTTGTAATTTGTTTTAAGAGGACGCGCCTTCAAGCCCCCTGCCGGGCCCCGCAAGTTGCCCCTTCGTTCATGGAGTGACGGCAAGACTCTGAAACCTTGAAACCTTCCCTTATGGTGACTTTCGTTACCTGCCCGTGGTGACGGCAAGGGACTAGAGTGGATCCATGCGAAAAATATTCTTACTCCTGGCGTTCAGTGTCGCGATGTTGCTTCCAGCTTTCGCGCAGGGGCCTCCAGCGGCTCGCAAGATCGACAACGACTTCGTGCAAAGGCAGTTTGGCGACCAGTTCACCCTGCTGCCCGAGATTGGGGCCGCATTCGGCGATCTGGACGGCGACGGCGTGGAGGACGTGGCGATTGCGGCGCGCTGCAAGAATCCGATGCTCGATCAAGCCGACCACAATTACACGGTGATCGATCCCTACAACGATTTTTTTGGCTATGGCAACCCTAAGCTGACGACCACGTTCAGCGAGGGCGATCCCGCGCGTCGGGGCCTGGTGGTGCTGATCATTCACGGCGCGGGGCCGGACGCCTGGCGATCGGCAACTCCGAAAGCGAAATACGTGATTGTGAATTTACCGTATCGTACGATCTCCGTTAGAAAAATGACGCTGCGGAAGAAAAAGATCGAAGCGGTATACGTTGAAGAAGCGGGCGACACTGGCGACAGCTCTGCCTTGTTCTTCGACGGCAGAAAGTTCCGCTACGTGCCCATGGGCGGAGATATGCAGTAGCTGCAAGAGTCTGTCTGTTGGCGAGCGCTTGATGGCAGTGCGTGACGGCGGCGCTTGGTCGCGGCTTGCAGCCTGATGTAGTAACCTTCCTTTTCTGAATTGCCATACAATTTGAAATACCGCGTTCTCATGGAGCGGTTCGCGGTGTGCCGACAGCCCGCCTGCTATCGAAGCTTAAGCAAGTTGTTCGGGCCGATCCTACAAAGACTGTGGCGATTGACGCGTGGGCGCCGAATTGCCATTCGACCCGGCTTTTCCGCCGAATACTGCGGTAAATTGGGCGGTGGGCCGGTTGCTGTGGTGAAATAGAAGTAGGTCAACCAATGACAACCAGGTCAGTGGCATTGCGCCGTAAACTCAAGGCGGCGGAACGGACCGCGCATGGATTGTGGCAGATCCTGAAGGCCGTGGCGTCGACCGACCATCCGTTGCTGGCGCACCTGATCCCGATCCGGCGCTGCAATCTGGCCTGCACGTACTGCAACGAGTTCGACAATTTTTCGAAGCCCGTGCCGATCGAACAGATGTTGAGGCGGGTGGATCTACTTGGCGATCTTGGCACTTCCGTGGTCACGATCAGCGGCGGCGAACCGATGCTGCATCCGCAACTGGACGACATTATTCACCACATGCGGCGGCGCCGGATCGTTTCGGGGCTGATCACCAACGGCTATCTGCTGACCGCGGACCGCATACAGCGGCTGAACCGGGCGGCCCTGGAGTGGCTGCAGATTTCGATTGACAACGTGAATCCCGACGAGGTTTCCAAGAAAAGCCTGAAGGTGCTCGACCGGAAGCTGCAACTGCTGGCCGAGCACGCCGAATTTCACGTGAACATCAATTCGGTGGTGGGCGGCGGGGTGAGCCATCCCGAGGACGCGCTCACCATCGGCAAGCGCGCGCTGGAGCTGGGGTTCAGCTCGACGGTGGGAATCATTCACGATGGCTCGGGGCAGGTGCAGCCCTTGAACGACGAAGAGCGGCGCGTGTACCACGAGATGAAGGGACTGGAGAAACGCAGCTTCACNNTCGCAGCAGCGCGGGTATCCGGCGATTCAGCTGGAGAAATACACGCTTGCCGATGTGCGCCGCGAATTCCAGACGGAGAAGCCGTGCGCGCCGCATTGCACGGTATCGTGCGTGCACCAGGTATCGGTGCTGGACGCGTGGCGCGCGCCGCAACGGCCGGCGGCGGCGTCCGAGCCCGCGAGCGGACTGGTGCACATCGAATAGCGTTTAGCAGTTAGCATTTAGCACTTGGTCTAACTTTCCCCAAGAACCTGCCGCTGGGCAATAGCAAACCGAGAGAAACTATGCCCTGTTCGGAATTCCGCCTTGGCTAAGTGCTAAGTGCTAAATGCTGCTCTTAGAACGTTGTGGCCACGGTGAAGCGGAACGTTTTTCGCGGTTCTAGGAGAGTGTAGGTAGAGCCCAGGGTCGATTTCGTCAGGTTATACGTGTAGTTAGCGGCTCCATAGTACTCGTTGAACGGGAACATGCTGGGGGTGATTTGTATGGGCGGAGATGCGCTGCCGTCGAGGCGCATGGCGTTGTAGGCATAGTAAATGCGGAAGGGCGCATTGACGACCGGAAGCATCATCTGCAATTCGATCCCGGTGGACATACGCACAACCCAGTTGGTGCCAGGAACCGGTTTGAGAAATTGCGAGATTCCGCTAATTGTTTGTCCGCCGGAACAGGCGTACCCAGTGGCAGCGTCCAGCTTCGGGCAGCCGAACAGAGTGCTCTCCAGGGTTTCGTACTGGATCGGGTTGATCTGCAACTGTGAGGTGCGCAGGATCGGATCGGTGCCCATGTCGACGAAGGGAGCGATGGCGACTGGGCCGGCGATGGTGATGCGGTATTCCAAGTTGCCGTGCATACTGAGGTCGCCGCCAGGAGTCACGAGTTGCAGGTACGGAACCGGGATATTGAAGCAGTTGCTGACGCATGATCCGTTGGTGCCTGTCCCCACCGGAAAGCTCGGATTGGCGGGAACGAACGCTCCGGTAGGATTCCTGAGGGGCACGGACTGGACGCTGGGCAGGTAGGCGATGGGAGAAACCATGCGGATGTCGAAACCGCGCAGATCGTTTTCGCCACCGAGGTAGGCTCGCTCAAATGGCGGCGCAACGATCCCGCCATACCCCGTGATAAACGAAGCCTGAAGGTTGTAACCAAGAGCATTGCGGCGCTTTTGCATTGGGAAAAACTGTTTGTATTGGACGACGGGCCGGATGGTGTGAACCGTGCCGCCGATGCCAGAGAACTCCCCGCCGATGAACAAACTCTTGCCATGGTGGGGCGCGTAGGGCGAATCCAGGGTGTTCATGGTGAAGCTGGGGGTGACCTTGCTGGTGATGATGCCGTTGAGCGCGTTGGGGCCGGTGATGCCTCGGAAGTTAAGATTCTCGAACAGCAGCTTGGAAGCGTTGCTGACAGCGACCAGCGAAGAGCGGTCGAAGGAGTAGCTAATGCCAAAGCGCTTGAAGGAACGGCGCAGCGGGTAGCTCACGCTCAGCATCGTGCCGGTACTGGACTGGGAGTAGTTCTGCAGGTTCTGCAGGTAGACCGAGGGCAGGTTCAAATTCTGTCCGGTGGCAATGGCATACTGCCGAGCCTGGTCATAGTTGGTCTTCCGCATGTAGACGTTGAAGCCGGCCTGGATGGGGCGGTCAAACAAGTAGGGCTCGGTAAATCCGAACACCAGGTCGCGCTGGCGGCTGCCGAGGCTGGCCTGCACGGAAAGCGTCTCGCCCAATCCAAGAAAGTTGTTGGTGCTGTAGTTGAGGCCAACAAAGGCGCCGGCCAGACCGCTGACGCCGCCTTGCAATCCGATGCTGTTCTTCCCTTTTTCCTTGACCTTGAGGGTGAGATCGACGGTGCCAGCCTTCTCGTCGAGATGGCGCTCAGTGGTGTTAGTGTCGTCGGGCTTGAGCTGCTCAAAATAGCCGAGCTGGTTCAGGCGCAGCAGGCTCAGCTCCCAGTAGCGCGAGTTGTAGATCTGTCCTTCTTCCAGCGCAATTTCGCGGCGGATGACTTTGTCGCGGGTGGTTGTGTTGCCCTGGAACTCGATGCGGCGCACGTAGAACTGCTTGCCTTCGTCGATGTCGATAACTATGTTCACGATCTTTTTTTCATCGTCGAAATTTGTTTCGGGGTTGGGAGTGTAGTTAATGAAGCCAGCCTCGCCATAGGCCTTGCGCAGGTTTTCGAGGCCCTTGCGGATTTTTTCGCTGCTGAAAATGTCACCATCCTTTATCGGAATGAGGCTGCGCAGGGCGGCGTTGTTCGAAATGGCTTTGTTGTTCTTGAAAGTGATGGAACCTAGGCGGTAGCGTTCGCCCTCCTCGATGGGCATGGTGATATCGACGGATTTCCCCAGCCCTGGCTGGAGCAACGGGACGTGCAAGCCCGTGTGCCCAGTGTCGTGGATCTCGGTTTTGGGGTCGTCGACCAGCACCTTGAAGTAGCCGCGGTTCTGGAACTCGGCGCGGACGCGTTCGGTATCTTCTTCCAGTTTGGTGGCGTCGTAGGTCTTGGCGAAGATGTTTTCCAGGAAAATGGAGTGCGGGATGCCGATGGGCTTGAGGTTCTTCATGGCCGCGCGCAGCGTGCGGTCATTGACGTGTTTGTTGCCCTTGAAACGGATGTGCCCAACCTTGACCTTGGGCCCCTCCTTGACGACGAAAGTGACGCTGATGGCAGCCGGCGGGATGGGGCGGACTTCAGTGCGGATAGTTGCGAACTGATGCCCGTGCTCGGCGAGCAGTTCCTTCAGCGTAACTTCGGCCTTCTTGATCTTCGTCGGATCGTACTGGCTCTCAACCGAGAGTCCGACCTTGCGCTCCTTGAACCGGTCGAGCACGTCGCTGGTGGAAACTGCGCTCAGGCCCGTGTAGTTGATCTCGCGGATGGTGGGCCGCTCTTTGACGTAGATGTGAAGGATCCAACCTTTGGCGCTCTGTTCGCGCTCAAAGCGGACGTCCTCAAAGTAGCCCGTGTTCCAGAGGGCATTGAAGTCGCGTTCGATGGCGGCGTCGTCGTAGACGTCGCCGGCCTTGCTGAAGATGCGGGCCTTGACCGTGTCGGCAGGGATGCGGCGGCTGCCGTGGACCTTGATTTCGACGATGAGATCTTGCTGGCCGACAACGGGGGCGGCCAGGAGCACAATCGCCAGCAGACAGAGGAGCCGATTCAAGATTGAGCTGTGCCTCCAAGCCCCTGTGGAGGAAGAAGATGGAGACCAGGAAGGGTCTCTCTGCGGGCGCATGTCGTGGCCGAGTCGCGAGGCCCACACAGGGATAGCATGATGACGGCGATGAATTGCAACTACCTCGAAAAACTAGAGTTAGGAAAACGGTAATTATACGGTAGAGAGTGAGAACCGTCCAAGGCGGCGGCGAATTTCTTCCCTGGTGTCACGCCCGAAAAAGTTCCACCTCAACAGAGACGGAATTGAACGCCGCCGCGTTGCCCATGTCAGCAAGTTTTTCTGAGATTAGCACATTGATATTGCCGCCGCCGGGGCTGAATCGTGCGAGCTGCCGCCGTGGACGACGCGCTTCATCCCCAGATTATAAGGGCAATGCGCGTTGCCAGTACCCAGTTGCCAGCACCCAGGCCCCGGCTTTTCTGGGTATTGGCAACTGGGTACTGGTTCTACTTGAACTCCAACACTTCTTTTTCTTTGGCTTTGCTCATCTCTTCCATCTTCTTGATTTCGTCGTCGGTGAGCTTCTGGATTTCGTCGAGAGCGCGCTTCTCGTCGTCTTCGGTAATTTTCTTGTCTTTCAGCGCCTTCTTGATGGCTTCGTTGCCGTCGCGGCGGACGTTGCGTATCGCGGTGCGGTGCTCTTCGAGAATCCGGTGCAGGTGCTTGACCATATCTTTGCGGCGCTCTTCGGTGAGCGCGGGCACGGGCACGCGCACCAGTTTGCCGTCGTTCATCGGGTTGAGGCCGAGGTCGGCGCTGCGGATTGCTTTTTCGATCGCCGCAAGCTGCGACGGATCGAAGGGTTGCACCGTGATCATCTGCGGCTCGGGCGCGTGGATCTGCGCGATCTGGTTGAGCGGCATTTGCGAGCCGTAGTAATCCACCGAAACCGTGTCGAGCATGTGTACGTTCGCTCGTCCGGTGCGCGTGGCAGCCATTTCGCGACGGAAGTCTTCCACCGCTTTATCCATCCGCGTCTTGAGTTGTACGTAGACTTCTTTCAGGGCAGGATGAGCCATTTCTTCTCAGCTCCCAAACATGGCGATAGCAGAACCGTGCATTATAAACCGGAGAGGCAAGGTTTCAAGGTTCCAAAGGCTCAGGCCAGCGTCATCGCCGACCTTGAAACTCTGAAACCTTGCCCTTCTACGCGCTGACCAGCGAGCCGATCTTCTCGCCGAGCACAACTCGTCGGATATTGCCGCGCTGGTTCAGGTTGAAAACGATGATGGGCAGATTGTTGTCTTTGCACAACGAAATCGCGGTCGAGTCCATCACATTGAGGCCCAGTTTCAGAACGTCCATGTAGGTGAGGGTCGCAAATTTCTTGGCATCCTTCACCTTCATCGGGTCGGCGTCGTAGATGCCGTCCACTTTGGTGGCTTTGAGGATGGCATCGGCTTTGATTTCCATGGCGCGCAGCGAGGCGGCCGTGTCGGTCGAGAAATATGGGTTGCCGGTGCCGCCGGCGAAGATGACCACGCGTCCTTTTTCAAGGTGCCGGATGGCGCGGCGTCGGATGAAGGGCTCGGCAACCTGGTTCATCTCAATGGCCGACTGCACGCGGGTGTAAACGTTCTGTTTTTCGAGCGCGTCCTGCAGCGCCAGCGCGTTGATGACGGTGGCCAGCATGCCCATGTGATCGGCGGAAACACGATCCATGTCCTTGGCCTGGTCGGCCACGCCGCGGAAGAAATTGCCGCCGCCTACAACGATGGCCAACTGGATGTCGAGGCTGTGTACATCGGCAAGTTCGGCCGCGATTTCATGAATGCGTTTGGTGTCGACGCCGAAGCCTTGATCCGCGGCCAGGGCTTCGCCGGAGAGTTTTAGAAGAATTCGTTTGAAGATGGGAGTCGGCATCGAGTCTCCACGGTTCAAAGTTTCATGGTTTCAAGGTTCCACAGTAAACCCGTCCCGGACTTTTACCAACATTGAGACCTTGAAACCTCTGGAACTCTGAAACCTAGCAAAAAGGGGCGCCGCAGCGCCCCTGAATTATTCGGCTGCTACTTGGCAGCCGGAGCCGACGCCTCGCCACCCTCGTTGTCCGGCTTGGTGCTGACGAAGGCGACAGTAGCAGTCACATCGCCGACCTTGAAGCGCGCATAGCGCCGCACCGCAATGTTCTCGCCGAGCTTGCCCACCTTGGCGGCGATCAGCTGCGAGATGCTGATGGTCTGGTCTTTGATGAAGGGCTGCTCGAGCAGGCAGACCTCTTCGTAAAACTTTTCCATCTTGCCGGCCACGATCTTTTCGACTACCGGAGCGGGCTTGCCGGTAGCAGCAGCCTGCGCGCGATAAATATCTTTCTCGCGCTCGAAAGCCTCCGGCGTGACGTCTTCTTTCCGGACGAACTTCGGATCGCTTGCCGCAATGTGCATGGCGATGTCGTGCACCAGCTCTTTGAAGTCGTCGGTGCGCGCCACGAAATCGCTTTCGCAGTTGACCTCAACCAGTACGCCAATCTTACCGCCGGCATGAATGTAGCTGGCGATGGAGCCTTCGCTCGTCACACGCGTCGCTTTCTTGGCTGCGACCGAAACGCCCTTCTTGCGCAACAGGACGATCGCCTGTTCCAAATCGCCTTTGGCTTCGGTCAGGGCCTGCTTGCAGTCCATCATCGGCGCTCCAGTCTTCTCGCGGAGCTCTTTTACTTGTGCAGCAGAAATATTTGCCATAGTCGTACTCATTAGGACCTCAGTTTCAAAGTTTCAAGGTTTCAGAGTTTCAAGGTTTCAAGGAGCATCAGCCGGAGGGCCTATCATCGGAGGGCCGATCAGAGGACTAATCAAGGTTGCAACCTTGAAACTTTGCAACCTTGAAACCTTGAAACCTGCATCTTGCTAGAACCGGCGCGTCTCGGCCTGCAGCTCGTCGACGTCTTCCGTGGCGGCTGAGGGACGCTTGCGCGTGCCCTTGCCCAGCACGTCTTCCATGCGGATCTCTTCGCCTTCCGGGCCTGAGCCTTCAGGTCCCGCAGCGGGAGCGGCAGTTGCGTCTTCGGCTGCGGCTTCGGCAAGCAGGTCTTCAGCGCCCTCGGCTGCGACCGCCGGTTCGGGTTCTGACGCCGCCTGAATGTCCGCCATCTGCTTGTCGTCCCTGGCATGGACGCCCTCGGCAATCGACTCCGAAATCTTCGAGGCAAACAGCCGGATCGCCCGCAAGGCGTCGTCGTTTCCCGGTATCACGTAATCCACTTCGCTCGGGTCGCAATTCGTGTCCACCACAGCGACCACGGGGATGCCCAGTTTGCGCGCCTCGCGCACCGCAATCTGCTCTTTATTCGAGTCAATGACGAAGATCGCATCCGGCAACCGCGTCATGTTCTTGATGCCGGCCAGATTGGCCTGGAGGTGCTTGCGCTCGCGTTCGAGCTTGATCACTTCTTTCTTTGGAAGCAGATCGTAACGGCCATCGGCGGCCATTTCGTCGAGTTCCTTGAGCCGCTTCACGGATTTCTGTACGGTGACCCAGTTGGTCAGCAGGCCACCCAGCCAGCGCTGGTTCACGTAGAACATGCCGCAGCGCTGCGCCTCTTCGGCAATTGCGTCCTGCGCCTGGCGCTTGGTGCCAACGAAGAGCACGATTCTCCCCTCGGCGGCCAGGTCCTGCACAAATTTCGACGCCTCTTTAAACATCTTCAGCGTCTTCTGCAGATCGATAATGTAGATACCATTGCGCTCACCAAAGATGAACTCCTTCATCTTGGGGTTCCACCGCTTGGTCTGGTGCCCGAAGTGAACGCCCGCTTCGAGCAACTCCTTCATCGTAATGTTTGCCAATCAACCTCCTCAGTTGGTCTGCATCCGGACACTAACAAGCCCCGGATTGCCATTCCCGTCCACCCCGCCTCAGGGGAGGTGGGGGGATGAATTGAACACATAAAACAAGGTTTCAAGGTTTCAGAGTTTCAAGGTTTCAAAGACTCAAGCCGGCGTTGTCGCCGACCTTGAAACTTTGAAACCCTGAAACCTTGAAACCTGCTGCACTACCGCTTCGAGAACTGGAAGCGTTTGCGTGCGCCCTTCTGTCCGTACTTCTTGCGCTCTTTGGCGCGCGGGTCGCGAGTAACCATGCCTTCGGCCTTGAGCTTCTTGCGCAGTTCCGCATTGAATTCCATGAGCGCGCGTGTAATGCCCAGACGCACCGCATCGGCTTGTCCAGCAACTCCGCCGCCGCACACGTTTGCCAGCACGTTGAAGTTGGCCGTGGTTTCGGTCGAAACGAGCGGTGACTTCGCGCTGATGCGCTGCGATGGCGTCACAAAATATTCATCGAACGCTTTCCCGTTGACCTTGAACTCGCCGCTGCCAGGACGAAGAAAAACGCGCGCGATCGCCGCCTTGCGGCGTCCGGTTCCGTAGTATTGCACTAATTCTGCCATTGTGAGCTTCTGGCTTCTAGCTGCTGGCTCTTAGCCACATGAGGGCGAAGACAGCGCTGTCGGCTCGATCAACCTTTCCAAAAAAACTTTCGAAAATTCCCTGTTGCCGCGACCCGCTTGCTCGAAGCCAAAAGCCAAGAGCCAAAAGCCGCTCTACGCAAACACCTTCGCTTCCGGCTTCTGCGCCTCGTGCGGGTGTTTGTCGCCTCGGTAAACCTTCAACTTCGTAAACATTTGCTTGCCCAGCTTGTTCTTCGGGAGCATGCGCGACACGGCATCTTCAATCACCAGCTCCGGCTTGCGGACCATGCGCTTCTTCAATTCCTCCGAGCGCAGGCCGCCGGGATACCCGGTGTAATGTTGATAGACCTTCCGATCGGCCTTCATGCCTGTGATCTTGATCTTGTCGGCGTTGATGATGATTACGTGGTCGCCGGTGTCGATAAACGGCGTGTACTTGGGGTTCTCTTTGCCGATCAGAATGCGGGCTACGCGCGAGGCGAGGCGGCCGAGCGGTAGCCCGGTTGCGTCCACCACAAACCACTTACGCGCAATATCTCCCTCTTTCGGGAAATAGGTTGACATCGGAAATCTCCCAGAACTTTAAAAAGCTATGAAGACCGCTGAGTGCCCTAAGCAATATCTATCCACGCAGAACGCGCGCTAGGTGTTCCAGGCGGGCAGCCGCAGGACTTCCAAAGGCCTTTAGAATAGCCCAGCCGCGACGCCCTTGTCAACGAAGAGGTTTAGAAGTGTCGTTAGCACATGATATGT
>PLIC01000110.1 GCA_003139995.1 Candidatus Acidiflorens stordalenmirensis | reverse complement strand
TGCCGAGGCATTCTCCGGCGCGTTCAAGCAGGCCGCTCCCGATGAGCACTTCATAGGAGCGCGACGGCGTGGCGACTGGAATGCTAATCATGAACATTCATCATAGCGTATGGGCGCTCTGCGTTCGCTGCAGGCCAAGGTCTTAACCGTGCGAGCTTCGCGCTGGCGAACGGCGGTCGCTGGTTACGCAACCGATTTCTTCTGGGGATTCAGTAGCGAGGCGAGAATAGCGGCTCCCAAAACAAAAAGCACGATCGTCAGCGCCCACCCGGTGGGGATGTAGACGTAGTGCGATCCCAGCATTTTGAGCCCGATGAAAATCAGCACCACCGACAATCCGTAGTGAAGGTAGTGAAACAGGTCCATCATTCCTGCCAGCGCAAAGTACATCGAGCGCAGGCCGAGAATGGCGAACACATTCGACGTNNAAAAGAATGTCGCTGGTCTCGACCACCAAGAGCACCAGCAGGAGCGGAGTCGCGTAAAATCCGTTCTTTGGCGCGGCAGATCGCCGCGTAAAGAACTGCCCGCCCACATACTCTTCCGTCACCGGGAAAGTTCCGCGGAAGAGACGCAGAACAGGATTTTTCTGGGGATGAATTTCCGTTTCGCCCTGCCGCAGCAGCTTGAGTCCCGAATAAACGAGCAAAGCGCCGAATGCGTAGGTGATCCAACCGAAGCGACGGATCAGGCCCACGCCCGCCACGATGAACGCACCCCGCATGAGCAGCGCCCCGAGAATTCCCCAGAACAGCACTTTGTGTTGATACTGGTCGGGCACTTTGAAATAGCGGAAGATGACGAGAAATACGAATAGGTTGTCGACGCTGAGCGATAGTTCAATTACATAGCCGGTCACGAACTGGAGCGCCTGAGCCCGTCCGTGCCAGAACAACACCAGCACCGCAAACGCGGCCGCCAGCCCGATCCAGACCCCCGACCAGGCAAGCGCTTCGCGAAAGCTGACGCGGTGACAGCGGCGATTCAGCACGCCCAGGTCGAGCGTCAGCATCGCCACCACAAACAGGTTGAAAAGAATCCAAAAGACGAGCACAGAAAATCTTACGACAGGCGTCTATCTACTGCTCTCTCCCGCGCTTTCCATTGGCCCATTCGTCCCACATGCCCATGTCTTTCAACTCCTGATCGAGATGGGTTTCGTGCAACGTCTGGTCGACCTGGGCGCGGTTCAGGCGCGGGCCGATGCGATCGGCAGAATTCGCCAACGCAAAGGTGAGTTCCGTCGCTTCGGCCACGTGTTTTTTGAGCTGCGCGAAATCCACTTTGTCGAACGTGTCGGTCGTCGCGTGATAGTTCTCGAGATAGTTCGCTTCGTCCTGGTCGGCGACAAACGTGGGCACGCCTTCGAGCATGAAGTCGAAGTGATCCGTGCCAGACTCGGCGGTCGCAACCGCTCCGGTAACGCCGAATTGCTGCAAAGGCGCCAACATCGACTGCGCCGCCGGAATCACGTCTTTGCGCCCGCCGGTGGAGAACGCGGTCGTTTTTCCGGTACCGGCATCAAAGATGACCACGCCAGCCGCCTTGTCGAGCTCGTTGCGATGCGCCACCGCGTAAGCTCGCGAGCCGATCAATCCTTCCTCCTCGCCCGAAAACAGAATGAAGCGTATCGATCGCCGCGGCTTCAGCCCCGACGCCTTGATCGCACGCAGCGCATCAATCACCAACGCGGCGTTGCACCCGTTGTCGAGCGCGCCCGTTCCCAGTTCCCAGGAATCCAGGTGCGCGCCGAGCACAACGAACTCGTCGGGCTTCTCGCTGCCTCGAATTTCCGCCACCACGTTCCACGTCTTGATCGCGGCGCCAATTTTGTTGGGAATCGAAAGATTGGCCCACACCGGATTTGCCGACGCCAGCAAGCGCGCGATCCGCTCCCCATCTTCGCGCGCCACCACCACCTGCGGCAGCAGATCAATCTCGCCAGCGCCGGAATTCGTGTGCCGGTAAAGGATCCCGTGCTCGCGCGTGGCCATGAACGCGATCGCCTTAGCTTTCCCTTTCACGGCCAGCGCAATAATCGCGGGCGCCCGCTCGTATTCGCCGAAAAGATCGTCCCAGTTCCCCAGCACCTTGGTGTGCACCAGCACGATTCTTCCTGCAACATCCCCGACCTTGGCAAACTCGGCGGCCGCACCTTCTCCCACGTCCACGATCGGCACATGCTTCGCAGCAGCCAGCGCTGGCGCCCACGCGACGGATACAGCGTGAACAGGAAAAGTAGTTCCCGAATAAAGCGACGCCGTCATCTCGGTCGCGCCCTCCGCCCACGAGTGCTGGATTGTGAACTCTTCGGTGTGCACGCTGTCGGCGCCGGCGTCTTTGAACGCCGCCAGGCCCCAATCCACCGCGCGCTGGAAGGCGGGAGTGCCGGGAACACGTCCGCCAATCTCATCGCTCAAACGGCGAAGATTGGTTTCCAGCGGCGAAGGCTTGAGTGCTTCCGCAATCAGACGATCTGCGATTTCTCGATCGGAATCGCGATCGGCCGCGAAAGTTAGCAGAAAACAAAATGCCAGAAAAAAGAGACTGAACCCCAACCACCCGAGTCTGCGAGTCATAGCGGAGATTAGAAATGAATTTGCGGGAAAGCGAAAGAGGGCAAGACTTAGTGGTACACGAGCGACACGTTTCAGGAATTGTCATCCCGAGCGGAGCGCGGGATCTGCATTTTGCGGCGGACTGCGGATCCCTCGCTTCGCTCGGGATGAAAAGGTTGGATATTGAACCTAGCCCCTACGCCGGCGTCAGTCCGTATTTTTCCTGCAGACGCCGCTCCATTGTGCGGAAGATCAGGCCGTCCACCATGTAGCCGAGGATGACGATCAGAATCATCACCGCAATGACCTGGCTCATATCGCTCAGGTCGCGACCCATCATCAGCAATTGGCCCAGTCCGAGACCGAGAAAAATCATTTCGGCTTGAATCAGCGAGCGCCATGCGAACGCCCACCCTTGCTTCATTCCGTTCACGATAAACGGCAAGCTTGCCGGCAACAGCACAGACCAGAAAAGGCGGAAGCCGCTTGCGCCCAGGTTACGCCCAGCCATGCCGTAGATCTTCGGCATTTGCTTGCGACCGTCTTCCATCGCGATGGTCACCGAGAGCAGCGAGCCCATCAGCACAACAAATAGAATGGCTTTTTCCGTGAGTCCGAACCAGAGCACGGCCAGAGGAATCCAGCAGATACTCGGCAGAGACTGCAAACTCACCAGCAAACCGCCTAGAGTTTCTTCCAGGAACTTATTGCTCGACACGGCTAAGCCAAGGATCATGCCGAGTACTACCGACAAGCTGTAGCCGATAAGCATGCGCTTCATGGTGACAGCAATGCCAATCCAGAAGCTGTGGTCGGCAAATCCGTCCCACAAAGCGTGACCCACTCCCCACGGCGGAGGAAAAAGGTACGGTGGCCAGATTCGCAGTTTCGCTAAGACGGTCCAGATGCCGAGAAGCGCGGAATAGAAGATTACCTGCTTAGCGAATTTTTTCATCGGCGTACTCCGCTTCCAGGGACTTGTTGATCTCGTCGCGCAAGCAATCCAGAACGTCTCCCGCCGTACGCGCGACATCGGCTTGCTCCATCTGACGTGGCCGCGGCAGGTTTACCGAAAACTCTTGCTTCACCCGCCCCGGGCGAAACGTCATCAACACCACGCGATCTCCCAGCCTTACCGCTTCGCGCACATTGTGCGTAACGAAAATGATGGTGCGGCCGGTTTCGGACCATAAACGCTCTAACTCGTCGTGTAGCAAATCGCGAGTCTGGGCGTCCAGCGCGGCGAACGGCTCGTCCATCAACAGCACGTCGGGATCGGTGGCCAGCGCCCGCGCCAACGCGACTCGTTGCCGCATGCCGCCCGAGAGTTGATGGATATAGCTGTCCCTGAACTTCGAAAGATGGACTAGCCGTAAATAGTACTGCACCCTCTCCTCGCGCTCGGCTTTGCCGACGTTCTTCATCTTCATGCCGAACTCGACGTTCCCGCCCACCGTCAGCCATGGAAACAGGCCGAGTTCCTGGAAGATCAGGATGCGATCTGTCCCCGGGCCACTCACTGGCGCGCCATCCACCAAAACCTTCCCCGAGGTCTGCGGATTCAGGCCCGCGATCAAGTGCAGCAGCGTGGACTTGCCGCATCCCGAAGGACCGACGATGCAGAGAAACTCTCCCGGCTTCACTTCAAGGCTGATATTGTCGAGCGCCAGCAAACGCTCTCCCGAAGTTGCCTTGTAGCTGAGCGAGATCGCATCCAGCGCGACTTTCGGAACCACCACTTCGGCGATCGGGTGGCTCGGGAAAGTGGTTACCGAGGAAGCCGGTTTCCCCTGAAACACATTCGCGCGCACTCCGGTGCGACGGCCAACTGGGACTGCCGAGGGATACGCATTTTGAGGATTCGCGCTCATTGGATCGCCTTTTTCCCTTTTTCCGCTAACACCTGGTTCAACGGCGAAAGATCGTACAGGCTCGACAGATCCGGCATCTGACGCCCAAGAAAACCCGCGTCAAATGCGGACTTGGCGGCATTCATCAGCGACCCGCGGAGCGGGTCATAGGTCGCCGTCATGCGCCCAAAAGCTTCATCCAGCACAGCGTCAGGCAGCGCCTTTCCAGTCTCTTTCGCGATCTGCTGGTTGAGAAGCTTTTTTGCTTCGGGCAAATGCCCGTTGATCCAGTCCGTCAATTCCACGTGGGCGCGAATCCAGTTCTTGACCAGATCGGGATGTTCCCTCAGAAATTGCGTCCGGACGATCAGATGAGCGGTAATAAACTCCCCCTTCGGCCAGAGCGTCCGCTCGTCCAGGAACAAGCGGCCGTTCCCTTCCTTGATCAAACGCGTCGCCCAGGGCTCGGGCGCCCACGCGCCGTCCAACTCTTTCTTGAGGAACAGCGTCAGCTGATCGGGATTCGCCAGCGGAATTACCTGCACGTCTCCGCCCTTGTCCGTGGATTTCATGCCGTGCGCTTTCAACCACGCGCGCAGCGCCACGTCTTGCGTGTTGCCCATCTGCGGGGAAGCGATCTTCTTGCCGTGAAAATCTTCCGGCTTCTGAATGCCGGAATCGCTGCGCACCACCAGCGCCGCCCCACCACTGGTCGCACCCGCCACAATCCGCAGCGCCTCTCCATTGGAGCGAACGTATCCGGAGATGGCCGGGTTCGGCCCGATATACGTCATGTCAATCGCCCCGGCAAACAAGGCTTCAATCGCCGAAGGCCCGGCGTTGAAGCTCTTCCACTCAATCTTGACCTGCGGTCCCATCGCTTTTTCAAACCACCCGTTCTTCTTGCCCACCATCGCCTGCGGGTGTGTGATATTGGGAAACGCCCCCACGCGAATGACGGTCTCGGCCCCGGCCAATGCGCCCAGCAAAAAAAACAAACTGGCGGAAGCGAAGAAACTTCGTTTAATCATGGCCCTCGCCTCGCGCCAACATCGGGAGCACGCTGGGTTCGGATTTCTTCTTCCTGCTCGTCTTTCTGTTGATGGCCTTCTGACGGGAACCGGCAGGCTCGCGGCTGATCAGGTCTGCCAGCGTCGTATTCTCCAGAATCTTGGCGGCCGCATCCCGCACTTCCAGAAACACTCTGTACAGTGCGCTATGGTCGGCATCGCGATCGATCAGAGCGCGCAACTGATCCGCATCCCCAAAGGGCGCGAGCGGCCCGTCAATCAAACGAATGATTTCGCTCAACCGGATCTCCGATGGCGCCCGGCGCAATCGGTATCCACCGTTGGCGCCGCGCACGCTCTCCACGAGGCGCGCGTTCTTCAGTTCCAGAAGAATCAGTTCCAGAAATTTTTCCGGCAGATTTTCTTCGTAGGCAATGTCGCGAATCCGGATCGCACCCTGCGTATAACGCCGGGTCAGCACCATCATTGCCTGCAACGCATACAGCCCTTTTTGGGAAACCTTCATCGCGCCTCGCCCCCACTATCCCTATATCAGTGATAGGCATTATAGAAAATGCAAGCGCGCTGCCAAAGCACTAAATTTCCCGATTTTGGCCGCTCCCATGATTTCAGCATGTTACAGCTGGAGAAGGGACTCGAAAGGGGGCAATTGTGCAAGACTTTGCACTTTCGGAAAGTGCGACTTCCCGTGAAGGACGCTGCTTTCAGGGTGGGAACCGCCTCAGCGCAATCGCAGAATCGAGACCGTGATGTTATCCGGCCCCCCGCGTTCCCGAGCCAGTTTTATCAGCTCGCGGCCCGCTTGTTCCGCGCTTTTGTTCTCCACGGCCCCAAGAATCTCCGCATCGCGCACCTGCCCCCACAATCCGTCGCTGCAGATCAGGAGCACGTCCTCCGCGCGCAGAGGCTCCGGTTGTCCCCGCGAATCCATGATGAAATCGGCGTTCGTGCCTAAAGCTGCGGTCAGAATGTTCCGTTGCGGATGCGTCTCCGCTTCTTCCGGGCTGATCATTCCCGCCTCCACCAGCCGTCCCACATAGGAGTGGTCGCGCGTTATCCTCGTAATCTGGCCGCCGCGGATGAGGTAGAGCCGGGTGTCGCCAACATGCGCGTAATAGAGCGCGTCGTGAACAATCGCCGCCGCCGTGCAGGTCGTTCCCATGCCCCACAATTCCGGATGCGCAAAGCTGTATTGCCGGATCTGCTCGTGCGCCGCCTGCAAAGCCTTGACCAGCGCCTGCTGCGGGTCGTCGCCGCCAAAGTCGCGATACACCGCCACGAGCGTTTCCACCGCCAGCCGGCTCGCTTCCTGACCGCCTTCGTAGCCGCCCATGCCGTCCGCTACAACCGCCAGCCGCCCCTTGCGCAGGAACTGCCCGTCGTCCTCCGGCTCCCAATAGCCAAACGAATCCTCGTTATCTTGGCGCACGCAGCCGATGTCGGACTGGCTCGACACTTCAATCCCGGCGCGAACTTTCATCCGGTCACGACTTCAATTGCGGGAATGACATGCATAGGCAGCGGTTGCGTTCACGTGCAATCTTGGAATTATAAGGGTTGCGGGCAGGCTGCTCAAACCGGGCGCTGAAAATGGCCGGCTTCGACAGTACAGAGCAACTCTAAAAGGAGACGAGGACGGCACTGATACAACCGTCCCCGCGGATCAACAAATGAAATGCCGGATTACTGAGCCGACGGCGGATTAGTACACAGGCCGTCGGGGTTGGTGGTACTCTGGATGCCCACGACATCCGAAGCCACCGGAACAAATGCTGGCGGAGTGGTAAATCCCTGATAGGTAGCGGTGACTGTATACGAACCGACATATGCAAAGGACGGGGTCGACCCAGTCGTCGCGAAATTCTCCCATGTGCAGATAAAGGGCGTGACGGCTGTGACCACGCCGGATGGGCTCAACTGGATAACCTGCGGCGGATTGGCATTCGGGTCGTAGTATTGCGTTGTGAGTGGAATGTATCCGCCCTGGTACAAAACATAGCTACCCGGGGTAATCGAGATCTGGTAGACAACCCCATCACCGTACAGAAGCTTTTGCTTCCCATTGCTGTAGTTCCCCCACGTGAAAAACTGGCCCGGCGCGTCGGCGCCATACAAGTTGATATACGTGCCCACGCCCGTGCCCGGTTTCGTGTTCGAGGTCGAAAGCTGGATGGACTGCAGGTGATTGGTCGCTCCGCAGCCCAGCATGCTAAAGGCCAGAAGCGCGCAAGCCAACGCGGCAAAGAGAGTTTTACGGTTCACTGCCGAGTACCTCCAAAAGGAAATCTTCCGCATCGTCGCAGCATCCGTCACACGAGGCAAGGTAACTAAAGTCACTGAACCTTACGGACGTAAACGATTGTCCCGTCGCGTAACCCCGGTTGGAGCCACATGGCAGAAGTACGGCACAAGTTGCGACTGGCAAAAGTCAGAGCCTCGTCTACAATCACCCCATGTCCGATCAAAGGCCCGATAAGCCACTGCCTCCGCCGCCACCCCCACCCCAGCCCATTACCGAGTTTCACATCGGCGAAGAATTCGGGACCGTCAAGCGCAATCTTCCGCCCGCTGGCATTGTCCTGATCTGCATTGCTGCCGTCGCTCTGATTGTGGGAATCTTCGCTTTCACGGAACGAGCGAAACCGCAGGGCGCGGGTTCGATCAATTTCGTGGCTCCGGCCGAAGTGCCCGGCCAGAACATGATCCTGGCCGCCATCACCATGACCCTGCGCAATACAGCGGACAAACCGCTGTGGATTCACACCCTCAAAGCGCGGCTCACCACTGCCGACGACCAGACCTTCGACGATAACGCCGCTTCCGCCGTCGATCTCGACCGCTACTTCCAGGCGTTCCCGGCATTGAAAGAAAGTTCCGAACCGCCGCTTTCGCCCGAAACCAAGCTGCCAGCCGGGGCCGCACAGAGAGGAACGATCATTGTCGGTTTCAAGGTCACAAAAGAAGCCTTCGATCGGCGCAAATCCCTGATCGTCACGATTCAACCCTACGACCAGGTGTTGCCCGTGGTCTTGAAATGATTATGCTCGTGTGGGGACGGGCGCCCCCGCCCGTCCAAGCCGAGCGCAAGCTCGGCAGCTGCCTGCGGATCGCAGCAATCCTGAGTTCGCTATCGATCGGCTGCCTGAGGGCAAGCCCCGCGCATCATTCATTCTCGAGTTGTTGACGCGCTTCGGCCAGCGCAGCCCGCTCGTCGCCGCTCACCTTCGGATACTTCAAATTCATACGCTTCAACGCATCCACCACAGCCTGCGCGACTACCAGCCGTGTGAACCATTTGTTATCCGCCGGCACAACGTACCAGGGCGCGTGCTCGCTCGCCGTGTGCCGGATCATATCCTCATACGCTTCCTGATATGCGTCCCAGGACTGGCGTTCCTTCACATCGAACGTAGAAAACTTCCAGTTCTTGTCCGGCGTGTCGAGCCGTTCCATGAACCGGCGCTTCTGCTCTTTCTTTGAAAGATGCAGGTAGAACTTAACCACCGCAATGCCATTCCGTGTAAGGTAGCGCTCGAAGTTATTGATATCTTCAAAGCGCTCCTGCCAGATATGTTTCGTGACCAGCGGCTTCGGCAGTTTCTGGCTTTCCAGAATCTGCGGATGGATCCGCACCACCAGCACCTCTTCGTAATACGACCGGTTGAAGATGCCGATCCGCCCTCGCCCCGGCACGCATTTCATGCAGCGCCATAGATAGCCGTGGTGCAATTCTTCCGCCGACGGCGCCTTGAACGACGACACATCCACGCCCTGCGGATTCACACCCGACATGACGTGCTTGATCGTTCCGTCCTTTCCGGCCGCGTCCATGGCCTGAATAATCAGCAGCAGGCCCCAATGGTCCTGGGCCGCGAGAATGTCCTGCAGGAGGCTTAGTTCCTTGACGCCGTTCGCCAGCAGTTTCTTCGCCTGCGGCTTCAGTTCCGACTTCAGCCCGTGCGTGTCCGCGGGATCGTGATCCTTAAGGCTGAAGTGTTTTCCCTGTTCGATGCGGTAGCGTTTGAGCAATTTGTCGATTTTCATAGCGTCACTCGTTGCGGCAACTAAAAGAAACCGGACGATCCGACGATCTGGTCATCGGGTGATCTGGGCTTTGATTTTAGATGATCCGATGATCTGATGGCCAGATGGCCCGATTGCCGAGTGGCCCGAGGGCTGAGTTCAGAGCGGATCGCGGGCTCGAATCTCGGGCGGATTGCCGAGGTCCATGAACCGCGCATCGCGTGCTTCGTTGCGCACCGAACTCAGCGCCACGGTAACTTCGCGGATGTAGTAGAAGGTTCCCGCCAGCAAGCAGATCAGTGCTAGAACAAAAAGGACGACAGCCGCCACCGCAGCCTCTTTCCAGTAGAGGCCGACCCCTAGCAGCAGGCAGGATGCGATCGTCCCCGCAAGAGAAATAAGAACCAGAAGAAAGCAGCGCCGGATCATCTCCGCGCGCTGCTCGATCGCGTGGATCTGCGCCGTGTAGGCCTCGGCTTCTTGCAAACGGTCATTCTTGGCGGCGTCATGCTTCGCATGCACATACTGCC
This sequence comes from Candidatus Acidiflorens stordalenmirensis, assembly GCA_003139995.1. GTDB lineage: Bacteria > Acidobacteriota > Terriglobia > Terriglobales > Acidobacteriaceae > Acidiflorens > Acidiflorens stordalenmirensis. The sequence continues at coordinate 97,607 of PLIC01000110.1, read as the reverse complement.
GCAACCGGCTGACTATACCCATAAGCCGGACGTTGATCGACAGGATCAGCAGGCTAGTGGCGGAAACAAAGATAGCGGGAGCAAGGAATGCTTGAAACAGGCGAGCGATATCGGTCATGGAGCCTTCCGCAGTAGAAGCGCGTTCTCCTATGCCGGATTCTAACCCAACACCCGGCTGCGGCAGATTTAGAGGCATCATGAGCACGGATCGAAGAGTCGCGGACATTTTCTATGCTAGACTCGCCTTTTATAGTTCAACCGTGTGTTGCGGAATGGACTATGGCGCGAAACGAAAATCCTCTTCCACAACGCCGGACGAAAGAACACGGCAAGCGCGGCGTGAACGGAGCCATCCCGTGACCGTTCGCCAATCGACTCTCCGATTGATCACCACCGGCATGATCGCCGTACTTGTCGCCTGCGGCGATCCCAAATACCAGGCTCCCGCGATTACGGTTACGTTCAGCACTTCTTTTCCGCCTCCCACTGCGCTCGATACCAGCGCCACGGCAGGTATCGCTGCCGTCGTTGCCAACGACCCCCAAATTGCCGGCGTGAACTTCACCTGCCTCCCCGCCAGCCAGTGTGGCACGTTTACCCCAAGTACCATCGCTAGCAACGTTCCAACCAGTTACCAGGCCCCTCCCACGGTTCCGCCCGGCAGTACCGTGACCGTAACCGCAACCTCAGTGACCGACAGCACCAAGTCCGTCTCGGCCACGATCACCATCGACTAACCCGAGCCCCCTGGGCAACCGAAAAACGCAGTTCTAAAGCAGAGAGAGCAAGAATGCGTTTTCTGAGAACTGATTGCGGATAGCTAATCGCTGAGAGCCGGTAACATGGATCGCCTCCATCGGCATTTGACTTCCCGTCACTTCCTCCCCACAATAGAAGTAGTTCTTTAAAGGCCAATCCCACCAGTGGGGGCGTCACGGATTCGACGGAGATGCTTGCGGCCAAGAGGCATGCCGGGGTGCACACACCCGTGATCGCGTGCAAAATGATAATTGCCAATCAACCGATGGCATACGCAGCCTAATTCGTTAGGCCGCCGTTCTCCGCAGCTTTGCCCGTGGGCTGCGAGCGAACGTCACACTGCGGGCTGCTCTTCTCTGTTACGTCTGGGCAGAGAGGCTAAGATCTCAGGCTAGCGCCGACTGTTTCTTGTCCGTTCTGAGCAGCTGTCGCGAACGTCTTGGGACTAAGCGGTAACGCCTAATGCCCGGGGCATGAACCGGAATAAGCATGTAGTCTCTTGACCAGTAACATTTTCGGACGCGGGTTCAACTCCCGCCGCCTCCACCACTATTTTCTAACTTATTATCGATGGATTAGAAACACAGCCAACCATGCCGTACACATTTTGTACACATAACTGCGTAAGTGTCTTCGCGGCATAGACCGACCAATCGACCCAGCCCACCGAAGAGACTCTTTGCTTTAACCAGCATCAAAAATTGATGGATGTAAAAGTGGATGTAGAAATGGTTCTGAAACCTCAGCCCCTCGAAAAGCCTTGACTGACGCTGGTTCCCAGCGTATTCCCGTTAAACAGTGAGTGACCGCCCGAACCCAGCCATAAATCTGCTGGGACAAACGGCAACACTGGCGAGAACTCGGGGCAGCCTATGGACTCCCGAGTCGGAAGTGGGCAGCAGCAGTAGGTGTTCGTCGTCAGAACCTGTGAGCGTAGCTTGGCCCAAGCGCCAAGCTACGCTTTCGGGCCCAGTTCACTTGTGAGTTCTTGGTTCCAGCGGCCCAGATTGTAGCGCGGCCGCTGCTCGATCGTGCGTTCCTCCGGCACCATCCGTTCTTTAAGAGGGCAGTTCGGATGCTTGTGCCTATACACGCGGTAGCGTCCGCCGCGCGAGCGGCTTCGTTCTGACGGGCAAACGGGAGATTATCCAAGGATTCGGTGGAATGGGTTCTACCCCAGCCAGAATCCTACACATGTAGGAAAAATAGATCATGGCTAGCGTGCGAATCGACAAGACGGATACACACGGAAAAATACAAGGCCCCCCTAACTGGTGCAATTTACAAACTAGGGCACTGGGCAAACCACACTCTTGCCAGAGCTGCCTACCCGAATGTCGATGAAGATGGAGGACCTATGTCTTGCGGACAGATACGACGGAGGCGGTGTAGCGGTCAGCCCGCAAGAGCGAGACGCTGTATTCAATCGGGATGCGCTGCACATCGTAGGTCGTCTCCTTGATCGAGAGCAGAGCACTCCCAGGCGATGTCTGCAAAATACGCGCCTCCTCCTCGCCGGCGGTGACCGCGCCGATCACTTCCTCCGCCCAATGGAGCTTCCGCTGGTAGACATTCTCGAAGACATGGTACAGGGACTGCCTGGCCAAGTCTTGTTTCTCGATTCCGGAGAAAAGGCGAACGGGCAGATGGCTGGTGACGACGGCCACCGGCTTTTTGTTGACGAACCGAAGGCGCCGTAGGCAGTATGTCTTTTCGTCGTCGGCGAGCTTGAGGGCTTGCGCAGTCTCAGTATCCGGCTCTTCGAGCTCAAGCGCCAAAACTTTGGCGGAAGGAACCAACCCGCGCCGCCGCATCTCTTCGCTGAAGCCACGCAGTTGCTGGAAATCCCAAGGGACGCGTCCGGACCCAACGATCGGCCGCTTGCCTTTGGCCATGATCAGCAGGCCTTCGGAGCGCAGTTTCTGAAATGCCTGCCGGACAGGCATCTTGCTGATGCCGAGCGTGCGGGCAACTTCGCCTTCCGAGCAGAAGATGTCTCCCTCGTGAAACACACCTTCTTTGATCAGATTGCGTACCCGGTCCACGATTTGCTCGTAATAGGGGACGAAACTTGCGCTGTCGAGCACCAAGCCCAGAGATCCAGCTTTGGGCGCCACGCCAGGTTCGAGATGAGGAGCTATCGATTGTCGAGCGAGCATGACACATAGTATACAACGGTTACATGTTGTTTGAAAACGAGATTTTTGGAGATCATCAGCGGACCTTTCCGAGAGTAGAAAACCATCCATAAATACAACATAGGAAAGCATCTAATTAGAATTGCCAGCGAGGCCTTCCGTGCTTCTGCCCCCCTACCTTGGAAAATAAAGATTGACAACATATATGCATATGATGTTTTTGTGTTTGTGTTGCTTGACTTGGGAAGTGTGGCGTCCGCAGGTTGCTGAGCTCCGCGAACCGGCGTTCCGTCACAAGCCCAAAGTGAGGAGGGAGTGAGAATGCTGGCACGTGCGAAATACGCGATGGTCGCGGCGGTCGCTTTTCTGGCGTGTCTAGCGTGCGTCGCGCAGGATTGCTCGGGCCCCGCGCTGCGTGGTTCGTTTCTGCAACCAGCCCTTGGCGACGCGTGGACTTTGAAACAGTGGGGCAACGAGTTCCAGTACATGAGAACCGCTGAACTCGATCAGATGGTCATACAGTGGACCGCCGACAGCAAGGAGAAGACCACGATCTATCCTTCCGGAATCGCCGGCTATACCCAGAACACGGAACGTGACGTGGTCAAGCGGGCTCTTGATGCCGCGGATGCCAGCGGCGCGCAAGTGTACCTGGGCCTGCAGACCAATGACGACTGGTGGACGAACGATATCTCGGACAAGGCCTGGCTCGAGAACGAGGCCAAGGTCGCCAACGCCTTAGCTGACGACCTCTGGAAGCGCTATGGAGGTCACGAATCTCTGACCGGATGGTATCTCGGATTCGAAGTGGATAACGTCGAGAGCACTCCGGCAGAATGGGCCAACCTGGTGGCGTTCTACCGGACCGTGGGCAATCACCTCCACAAGCTCACGCCAGGCAAGCCCATCGTGATTGCGCCGTTCTTCAACCCAACGGCGGGTTTCTCACCTTCGCAGTGGCAAACTATGTGGGAGTACGTTTTGAAACGCAGCCCCATCGACGTTCTGGCGCTGCAGGACGGAGTGGGTGTGGGGCACGCCACGAAAAAGCAACTGCCCAGCTGGTTCAGTGCCGTCGGAAAGGCGATTCAGAATTCCCGTCCGCGCATGCAGTTTTGGGCCGACACGGAAACCTTCACTTCGGACTTTGAACCCATGGGGATCCGTTCCATCGTGAACGACATGTGCGCGGTCGAGCCCTACGTCAGCAGTTATCTCAGCTTCAGCTTCAATCACTATATGAGCCCGCAGCAAGTCAATCCACTTTACTACCAGACGTATCTGGATTACCTCGCGACCGGGAAAGTCGACTCCGTGCGTCCAACGACGCCGACGGACTTGACCAGTGACGCCCCCAACTACCAGACCATCCACCTGACTTGGGACGCCTCGACCGATAACGTCGGCGTCGTTGGCTACAACATCCGCCGCGATGGACGGCATGTGGCCAGCCAGCGCAATGGAACGACGACCTTTCGAGATGAACAACTGGAGCCCGGCACAACATACACGTACCAGGTCAGTGCCTTCGATGCCGCGGGAAATGAGTCGGCGCTGAGCAATGCGACAACGGCGACGACGCCGGAGCCGCGCCTGTATCCGACCGACATTGCTCTGGGCAAACCGTACACGGCGACCATGCCGGCGAATCCCAGCTATCCCGATACCGGGGGCGTTGAGTTGACCGACGGAATTCTGGGCTCGACCGACTTCACTGACCCCGCCTGGCAGGGGAGGGCGACCACGAAGATTTATTCGTTCACGATTGATCTCGGCGCTGTGCAGGCGATCAAGGAAATCCGCAGCAATTGGCTCCAGGACGAGCCGCCGGCGATCTTTCTGCCGCAGTCGGTGACCTGTTCCGTTTCTGACGACAACGTGAACTTCACGGCGGTGGGGACGGTGAATAAACCGTCACTGGGCGATGGCACCCTGTCGTGGTGGTACACCTTGACGAACTTGACGGGCGTAAACGGGCGCTATGTACAGGTCCAAGTCAAGCCAGGATGGAATGCGGGCTGGACCTTTATCGACCAGATCGAAGTGCGCCAGTAAGAATTGCGAGCGCAGAAAGCAAGGAGGCAAGGACGGTGCAAAAGATGAGAGTTCTCCGGTTAGCGGCAATTGGAATGATCGCCGGTTGGGCGCTGCTGCTGTTGCAGCTACAGCCTAGCTTCGGTCAGCAGGCGAGTCCGACGGCAACTCCGACTGCGACCGTGGGGAAGTTGCCGCCGGTTCATCTTGACGGCCAGTACTTCACGCGCGACGGCAAGCGATTTCTGCCGGTGGGAGCGCACTGGGTTCCGGCCAAGGCAGCCATGCAGTGGCCGGTGCAGTGGGACCCGAAGGACATCGAAGCCGATTTCGCAAAGATGCACGAACTCGGCTACAGCATCGTCCGCTTCGACATGATGTGGGCATGGTTTGAGCCCCGTCCCGGAGACTACAACCCGGTTGCGTTTCAGCAACTCGATTATCTTGTCTCGCTCGCGCACAAGTATCAGATCTACCTGCACCCGTCCTTATTTATCGGCGGCGAAGTGGGCGAGGCCTACTGGGACGTTCCCTGGCGGCACGGCCGGAATCCGCACACCGACCCGGAAATGCTGCGGCTGGAGACGAACCTGGCGGAGGAGTTTGGCCGCCATTACGGAAACGAAACCGGCATCATCGCCTGGGACCTGACTGACGAACCACCATTCTGGATTGTGGCCAATACGACCGATGCGGCAGCCATCAACTGGACTCGCCTGATTGTCGGCGGCATCCGCCGCTACGACAAACTCCATCCCATCGTGGCCGGAACCAGCGGAGAAGAAATCGGCCACGGGCCTTTCCGTGCCGACAACCTCGCCAAAGAAGTCGACTTCTTCAGCGTGCATCCCTTCACGATTTACAACACCGATCTTTTCCCCGATCCCATGCTTTCCGAGCGCGGAACCTATGGCGCCGCTTTCGAAATTGGATTATCGAGCGGCGCCGGGCGTCCGGCGATGATCCACGAAATGGGCGGTTCGTCGGCGCAATATGCTCCGGAAAGGATCGCCGTCTATGACCGCTTGCAGATGTACTCAGGTCTGGCTGCAGGATCGATTGGCGTGGACCTCTGGTGCTACACCGACGCTTCACCTGAGCAATTTCACAAGGCGCCGTACCTGCGAACCCCACAGGAGACACGCTGGGGAATGACGGCCTGGGACCGTCAGGACAAGCCGCTGGCTACCGAGTTCAAGAAGTTTTCAAAGATTGTGGGCCAACTGGATCTGACCGGCATAACGCCTGCTCCCGCCGAGGTTGCCATTTTGATCCCCGGTGAATGGGCGCGAACGCACGGAGACTTTTCGCGTTTCGGTCTGACCGGTCCCGAGGTCACGCCCTACGTTTCAACGTTTGACGGAGACGCCATGCCCGGTCAGCCTCAGCCGAATACGAGCGCAGACAACCAATGGCTGATCAGCTCTGCGCTGAACTCGTTCGTCCTTGCGCATCGCGCGGGCTTGAAGCCGGATTTCCCGCGCGAATATGACGACTGGGCGAAGCGCCCCATGCTGTTCCTGCCGTCTCCGCTTACCAGTACGGCCAGCAATATCGTTCACGTTCATTCCGACTTCTATGAGAAAGCCAGAAAGTATGTTGAGGGCGGCGGCTTCCTCTACGCGTCGGTTGCGGCCGACGCTGCCATCCCCGACATGGAGACGATTTTCGGCGCGCGGCTGGTGGATACCGAGATCGTCTCAGATGTCACGCTGAAAGTGATCGAGCCCTTTGGTGGTTTGAAACCGGGCGACACGTTCCACTATTCCGTCCCCGGCGCGAACCCGCGCGTCTGGGGTTCGTTGCTGGAGGTAAAGGGTGGGAAAGTGATCGCCGTCGATCAGGAAGGACGGCCCGCACTGGTGGCGAACACCATCGGTTCAGGAAAGACGCTGCTATCCGCCTATCCGATTGAAACCTATCTGGCGAATACTCCGTCGGCATTTGAGAAAGCGGACAGCACACATCGCATCTACGAGGCTTTCCGCGACTGGACCGGCGTGAAGGCGGCCTTTCAAAGCGACCAGCCCTCGGTGGAAGTGACTTCGTTGCGCGGAGACCATCGCGGGTATGCCGTGGTCGTGAATCACAGCGCGCAGGCTTACAGGGTGACGATCTCGACATCGTTGCCGGTGAAATCCCTGCGCCAGATTGGATCCGAGAGTTCGAAGGCGCTGCCTGTCGAAGGCTCCAGCTGGAAGATGGCGTTGGAGCCCTACGAAGCGGCCATCGTCGAGTGGAAGTAGAACTCGAACGGGAAAGAATACCCATGATTGGTGCAATTGACATCGGCGGCACAAAAATCGCGGTGGGAGTGGTCGATGACGACGGCCGTGTGCTGTCTCAAGCGCAATGTCCGACGGATGTGGAACGCGGCTATGGAGAGGCGCTGGAGCGCATCGAGCACATGTTGCGTGCCGTGTTGACGGAGGCCAATGCCGAGCTGACGGGCATTGGAATCGGAAGCACCGGTCCCGTCGATCCCTTTACCGGCGAGTTCGGCGACGTCAATTTCTTTCCGGCTTGGCGCGGCCGCAATCCGGTGGCCGACCTTGCCCGCATCTTCGGTGTGCGCGTGGCGATGGAGAACGATGCCGATGCGTCGGCCCTCGCGGAGGCAGCGTGGGGCGCGGGAAAAGACAAGAAGTGCCTGATCTATGTGACCGTCGGGACTGGTATCGGCGGGGGAATCATTCTGGATGGACATCTTTATCGGGGCGTGGATGGGGCCCACCCGGAGATTGGCCATCATGTCGTCGACGCTTCCGGGCCCCTATGTATGTGTGGCTTCCACGGGTGCTGGGAATCCTTGGCTGCGGGTCCGGCGATGGTCTCGTGGGTGGAGAGCAGGATGCCGGAAGACTACCCGCACCGCGACCATCTAACCGCCAAGCGGATTTGTGAACTTGCGCAAGAGGGAGATGGATTAGCGCGCCAGGCGGTCGACCGGGAAGCTCGCTACTTAGGTCTTGGCTTGGCGAATCTGATCACGCTGTTTACGCCCGATGCCATCGTGCTCGGGGGCAGCGTGATGAAGAGCGCGGTTCTTTTTCTGGAAGAGATTCGCAGAACCATTTGCCGGTGCTGCCGTTTTGTTCCGTACGAGAAAACGGAGCTGAATCTCGCTTCTTTAGGCGAGGATGCAAACCTGATCGGCGCTGCGCGGGTGTGGCATCACCGGTTCACTCAAGGGGGAGGACAGCATGCTTGAAGATCTCGCAATGATCGAAGGCGAATATCTTCGGGACATTCTTCATCAACCACAGGCTCTGGAGGACACTCTCTCCAGCCTGGGGCCGTCGAAGCCGCTGCAGGACGTGGCAGCGCGACTGAACCATGGCAAATTCCAGCGAGTGGTGCTGACCGGCATGGGCTCGTCGTTCCATGCCCTTCATCCGCTGAACCTGGAACTCATCGGCCATGGACTTACTGCCCTCATGGTCGAGACCTCCGAACTGGTGCACTACAAGAATCGATTCTTCGATCCCAAGACTTTGATTATTGCCGCGTCGCAGTCCGGGCAAAGCGCAGAAATGGTGCGGCTGGTGCAAACGAACCATAAATGCTGCACCGTGATCGCGGTGACGAACACGCCCGGCAGCCCGCTGGCCAAGCACGCAAATGCCGCCGTGATCACCAAGGCGGGCACCGAGTTCTCGGTGTCGTGCAAGACCTATGTGACCGCACTGATGGCGCTGAAATGGCTGGGGGATGTCCTCTGCGAACGCGACCTGCGGCGGACGCGCCGGGAGTTGAAGCATGCCTGTCCAGCCGCCGCCGCGTACCTGGTCGATTGGAAGGACTATGTTCACACTCTGGCTGAGGCGCTCAAGAACACTCGCCACCTGTTTCTGGTCGGACGCGGAGCGTCGTTGGCCACGGTCGGCACCGGCGCATTGATCGTAAAGGAGTCCGACCACTTTCACGCAGAGGGCATGAGCAGCGCCGCTTTCCGGCATGGGCCCTTTGAAATGCTGGGAAGCGAGACTTTCGTACTCGTCTTCGCCGGCGACGCCAAGACGCGGGACTTGAATCAGCGCTTGCTCTACGACATCCAGCAGCAGGAAGGGCGCGCCGAACTCGTCGATAAAGATGCTTCGTTGCCTTGCTGCCGTATCGCAGAGCACGGTCCGAGCGTTCGCCAAATTCTGGAAATTCTGCCGGTGGAGATGATCACGCTGGCACTGGCGGTGCAGGCCGGGCGCGAGCCGGGCCGCTTTGAACTGGCGAGCAAGGTTACAACGACAGAGTAAGAGCTGGTTTCATAAATCGGCTTTGGGTAGGGCACGGCTTTAGCCGTGCCGTTCAGGACCTGGAAAAATGCGGGCTTTAGCCCCTGAGGGAAGCGCCTTCGGAGCTGAAAGGCATTTGTGAAACCAGCTCTAAGTACGAAAAAGATTTTGAACTAAGGTTCTAAAACTATGGCGCGAAATCGCTACATGGTCGGCTTGGTCTTCCTGACATTCTTCGTGATGTCGCTGTTGACGAATATCCTCGGGCCGATCGTGCCCGATATCATCAGCAGCTTCGGCGTGAGTCTTACGGCTGCGGCGCTTCTGCCTTTTTCTTTTTTTATTGCCTATGGCGTGATGTCAATTCCGGCGGGCTTCTGGGTGGAACGCTTTACGGAGAAGCCTGTGATGATCGCCGCTTTCCTTGCCGGCACGATCGGATCCCTGAGCTTCGCCCTGTTCCCTGCGTACCACGTTGCGGTGGGATCGCTGTTCATCATGGGCGCGGGCATGGCGACGCTTCAGGTGGCGATCAATCCTCTCTTGCGGGTGGCGGGTGGCGAAGAGCACTTTGCATTCAACTCCGCGTTTGCTCAGCTGATCTTTGGTACCGCTTCCTTTGCCAGCCCGCGAATTTATTCCTATCTCGTGGAAAATCTTGGCAAGCCTTCCGCGAGGGGCAACTTACTGCTACAGATTCTCGCCAGGCTAACTCCGCCCGCGCTCCCCTGGGCCTCGATGTACTGGATCTTTGCGGTATTCACGGTGTCGATGATTGCCGTGCTCGGGGTCACACGTTTCCCTCGGGTCGAGCATACAGGCGACGAATCCGCCGGCTCGTTGGAAATGTATGGCAGTCTGCTGCGTAAGCCAATGGTGTGGGCGTTCTTTCTGTGTGTCTTTGCTTACGTAGGATGCGAACAAGGAACTGCGGATTGGATCTCGAAGTTTCTTGCTCAGTATCACGGCTACGACCCGCATACCACGGGGGCGACAGCCGTTTCCTGGTTCTGGGGAATGCTGACGGCTGGATGCTTTGTGGGAATGGGACTGCTCAAGCTGTTTGACAGCCGCAGAGTGCTGATTGGATTTACCATCGGCGCTCTGCTTTGCCTGACCGCTGCCTTATTCGGCCCTGCCCGTGTCTCCTTGATCGCGTTTCCGGCCATTGGCCTTTTCGCTTCGATCATGTGGCCGGTGCTGGTTTCACTGGCATTGAATTCGGTTTCCGAACATCACGGGCCGTTCGCTGGAATTTTGAGCACAGGAATTATGGGCGGAGCGGTGGTGCCGGTGATCATCGGCCGCATCGGAGATTTCGCCGGTCTGCGCGCCGGTGTCGCTTTTCTGTACGTGACGTTTGGGTGCGTTCTCAGCGTCGGCTTCTGGGCCCGGCCCATCATCACGAACGCTACGATTTTGCATCGGGACAACGCAGTCGAAGCTGTGGCCGAGCCAGACGGCGGGAGGCCGAAATGATGTCAGGAGAACGCTTCGCGGGAGAAAGGATGCGGCGGCAGAGGTGTACACGGGCTTTCATGGCAGCTATCTGCCCTATGCTTTTCCTCTTCGCGCTCTCGGTGGCTTCCGGCGCACAGAGTTTTGTTCCGGAGCCGATTCATGGTGTGACCGTCGACGACAAGAACGACATTCGCGACGGCGCATTCCTTGCGAAGTTGCTTGAGTCACTGAGACATCTTTCGGTGAAGCCAACAGTGAGGATCGTCTACACACCCGGTAACAAGAATGGATATTTCCCCGCTAACTCGTACCTGGATGCCACCAAACAGATCAAGAGCATCGGATACGTTTTCGGCCAGCCGGTGGATTCCTTCTACATAAAGTGCTTCACCCCGGCCGAACATCTCAATCGCTTCAAAGACTACGTGACCACGCTGGGCCCACTCGTCGACATCTGGGAAGTGGGAAATGAGATCAATGGCGAGTGGCTTTTCGGCAATACGAAACGCTGTTCGCCGAAAGCGTCCGTGAAGTCCACGTCCCAAGCGGACGTCGTCACCAAGATGACCGAGACTTTTGACTACCTGAAGTCCCAGGGGAAAGTTACCGCCCTCACCCTTTATTACAACACCCCCTGTCGCAGGCCTGCCGCCAACGAGATGTTCAGGTGGGCCGACGCCAACGTTCCAGCCCGCATGAAGACCGGGCTGGATTACCTGCTGGTGAGTTACTACGAAGTGGATTGCCACGGCCGCAAGCCCGACTGGCAGCAGGTCTTCAGTCAACTCGCGGCCATGTTTCCGAACTCGAAGCTAGGCATTTCTGAGTTTGGTTGGTCAGACAAGAGAGCTTCAACCCCGGTCATTAAGGATTTGGTGCAGCGGCATTACGCCATTCATCCCAGTGTTCCGAACTGGGCAGGCGGAGGCTTTTATTGGGAGTTTGCCATCGACATGGTTCCTTACGATCCAGCTTCAGACTCGTTGTGGAACACGATCAATACGGCGATGGCAAACCAGAAGTGAAGTAAGAAGCATGTGGTGAGTTTTCGATGAGGAGCATACATGTTCAGCCCTGTTCGTAAGCTGTGCGTTCGGATCGGAGTAACTCTTTTCGTACTTGCGGCTGGAGTCGCTATTTTTTCGCAGGAGCAGCCCAAGACCGTTCCTTACCTCAAACTGACTGCGCCGCGACGCGTGCTTCCCGACGCGCAGAAATGGGAAGGCGACGAGTTTCCTCACACTATGTCGGTGCTGGAACTAAAACGTGACGGATTCCGCTACTGGGGATGGTACGGGCTGAACGAAGGGCGCGGGATCGGCCTGGCGCGCAGCAACGATCTCGTGAACTGGACCAAGTACGATCAGAATCCGCTTTGGACGAACGCTCGCTGGCCCTCGGTTCTCGCCGGCGCCGACTCGAAGCACACCGATCCGAAATACAAAGACCTGCTCTACTTTGCGATCACCCGCGAATACGATACTCCAAGCAGCCACATTGTGCTGGCCAGTTCGGTCGACGGGATCCATCTGACCGAAGAAAAGGTCCTGGTGGTGGGCGTTCCCGGCCAGCGCAACCAAAACCCGAACCTCTTCCGCGATCCACGCAGTGGGCGGTTCTACCTCACTTTCTACCGCGGTAATGACAAAGACCACTTCGAGATCATCAGCAAGAGCGCCGAATCCGTCGTCGACCTGGACAAGGCCCCGGAAAAGCTCCTGCTCAAGTCCACAGCGACGATAGCCGCGCCCACCCTGCTCTACGTCAAGGACGCAGTGAACGCCAGCGGCAAGAAGACGGGAGTCTACTATCTCGCTACCGAGATTTACCCGCACCGATACAGCGACGATCCGGAAGGCGAGTGGCAGGTGAAGATTTTCGCCGCCGATTCGCCGGATGGCGATTTCCAGCCCGTGGAAGGAAATCCCATTATGCGCGGCCAGCGCGCCTGTCTGTTCCAGCACATTTTTGACGATCGATTTTATGGCTATGACTGTCATATGGACACACCCGATCATTGGATGCTTGAGGAAGTCGAGGCGCCTTTGCCACGGAAATAGCACGCCGCTGCTCGCAAAGGAGTTGCACGAGCAGCAGGCATTGAGATTGGAGAACTAAGGAGACCCGCAATGACTGAAATTAGAATGCTTCACCCCGCTTCTCTGGACGGTGCGCGGCCAAGGACGCCGATCACGGCCGTCATCTGTGGCGCACTCATATCCTCTCTAGCTGTGTTGCTCATCTTGGCCGGGCTCGCGGTTCCCGCCGGGGCCCAGCTTTATGCCGGATCAGTTACTGGCGTGGTCAGCGACCAGTCCGGAGCAGTAATCGCGCAGGCTAACGTGACGCTGGTGGACGCGGACAAGGGTTTCACTTTCACCGCCAAAACCGACGACAAGGGCCGCTATCTCTTTCGCTCGGTGCCTCCCGGCAGATACAACCTTTCGGTCAAGGCAGCCGGGTTCAAAGACCAAGCCCGGAACGGAATTAAAGTCGACGTCAGTCAAAACGTGGGTGCGGATTTCGCGATGTCCGTTGTGGGCGCCAAGGAAACGGTGAACGTTTCCACGGCAGCTCCACTGCTGGGTTCGGAGGATGCGACCACTGGGCAGGTGGTGGACCGGAAGTTCCTTAACGATCTGCCGCTAAACGGACGGGCCGTTATGGATCTGATGTATCTCGCCCCCGGCGTTACCGAAGTGGATGCCGCCTGCATGGGGTGCTACGCCACCAATGTCATCATCAACGGCAGCCGCAACGCCACCACAGACATCCTCATGGATGGCGTGACCACGACCAACTACGAGCAGAACAGCGGCATCCGGGTGGAAACCTACACGCCCTCGGTGGATGCTGTCGAAGAGTTCAAGGTACAGGAATCGAACTTCAGCTCCGAATACGGATTCAGTGGCGCGAGCATCGTGAATCTCGTCACGCGCTCGGGCACGAACAGCTTTCACGGAGGCTTGTACGAGTTTCAGCGCTACTACAAGACGGACGCCAATAACTGGTTCAACAATCAGCAGGGAATCCCTATCCCCGGGCTGCGCCGCAGCGATTTTGGTGGAACGTTCGGTGGACCTATTATCAAGAACAAAACCTTCTTCTTTTTCGACTATGAAGGTGTGCGCGAGGACGACCAAGCCGGACCATCTTTCTATGGCGTGCCGAGCGACGCCGAGCGGGCGGGCGATTTTGGCGAGCTCTGCGGCGGGGATGGCCCCAATGGGCCCGCACCGGACGGAACGTTCGATGCGAGTGGCAAGTGTTCCGATCCGGCCGGCCAACTCTGGGACCCGTATGCCGGAGTATATAGTCCTACATATGGTGGCGCGGTACGCAACCAGAACGCATTCATCCCCTTCAACAACCTCGCGACCTACACGAGCACGGTGGACGCGAACCATCCCGGCAACGTGAATCTGGTCGGCACTCCTTATGCCCTCCCCGTAAATGTGCAGGGAAACTTAATCGACCCTGTCGCGCAGAAGTTGATGGCGTACTTTCCGGAACCCAACCTCAACGTAGGCAGTGCCAACTACAACCCATTCACCAACCGTGTGGAGTCGGGATCGGTGAAGAGCAGCAACAATCAGTGGGACCTCAAGATCGACCACCGCTTCAACCAGAAGAATCTGCTGAGCGCCAAGTATTCGCACCAATCCGGCCTTTCCGGTGGGTTCAACTGCTTTGGCAACGCGGCCGATCCCTGCAGCAGTGGCCCCACTACGGGCAGCGCGCACGTGTTTGTCATCAACGACACGCATACTTTCAACCCCACTACATTGCTGACGGTTTCCTACGGTTTGGCGCGGGGTACTTATTTCTACGGTGGCGTTGCCGCCACCTATCCGAACGTGTCACCGGTGGATGCGATCGGCGAACCGCAGTACATGAAGGACTCGGGCTACAACTGGTTTCCAACGGTCGGCATCGGCGGGGGCTATTCCGCCGCGAGCTATTACAGCATTGGCAACAACCCCTGGAGCTACGCCAAGCAAGGACAGGAAACGCATCAACTGATTGGAACGCTGAGCTTGGTGAGAGGCGCTCACGAGTTCAAGATTGGGGCGGAAGGACGACTACACCGGCTCAACTACACCCAGCCCAACTACGCGCCCGCCGGAGCCTACAACTTCGATCAGACCGGAACCGCAAACTACGATCCCACCTGTGTACCGAACCCGCCCGCCGTGAGCTGCCCGCCTCTCGGCGGTGACGGCATGGCGAGTTTTCTGATCGGCGCTCAACCGAACGACTGCTGCGGCATGTACGAGATTCCGAACTCCGTGGCGACTCAGAATCTTGAGGCCGGCGGATTCGTGCAGGATAACTGGAAAAAGAGCGACAAGCTGACTCTCAACCTCGGCCTGCGCTATGAAGTGGTCTTGCCTCGCACCGACCGGCGCAATGAGCTGAACTGGCTCGATCCCAATGTGCAATCTCCGATCACGTTGGATGGCCAATACCTTACGGGCGGCGAGATCTTTGCCAGTCCTGGCGACCGGCATTCCTATGCGCCCGACTACCACGGTATTCAGCCGCGCTTTGGCTTCGCGTACCGGCTGTTCCACGACACGGTGGTCCGCGGCGGCTACGGCATCTATTTGTCAGCCTGGAGAGGAGCGGTTGCTGGAACCTCAGGAGTTGGACAGCAAGGATTCGATCAGTTGACCTACCTGGTTCCCTCGTTCGAGGGAGACGGAGTCACGCCCGCCGCTCGAATGAGCAATCCTTATCCGTACGGGGGGCCTACCAAGCCCGTGGGCAGCAGCCTGGGCTTGTTGAACGACGTGGGCTACGGCGGCTTCGGGCCGATCAAGGACGTCAGCAACAAAGTGCCCTACGAACAGAGCTGGAGTTTTGGCTTCCAGCATGAAACCAAGTGGAATGTCCTGCTCGAAGCCTCGTACATCGGTAAAAAAGGAACGCACCTCTATTTTGCCAATGCCGGTAATTACAGTCACCTGGGTTCCTGGATAGAAAGCCTGCCCGCCCAGGATCCGAATTCGAACGATCTGCCCTGTACGATTATGACGATCGCTTGCCTGAATACGTTCGTGTCCAACCCGTTCGCCGATCCCACCCAGTCGAATGCGTCGCAGCTCCTCAGTCCCGAAAATCCGCTGGTCGCCAATCCGAGTGTCCAAAAGTTCCAACTGCTCATGGCTCACCCGCAGTTCTTTGGATTCGCAGGCGACGAACCTCCGATCGCCAACTCGATTTATAACGCTTTGCAGCTTCGAGCGGAGAAGCGCTTCTCGAACGGATTGGAATTCCTCGCAACTTACGTTTTCTCCAAATCCATCGACGATGCTTCCCTGACCAGCACCAACAGTGAGTATCTGGGAAGTTTTGCCAGCTTGCAGGATCCGAACAATCCGGAGGGAGAACGGAGTCTCTCTACCTTCGACATTCCCCAAGTCTTACAGTTGAGTTACACCTACGAGCTTCCGATCGGACGGGGAAAGTTCATCGGAGGCAATCTGAACCCGATACTCAACGGGATCGTGGGCGGATGGCGCACCAATGGCATCTGGCGCTTCAACAGCGGCAGGCCCATCAACCCGGGGCTCTATTATTCCAACAGCCTGCCCACCTACGGACCGCAACGCCCGAACCTCATTGGCAGGCCGCACCGAAACCGCGGGAATGACTCGGCCTGGACCAGTCAGTACTTCACCAGCGCAGACGGAAGCGATTTCTTCGCTCAGCCGGCGCAGTACGCACTGGGCACGGCGCCTCGCGATCTAGGCGCAGTACGGCAACCGGGCGCAAGAAACGCCGACCTGTCTATGTTCAAGGAGTTTGGCATGGGCAAGATTCGCGATGGGATGCGACTCGAGTTTCGATTCGAGGCATTCAACGCGTTTAATCATCCGCAGTTCGCCGGCCCCGATACCACGTTCGGCGACCCGGACTTCGGCATGATCTTTTACACCATTAACAGTCCACGTCAGTTGCAACTGGCACTGAAGCTTTATTGGTAGTGGACACGGCGAAGGAACCGGCGTCCTCCTGTGATCCTCATCACGCACGACTGTACCACCCGTCATGGCTGCGGATATTGCCAGCATTGAGACTGAAAGGCAAGTTGGGGACGGGAAAACGTCATGATGATGTTATATCGTCTCGTTCGGATGATCGAGGCCCACTCCGAAGCGCTGGCCGCTTGCCTTCTCGATCGAGTCCAGCATTCCGAGCTGGCCCCAAGCTACCAAAACGTCCCCCCTGAAGAACTGAAAGAACGGGTGTACGAGATCTACCGCCATCTGGGGGAGTGGCTCATGGGGAAGGACGAATTCCACCTGGAGCAGCGCTATTTGCAGATTGGGGCGCGGCGCGCCTGCCAGCGGGTGCCACTGAGCGAGTTGATTTGGGTGATCGTTTTGACGAAGGAGAACCTGTGGGAGTTCCTCAAGAAGGAAGCAGTTATAGAACGTCCGGTGGAAGTGTTCAGTGAACTGGAAATGCTGCAGTTGCTGGAGCAGTTCTTCGATCGAGCAATTTACTATGCCTCGGCCGGTTACGAACTGGCACTCACGGACCAAGCTCTAAAGGAAACTGGCGCAACAGCCAAGAAGGCATAAGGAGATCGCAAGAGATGTCATGGGAAATCGAATATGCAAGAAAGGTTCAAACCTCGGACGAAGCCTTACGCTGCGTTGAATCGGGAATGCGGGTGTATATCCAGCCGGGCTGCGCGGAGCCGGAGACCCTGGTCGAAGCCCTGATCCGGCGCGGCTCTTCGGTTCATGATGTGGAAATCGTCCACATGATGACCATGGGATGCGCTCCCTATGTGGCGCCGGAGATGGAAGGGCGCTTCCGGCACAACGCAATGTTTATCGGCGGCAATGTGCGCGAGGCCATTAACGAGGGCCGGGCCGACTACACGCCGATCTACCTGAGCGAGATCGAAGAGCTGTTCGAGAGCGGCGCCATGCCGATTGATGTCGCTCTCATCGAAGTGTCGCTCCCGGATTCGCATGGTTATTGCAGCTTTGGCGTGGGCGTGGACACCACGCTCACGGCAGCCAAGTGTGCTCGCTACGTGGTGGCGCAGGTCAACGGCCACATGCCGCGAACCTATGGCGACAGCTTCATCCATGTGAGTGACATCGATGTGGTGGTGGAATCGTCACGGCCGCTGTGCGCCATGAAGCCGCCGCAAATCACCGACCTGCATAGGGCCATCGCCCGCAACGTCGCCGGCTTAATCGAAGACGGGGCGGTGCTGCAGACTGGAATCGGCGGAATTCCCGATGCCGTGCTTCCCTTCCTCAGCGATCGCAAGGATCTCGGCGTACACAGCGAACTGGTGTCGGATGGTGTGATGCCGCTCATTGAGGCGGGCGTGATCACGGGCGCGCGCAAGAACTTCAAGCCGCGCAAGATCATACTCGGCTTCGCGTTGGGCACGAAAAAGCTGTTCGACTTTGTCGACAACAATCCCATCTTCGAGTTCCATCCCACGGCCTATACCAACGATCCCGGATTCATTGCCCGTAACGACAATATGGTGGCCATTAACTCGGCCCTGCAGATCGACTTGACCGGCCAGGTTTGCTCGGACTCGGTCGGAAACCGGTTCTACAGCGGGATTGGCGGGCAGGTGGACTTCATTCGCGGAGCGTCGCGATCGAAAGGTGGCAAACCGATCATTGCCATCTCCTCGACCGCCAAGAATGGCGCGATTTCACGAATTGTCCCGATGTTGAGCCCGGGCGCGGGAGTGGTCACTTCCCGGGGCCTAGTCCGCTACGTGGTGACCGAGTACGGCGTGGCTTACTTGCATGGAAAGACCATCCGGGAGCGGGCGCAAGCGCTCATTGAGATCGCGCATCCAAACTTCCGCGAAGAACTCTACGAGTACTGCGAAAAGACCAAATGGCTGCACCGCCCGCAGGCAGAGCCAGCGAAGCCATCAATTTAGCCCCCGCTGAGCGTGAGAGCTTTTCACCGCCCAGACGGCGAGAAAAGCTCTTTTGGGGTTTCCGGCGCTCTCTGCGTCTCGGCGGTGAACAAGTCTGGAATCGCACAAACACGGAACAGAACTCAGGGCTTGACCATTTTTTCCAGCGCGGCTTTGTTGCGGATGATCAGGGCCGCGCCCCTCAATTGCACGATTTGTTTCCTCTTAAACTGCGAGAACAAGCGGCTGACGGTTTCACGCGTCGTGCCAATGATTTCGGCGATTTCCTCATGCGTAAGCGTCAGCTTCACCTGCAGGGGATCGTGATTGCCTGGTGCATTGGACCATCCCAGCAGTAACTTTGCGAATCTCTCGGAAGGGGAGTTAGTGAGTCCCAGCGTGCGGATCCCTTCATACGCCGAGTGGTAATTGCGGCTTAGCTGTTCCGCCACTCGCAGCGCCACTTCTCCATATTCACGCATGAAGTGCAGCAAGGCATCGCGGGTAATGAAATTTGCCTGGCCCGGCTCGATCATCTCGGCGGTCACTTCGTAAGGCCGGTTGGAAATCGTGGCGCTGAGCCCCAGAACGTCCCCCGCTTCCGAGATTTTGGTGATGACGGTTCTGCCCTCGACCGATGACGTCGAAAGCTTCGCCTTCCCCGTGCATAGCACAAACACCCCGCGGGGCTGCTGTCCCTCGATAAACAGCATCGCGGATTTTGGGTAGACGGCGGTGGATTTGATCTCATTCAAGCGCTGCATCGCGGCCAGCGGCAGATTGCAGAATAACTGCTCCTCCCGCATCGGGCAGGTGAGGCAGTTGTCGAGGATATTCAGCCCGTAGGGAGCGCGCATTCGGGAAAGGCTTTCAACAAAAATTGTATCACCGATCGCGCGGTGATCAGGATCACGAAAAACTGTGACTTCACGCATGGCCGGCAAAGCCCTCTGCGAGGAACAATCTATACCCACGGGAGTTTGTGGAAGCTGCGAGAGGGAGGTCTCCATGAGCGCCGCAACCGAAGTCGGGGAACCGGGACTTTCCTACTTAGGTCCTGATGCTCCTGCAACTTTGAAATGCGGGGCAAGGAGGGTGATAACACCATGGAAGAAGCACATCCGTTTCGAGTAGTTGCATGGTGGGCCTCGGGCCGGACTGGCATTGCAAACTCCAGTTCCGCGCCGAACGCGATCCATTTCACTTCACCGCCTGCTTTTGGCGGAATGGACGGCAGGTGGACACCGGAGGACTTGCTGCTCTGTGCGGTCGCCAGTTGCTATACGACTACCTTTCGGGCAGTCGCGGAGAGTTCGAAGTTTGAGTACAAAGACCTGCAGGTGGAAGTGGACGGCGCTATCGCCAAGTCTGAGACAGGCTATCACTTCGGCGAAGTGTTCATTCGCGCGAACCTGACGATTTCGCACGAACAGGAACAGGCCCGGGCCATCAAGCTCTTACAGAAGGCCAAGGAGCTATGCCTCGTGTCTCGCGCGCTCTCCCTCGAACAGAGATTTGAACCGCGGGTACAGGTGGTTGAACCACGAGTGGAAGTTGGCCACTCTTTGTCAGTTGTTGGCAAAGAGGTGGGTCGTAGATCGAACCCGAAAGCGCAGTAATTGTCGTGGTCCCGAGAGAGCTGCCGCATGACCTGGTCATCACGAGAAGATGCCCGCCCCTAGGGATGCGGCCGCCTTCTTCCAGCAGAAACATTTCTCTGAAGATATCTTGCGCGTGCCGTGGAAACGGGTAGGCGGCTCGCGGCTGAGCGGCGTCGCGCTACTTGAGCCTTTGGCGGTTTGCAGAGAATCGAACCATTCGCCGATAATCGAAGTGGCCGTTTTCACCGCGGCGAGATTGAATAATAAATAAATACTAATAATTAGGAGGTTTCATGAGTTCGACCGAGGCAGGCACGGTGCCACTAATACCGCATGTAGAGAGGCGAAGAGCAGGGAGAAGCAGCCTGGACGCAATGTTTGCTCCACGCTCGGTAGCCGTCATTGGCGCAAGCAGCCGTGCCGGCACCGTGGGCCGGAGCGTCCTTGAGAACTTGTTGCACGGTGGCTTTCAAGGGAAGGTATATCCCGTCAATGCCAAGAATCCTGAAGTGCTGGGGCTGAAAGCCTACAAAAGCGTTCGCGACATCCCTGAAGCAGTGGACGTGGCTGTGGTTTGCACTCCGGCAGCGACGGTCCCGCAGCTTATTGCCGACTGCGTGGACGCCCGCACCAAGTCCGCGGTTGTGATCTCTGCTGGATTCAGGGAACACGGCGCGGAAGGCATCGCCCTCGAGAACCAGATTCAAGAGCAGTTGCGGCGTACTGCCATGCGCTTGGTTGGCCCCAACTGCCTGGGCATTATGAACCCGACGATCGGGTTTAACGCCACTTTCGCCAAAGATACGCCGAAGGCGGGCAGTGTCGCGTTCCTGGGCCAGAGCGGAGCGCTTTTGACCGCAATCCTCGACTGGAGCCAGCGCGAACAAGTGGGATTCAGCGCGATTGTTTCTACCGGTTCGATGCTGGATGTTGGTTGGGGCGACTTGATCTATCAGTTTGGCGACGACCCGCACACTAAGAGCATCCTGATCTATATGGAATCCGTGGGGGATGCGCGGTCATTCATGTCCGCCGCGCGTGAAGTCGCACTCACCAAGCCGATCCTCGTGATCAAGGCCGGCCGCTCGCAAGCGGCTTCCCGCGCTGCCGCCTCCCATACCGGCGCGCTCACCGGCAGCGACGAAGTGCTGGACGCAGCCTTCCGCCGCTCGGGCGTTTTGCGGGTACACAATATCGCCGACCTTTTCTATATGGCGGAAGTGCTCGGCAGACAACCCCGCCCCAAGGGTCCGCGGCTTACCATCCTGACCAATGCCGGCGGGCCTGCAGTCCTGGCCACCGACTCGCTGGTGAACAATGGCGGAGAATTGGCCGAAGTTTCCCCGGAAAGCATGAAGCGCCTCGATGAGTTCCTCCCGCCCCACTGGAGTCATAACAATCCCATCGATGTTCTCGGCGATGCGGATTCCGAGCGTTATGCTCGCGCCCTCGAAATTGCTTCGCAAGACCCAAACAGCGATGGGCTCCTGGTCATCCTTACGCCGCAAGGCATGACCGACCCTTTGCAGATTGCAGAAGGTTTGAAGCCTTACGCTAAACAATTTGGAAAGCCCGTGCTGGCCAGTTGGATGGGAGGGAACTCCGTTGCAGCCGGCGAAGCCGCCTTGAATTCGGCGGGCATTCCAACCTTTCCTTTTCCCGACACCGCCGCGCGGGCTTTCACCTATATGTGGCGCTACACCTACAACCTGCGCGGACTCTACGAGACTCCCACCCTTGCCGAGGACTCTGAGCTGGGGAACGCAGCCCGCGATCAGGTCGAGCAAATCATTCAGAACTCGCGAAAGCAGGGCCGCTTGTTGCTCACCGAGTTGGAGTCGAAGCAGTTGTTATCGCTTTACGGCATCCCCACGGTGGAGACGCGCGTTGCGGCCAGCGAGGACGAGGCGGCCGCGATTGCTTTGAAACTTGGCTTTCCGATTGTGCTGAAAGTTTATTCCGAAACCATCACGCACAAAACGGATGTTGGCGGAGTCAAACTGAACTTACGAGATGAAGCGGCGGTCCGCTCTGCCTATCGCGCCATCGAGTCTTCCGTGGCCGCGAAAGTTGGCCGCGACCAATTCTCCGGCGTCACGGTGCAGCCAATGGTGAAACTCGAGGGCTACGAGTTGATCCTCGGCAGCAGCGTGGACCCGCAGTTTGGGCCCGTCATTCTGTTTGGTTCCGGTGGCCAGCTTGTCGAAGTGTATCGAGATCGCGCCCTGGCGCTTCCGCCACTGAACACGACGCTGGCGCAAAGAATGATGGAGCAGACGAAGGTCTTCACCGCGCTGAAGGGAGTCCGTGGACGCAAGCCAATCAACATGGCGGCGCTGGAGGCCCTGTTAGTCCGCTTCAGTCAGTTGGTGGTCGAACAGCGCTGGATTGCGGAAATTGACATCAATCCCCTGCTGGCTTCACCGGACCACCTGCTGGCCCTCGATGCCAGAGTCGTGTTGCACGGGCCCGCCGTAACCCTCGATCAGTTGCCCAAGCCCGCGATCCGTCCCTATCCCTTCCAGTATGTCTCGTCCTGGACAATGAAGAATGGAAATCAGGTCACCATCCGCCCCATCCGCCCTGAAGACGAACCGTTGATGGTTAAGTTTCACGAGACGCTTTCCGATCGCACTGTCTATTTGCGCTACTTCTGCTCCCTCAGCCTGAGCCAGCGAGTGGCGCATGAGCGGCTGTTGCGCATCTGTTTCGGCGATTACGACCGCGAAATGGCCCTGGTCGCCGAACGCGTCGATCCCGCCACGGGAGAGCGCGGGATCATTGGCGTTGGGCGTATCAACCGGCTTCACGGCAAGAATGAAGCGGAAGTCGCGGTGCTGGTCGCAGATCAGTATCAAAATCTGGGGTTGGGAAATGAATTGCTCCGCCGTGTCGTCCAGATTGCCCGGGAGGAAAAATTAAGCCAGGTGTCCGCGGAAATGATGCCTGACAACGTAGCGATGCAGGTCATCATGAAGCGCCTTGGCTTTGGCGTTCGCACCAGCGAAGACCTAACTTCGGTCCGGGCGTTCTTAGACCTCTGAACGATTCAGGGGAGCGTAGTGAAAGTCGAACCCGGAGCGGGCGCGAGCGACACTTTTCATGAATTGTCATCCCGTTCCTGAGGGAAGCTGAATGCGAGGGATCTGCAGTTCGCCGCAAAATGCAGATCAATCGCTTCGCTCGGGACGACAAAGTCTGGGGAATTGAGAGTTGAAGAGTGCGGTCTCACTTTCGCCACGGGCACTTGCGCGCCTGTGACTGGGATCACACGTCGCAGTGAGCCATGTTCCCGACAATATCGCCTCGTTCCGGCATTCTATAGAAGACCGTTCCTCAGAACAGTCCGTAGGAATCACCGAAAAATTCAGAAGGGGATGTCATGAAGCGTAAGTTCAAGACCATGGACGGCAACGAGGCAGTCGCGTATGTCGCCTACCGTCTCAATGAGGTCATCGCGATTTATCCCATCACGCCGTCGTCGAACATGGGCGAATGGGCAGACCAATGGTCGTCGGAAGGTGTGCCCAACATCTGGGGCACCGTGCCCCACGTGATCGAAATGCAAAGCGAAGGCGGCGCCGCCGGAGCGGTTCATGGCGCGCTCCAGACCGGAGCCTTGTCCACGACCTTTACTGCGTCGCAAGGTCTGCTGCTGATGATCCCCAACATGAACAAGATCGCGGGCGAACTCACGCCTACGGCATTTCACGTCAGCGCGCGCACGGTTGCAACCCACGCCCTCTCAATTTTCGGCGACCACTCGGATGTGATGTTCTGCCGGACCACGGGATTCGCGATGCTCTCGTCGAACTCTGTCCAGGAGGCCATGGATCTGGCGCTCATCGCTCATGCGGCCACTCTCGAAACCCGCATCCCTTTCTTGCATTTCTTTGACGGCTTCCGCACTTCGCATGAAGAAAACAAAATCGAGATAGTTACCGAAGACGACATGCGCGCCCTCATCAATATGGATCATGTCGTCGAACATCGGCAGCGAGCGCTTTCTCCCGACCATCCGGTGCTGCGCGGCACGGCGCAGAACCCCGACGTCTTCTTTCAGGCGCGTGAAGCCTGCAATCCCTACTACGACGCCTGCGCGGATAAAGTCCAGGCAGTTATGGACAAGTTTTCGCAAGTGGTGGGGCGTTCCTATCACCTGTTCGACTACGTGGGCGCGCCCGATGCCGAGCGCGTGATCGTCATGATGGGCTCCGGCGCAGAAACCGCCCACGAGACGGTGGACTATCTGAACCAGCGCGGCGAGAAAGTTGGCTTGCTGAAAGTCAGGCTGTACCGCCCGTTCTCGGTCAAGCGATTCCTCGAAGCGCTTCCCCCAACCGTACGCAAGATTGCCGTCCTCGATCGCAGCAAGGAAACTGGCGCCGGCAGAGAGCCGCTCTATCTTGACGTGGTCAACGCGATTCACGAAGGAATCAAGCTGGGCTACGGAACGCTGAAGCTCGCGCCGGAAACCATCGGTGGACGTTACGGTCTCTCCTCAAAGGAATTCACGCCCGCGATGGTCAAGGCCGTTTACGACAACCTGGCGGCGGCGAAGCCCGGTCTTCAGATAAAAGACCACTTCACCGTTGGCATTCAAGACGACGTGAGCCATACGAGTCTGGATTACGATGCCGATTTTTCCATTGAGCCCGACAACATGGTGCGAGCCATGTTCTATGGCCTGGGCGCGGATGGCACGGTTGGCGCGAACAAGAACTCGATCAAGATCATCGGCGAAAACACCGACAACTACGCGCAGGGCTACTTCGTCTACGACTCCAAGAAGTCGGGCGCGATGACGGTTTCGCACCTGCGTTTCGGGCCGCAGCCGATCCGCTCCAGCTACCTGATTTCGAAGGCCAACTTCGTGGCCTGCCATCAGTGGATTTTCCTCGAGCGCTATGACATGCTCAGCACCCTGGTTCCAGGCGGCGTTTTCCTGCTCAACAGTCCTTTCAATAAGGATGATGTTTGGGACCACTTGCCGCGCGAAGTCCAGACGCAATTGATCGCCAAGAAGGCCAGGTTTTTCATAATTGACGCCTATCAGGTAGCTCGCGACACCGGCATGGGCTCGCGCATGAACACGATCATGCAGGCGTGCTTCTTCGCCATCTCCAAGGTTCTGCCTCGCGATGAGGCCATTGAAGCCATTCGCCAGTCCATCCGCGACACCTACGGCAAGAAAGGTGAGGATGTCGTACAGCAAAACCTGCGCGCCGTGGATGAAACACTGGCCCACCTGTTTGAAGTCAGCGTGCCCGAGAAAGTCACGAGCAAAATCGAAATGCCGCCCGCGTTCTCTCCGCAGGCGCCCCAGTTTGAGCGCGATGTGCTCGGCGTGATTTACGCCGGCCACGGCGACGAGATTCCCGTGAGCGCGTTCCCAGTAGACGGCACCTTTCCTACCGGCACCGCCAAATGGGAAAAGCGCAATATCGCGCTCGAGATTCCCGAGTGGGATACGAAGATCTGCATTCAATGCGGCAAGTGCGCTATGGTCTGCCCTCATGCCGTGCTCCGCATCAAGGTTTACGATTCGAAGCATCTGGAGGGTGCGCCCAAAACTTTCAAATCGACCGAGGTGCGCGATAAGGATAAAGACTGGCTGGGCCAGAAGTACACGATCCAGGTTGCGCCCGAAGACTGCACCGGATGCGGCATTTGCGTCGATATCTGTCCCGTGAAGAACAAGAGCGAGACCCGCCTGAAAGCGATCAACATGGTGGCGCAACCTCCGCTGCGCGAGCCGGAGCGCGAGAACTGGGAATTCTTCCTCAAGATTCCCGAGTTCGATCGCCGGAAGATCAAGACCACTACGATCCGCCAGCAACAGGTGCAAGAGCCGCTGTTTGAATTTTCGGGAGCCTGTTCCGGATGCGGCGAGACGCCGTATCTGAAGCTGGTGTCTCAGCTCTTTGGAGATCGGACCGTGATCGCCAATGCGACCGGCTGCTCCTCGATCTACGGCGGCAACCTGCCGACGACGCCGTGGTCTAAGAATGCCGACGGCCGCGGGCCGGCTTGGTCGAATTCCCTGTTTGAAGACAATGCCGAGTTCGGCCTGGGATTCCGCCTCTCCATCGACAAGCAGACCGAATTCGCGCATGAGTTGGTGCGCCGTCTATCTGGATCGATCGGAGAAGAGCTCGTTACCGCTTTGCTGGCGCAACCGCAGAAAGACGAGGCCGACATTTTCGAGCAGCGGCAGCGCGTCGAGCTGCTGAAGGAAAAACTGCAGGGTCTGAATTCCCCCGAAGCCAAGCAACTGCTGGCGCTCGCCGACATGCTGGTAAAGAAGAGTGTTTGGATCGTCGGGGGCGACGGCTGGGCTTATGACATTGGCTACGGCGGCCTCGATCATGTGATCGCCAGCGGACGCAACGTGAACCTATTGGTGCTCGACACCGAGGTCTATTCCAACACCGGTGGCCAAGCCTCGAAATCCACGCCACGGGGCGCAGTCGCCAAGTTCGCGGCAGGAGGCAAACCGGGGAAAAAGAAAGACCTGGGGATGATGGCCATGAGTTACGGCAATGTCTATGTGGCCAGCGTCGCCATGGGCGCCAAAGACGAGCACACGCTCAAGGCCTTCCTCGAAGCCGAAGCCTACGACGGCCCCAGCATCATCATCGCCTACTCGCACTGCATCGCGCACGGCATCGACATGACCACGGCCATGTCGGACCAGAAAGTCGCGGTGGATTCGGGACAGTGGCTGCTCTATCGCTACAATCCGGAGCGTACTCTCGCCGGTGAGAATCCGTTAACACTCGATTCCCGCACCCCCACACGCAAAGTTCGGGACTTCCTGCAGCAGCAAACGCGCTTCAAGATGCTGCTCAAGAGCAACCCTGAACACGCCAAACTTCTGTGGCAGGAGGCGCAGCAGGATGCTGAGACTCGCTATCATCTGTACGAGTATCTGGCGCAGCGCAAACCAGAGCAGGTTGCGGCTCCAGTTGTGCCAGTAGAAACGGAAAAATAGCGGCTCAGACTACACGGCTCATATTACAAAGAGGAACCATCATGGATCTAAGCACGAAATATCTAGGCATGAAGTTGCGCACGCCGCTGGTCGTCTCCGCATCCCCGCTCTCGCAGGAAATCAGCGGCATCCGCAGCCTTGAAGATGTCGGCGCCTCGGCCGTTGTGCTCTATTCCCTGTTCGAGGAGCAACTGCATCAGGAAGCCCTCGATCTTGAACTCCATCTCAACGCCGGCACGGAAAGCTTTGCCGAGTCGCTTACTTACTTTCCCCAGTCCAGCGAATTCCACACCGGACCTGAAGGCTATCTCGATCACATTCGCAAAGCCAAAGACGCGGTGGACATTCCGATCATAGCCAGCCTCAACGGCGCGACCCTGGGCGGTTGGGCCAAGTTTGCCAAGCAGATCGAGCAAGCCGGAGCCGACGCCATCGAGTGCAATCTCTACTTCATTCCGACCGATACCGAGATCTCCGGCCCCGAGGTAGAGAAGATATATACCGACATTATCCGGGAAGTAAAGACTGCGGTTCACATTCCGGTGGCCGCCAAACTCAGTCCGTTTTTTAGCAATTTAGCCCATACGGCAAAGCAATTCGACCAGTTGGGCACAGACGCTCTGGTGTTGTTCAACCGCTTCTATCAGCCCGACATCGACCTGGACGAATTGGAAATTAAACCCAAAGTGCTGCTCAGCACGCCGCAGGCGTTGCGTCTGCCCCTAACTTGGGTCGGCATTCTCTATGGCCGCATCAAGGCCAACTTAGCTGCGACCAGCGGCGTCTATGGCCCCGATGACGTCATCAAACTGCTCATGGTCGGTGCCGATGTGACGATGCTTTGCTCCGCTCTGTTACGCAATGGAATCGGCCATCTAAGTCATGTGGAACAAGGCATTCGCGAATGGATGGAAGAGCACGAGTATGAGTCTGTCCACCAGATGCAAGGCAGCATGAGCCAGCTCAAATGCCCCGATCCCGGAGCCTTCGAACGCGCCCAATACATGCGCGCCGTCAAGGGCCTGCAGCACGTGCTGGCAACGCGGTGAGGGCGGGTGGCCCGCCCTACCTTTCTAACTCTGGACGGTGCCCCATCCAAGCTTCGCTTGGGCGGGGACGTTCGTCGGCTGCCGATTCGATTGCCGGGAAGCACCGACAATCCCCACTTGACATCACAAGCTATAATAGAACTAGCGTTGCAGCCCAGAGCGGCCGCACCGAATTTTATTCTAAGTTCTTTGAAATCTGGATTTTGCGCGACTTAGTAAGTCCAACTCCTTGATTCTAAAGGCTAAGGCCCCAAAAAGTTGCCGATAACTCCTTTGTTATGAATACTTTGTAAGTTAACTCCTTTGAAACCAAAGACCTGGCGGAAATTTCCCCGTAAGTCGATGATTTTAATAGATAGGGGGGAGGGGGGTACCCCCACCAGTACCAACTGGTAAACATAGTCGAAATCATAGTTCAAGACGAGGTTCAAGCCACCACCAAGGCGACGCAACAAGCAGTGCAGGAATTATTTTTTACTTTCCGCCTGCTCCCTCAAAATGCGCTTCGATTTCTTCCAGCGTTTTCCCTTTCGTTTCCGGCAGGAACACCGCCGCCGTGATCAAGTAAATTACGGTGCAGGCGGCAAAGCCAAAAAACATGGCCGCGTAACCATGCTTGCCGACGGTCGGCAAAAATACGGCGGCAATGCCGGTGGAAACCGCCTGGTTGAGCAACAAAGCGATGCTCATGCCGTTGGAGCGGATACGGGTCGGCATCAGTTCGGAAAGCGCCAGCCAGACGCATACTCCCGGCCCTACGGCGTAAAACGCCATGAACACAAAAAGCGTGATAGCGACCCACATTCCGCTGCGCTGGCTGGGCAAGGGAGTGATCAGTGCATTGTCGATTCTCAGCGGAGCCCGGCGCGCGGCATCGAGATTGCCGAAGGGATTCCGAAAGAACGCCACCACTTTGTTGGCGGGCACACAGCTTTCACGCGTGATTTCGATCGGCGCCGCGGCGGTGTCGTCGGAACGCGCGGCCTTAGTCGCGGCGCGGAAGTCCCCATAAGAATAGATAACGACCAAAGAAGTGGGACGGCTGGAGGTTCGCTGGGTCGCGTCTCCGGCCGGGCCCAGCAGTGTCTCGGCCAGCTCCTGGTTATAGGTGAGGGTGATCTTCTGGTCCTCTGTGACCATGGACTGGACCGCGCTTCTGGAATCCACGCGCAAGCGTTCCGTCTGGCGGAAGAGCACTCCAGTGCAAACGAGCGACAGAATAATCCCGGCCGTTCCCACCGACAGAAGGAACTTGCGCCCCTTGCGGTCGACCAGCAGCACGCCGCCGATCGTCATTAGAAAGTTAATGACTGTGAAGATGACATAGCCCCAATGCGCCTGGAGATCGGAAAGACCACTCTGCAAAAGGATGTTGGTGTTATATCCAATGATGGAGTTGATGCCGGTGGCTTGATTGCACGCGAGAATGACACAGGCCAGCACAAACGGAATCACGTATTTTCGGCGTAAAAGCGATTCCCTGACCTTGGCTCCGGTCGAGGTTTTCGCTTTCTCAGCGGCAGAAACCTGTTCCATTTCCGCAAGCTCGACATCCGCTTGCTCGGTAGTGCGCGAGCGCAGAAGCGCGGCGTAGGCGGCATCACTTTTCCCTCGGCGAAACAGCCAGCGCGGCGACTCGGACACCATGAAGCTGCCGATCACAAACAAGATGCCGGGGGGCAGCGAAACCCAGAAAATACTGCGCCAAGCCGTGTCTTTGAAGGCGAAGAGCCGCGCGGGATCGCCCAGCCTCGCCACCTCTGCTACGCGAAAACTGAAGTACATGCCAACGATGGCCGCCGTCACGATGCCGAGAGTCAGCAGCCATTGGAAGATGCCCGTTCCCTTGCCGCGGGTCGCCGCAGACAAGCACTCCGCCAGATACAGCGGGACAACCACCCCGATCAGGCCGGCGCTGATGCCCTGTAAGAGGCGGCCAATAACCAACGATTCATATCCACGCGAGAGCGCAATGATGGGAATGCTGCAGACAAACAGCAGTCCGCTGAGGACCATCAGCGGCTTGCGTCCCATCCAGTCCGCCAGCGCGCCCGCAAACAGGGTTGAGATCACGCTGCCGAGAAGAACGGCGGCGACGACGATGGAAAGCTGGCCCGCATTCAACCCAGAGGTCGCCTCCAGATAAGGCAAAGCGCCCGCAATAATGCCAACATCCACGCCGTACAGCAAACCGCCGAATCCCGCTACCAGCAGGAGGAAGCGGTTGTAGCCAGCTTTTTCGTTGCTCACCACAGTGGCAATCCTCTAGCAATAATGAAGAAAGTGAATCCTATCAGAGATGAACACGAATTATCGGAAGTCCAGGTTGCTGCCCATGCTCTGGCTGGCGGATGACGTGCAGTCCGAGATCGTTCACGGCAAACTGACAATGGAACTTTCGCTCTCGTCCGCCCGATCCCGGAGCGCTGCCAGGTCAATCCGTTTAGGGCGCGGCAGGCGTCAGCTCCAGATAATGTTGGGCTGGCACATCGCGCAACCACTGCGCCGCGGTTTCAGCGGTGATGTCCCGCTGCGGCATGGCCAGCATCTCGTAGCCAACCATAAATTTCTTGATCGTCGCCGAGCGCAGCAGGGGCGGATAGAAATGCGCATGCAAGTGAAATTCAGGATAGTCCCCGCCATCGGTAGGCCGTTGATGAAAACCCATCGTGTAAGGAAACGACGTGCGAAATAGATTATCGTAACGAATGGTGGCTTGCCGGAGTATCCCGGCCAGAGCAGTGCGCCCCTCGTCATTCAGTTCATCGAGAGCCGATACGCATCTCCGGCTGACGAGCAGAGTCTCAAAGGGCCACACTGCCCAGAACGGCACCAGCAGCACGAAATGGTCGTTGGCACACACCAACCGTTCCTGTTTCTTCAGCTCCAGTTCCAGGTAATCGTGCAGCAGAGTCGTGCCGTGCAATTGCCCGTACTCCCCAAACGCGGCCAGTTCCTTCACCAATTCATTGGGTAAAGTTTCGTTGGCCCAGATCTGCCCGTGAGGATGGGGATTGCTGCATCCCATCATCGCCCCGCGATTCTCGAAGATCTGCACCGAGCGGATGCGCGGATCGCTTGCAAGTACCGAAAACTCGCGCGCCCAGGTATCAACCAATCGCCGCAGTTCCGGCACACTCATGCGGGCCATCGTGAGATCGTGTCTTGGCGAGAAGCACACCACCCGGCAGCGCCCAGTTTCGCTGCGGGCAATCAGAAGTCCTCTCTCCTCAATTTCACCGGCGGGCGTATCGGGCTTCAGCGCCGCAAAATCATTCTCAAAAACAAAAGTCTCCGTGTAGGCGGGGTTCCTCACGCCCGCAGGGCGACTATTGCCGGGGCAAAGGTAGCAGGTGGGATCGTAAGCTGAGAGCGCTTCCTCTGGAACGTCTTCGACCTGTCCTTGCCACGGCCTTTGTGTGCGATGCGGCGACACCAGCACCCATTCGCGGGTCAGCGGATTGAAGCGGCAATGCGGTTGCGATGCAAGCTCAGAGAAGTTCATTGACTAAGTTTGATGTTTGCCATTTTCATTTGAGTCGAGAACCATCATCCGCCAGGTTCCCGTATCCGTCAGGATGCGTGCGATGCCACTGCCACGCGCTTTCAACAATTGCTTTCAAATCCGGGAGTCTCGGCTGCCATTCCAGCTCGCGCCGAATTTTTTCCGAGCTGGCAATCAGCACTGCTGGATCTCCCGCACGGCGAGGCGCCCCGATCACCGGAACCGGATGCCCGGTGACTTTCCGCGCCACTTCGACCACCTCGCGCACACTGAAGCCCTGCCCGTTGCCCAGGTTGTAGATCAGCGGACTCGAATTCTCGAGCGCGTGGAGGGCTCGCAGGTGTGCTAACGCGAGATCGCTGACGTGTATGTAATCGCGGATGCAGGTGCCGTCGGACGTGGGGTAGTCCGTGCCGAAAATGTTCACGTGCTCCGCACGGCCAAGGGCGACTTGCAGAATTCGGGGGATCAGATGCGTCTCCGGTTGGTGCGCTTCGCCTTTGTCCGGACTGGGCGCGCCGGCAGCATTGAAATATCGCAGGCTGGCATAGCGAAGGCCGTGAATCTGATGGAACCACGCCAGCATTCGCTCCACCAGCAGCTTCGATTCGCCGTAGGCATTGCTGGGATGGACGGGATCGTCCTCCTCAATCGGAGTGCGCTCGGGATTCCCGAACAGCGCCGCCGTCGATGAGAAGACGAACCGTTTCACGCGCGCCGCGAGCATCGCTTCGAGCAGCGTCAGCGCATTCGCGGTGTTGTTGCGGAAGAATTGCTCGGGAGCCTTCATCGACTCTCCCGCTTCGATCAGCGCCGCAAAATGCATGACGGCATCAATCGCGCGAGACCGCAATAGCCGGTCAAGGCGCTCGCGATCCGCCAAGTCACCCACTACCAGTTCGGCGCTTTTCGGAACGGCCTGGCGATAGCCGCGGCTCAGGTTATCGAAAACGACAACCTGGTGTCCGGCCTGCAATAGCTCGTCGGCAACCACGCTGCCGATGTAACCCGCTCCCCCTGTAACTAGAACCCTCATTCGATTCGCACCCGTTTCTCAGGCTACTTTCTTAGGCCAGCCGGCCAACCCCATCGGCAGCGGAGCAAACATAAATTTCCGGTTTGCAGCCGGTCGAGCGTTCATATCCTTCCTGCACCGTCCGCTTGAACGCTTCGACGCAATCGACTTGGACCAGCGCGATGGTGCAACCGCCAAAACCGCCTCCCGTCATTCGCGTTCCGTAAACGCCCTCCGCTTGCTCAGCGAGTTCCACCATCAAATCGAGCTCGGAACAACTCACCTCAAAATCGTCGCGCAGGCTGCGATGCGACTCGCGCATCAGGTTCCCGAATGCCTGCAAGTCCCCAAGTTCAAGCGCTGCCGCTGCCTGGAGGACACGCGCGTTTTCGCCGATTACGTGGCGGCAGCGCCGCATAACTACATCCGGCAATTCGCGCCCGTAGGCTTCCAGATCCTCTGGCGTCACGTCCCTCAATGCCCGCGCATTCGGCAAATGCTTCGACAGACCGCGCACACCCGCTTCGCATTCGGCGCGGCGCTGGTTGTATTCACCTTTGGCCATGCTGTGTTTGACCATCGTGTTACAGATCACCAGCGCCACATCACCAGGCACGGGTAAAAGCCGGTATTCAAGAGAGCGGCAATCGAGCAGCAGAGCCTTCCCGTGCTCCCCGTGGCTGGCAACAAATTGATCCATGATTCCGCAGCGCGCGCCGACAAACTCGTTTTCCGCCTGCTGGCAGAGCAAGGCGAGCTTGGTCCGGTCGATATTGGTCCGGTCATCCTTAGGTCGTTCGATCTCGGTTCGATCAAGCTCAGTTTGATCCAGCGCCCGATCGCCTAGATCGAGCAGCGCGTAACCGACCGCTACTTCAATCGAAGCGGAGGAACTCAATCCCGCACCCAGTGGCACATTCCCGTCCACCAACAGGTTGGCCCCGCCCAGATTCTTACCGGACCGCACCAGCATCTGTACAACACCAATAACATAATCGCTCCAGTGCCGGGCGCGCGCGGCTGGCAAACGATCGAGATCGAACTCGACCTGCTCGGAGTAATTTTCGGAATGAATCACGAGTTTCCGGTCATGGCGTGGCGCAATGGAAACCCGGGTACAGAAACCGATCGCCGCGGGCATGACGAACCCATCGTTGTAATCGGTGTGTTCACCGATCAAATTGACCCGTCCCGGCGCCTGGTAAATGCGCGGAGATCCTCCAAATAGCTGGATGAATCTTTGCCCCAGATCATGGGCGTGATTTTCGACCGCTAGATTCGTGTTATGCATGAAGATTTGCCGCAAGCGCTGGTTCGCTGGGACCACTTACGCGCGTGCACAACCGCTTAACCTCGATCGCACTCGTGTTGTACAGCACACACAAAACGTTATCAAGAAGTCTGACTCGTATCAAACCGTTGCGTGTTGCGCGCGAACCAGCGAACGAGCGCGATCGATCGTTCATGAAGGAACTAGCGAGAAGAGGCGGCGCGTTCGAGGCTGACGACGGTTGCATTTGGGTAGTAGTGGCTGAGAATTTGCTGGAAACTTGCACCTTCTTCCGCCATGGCCCTGGCTCCCGACTGGCAGAGCCCGATGCCGTGTCCCTCGCCAGTACCTTCAAGAATAACCCGATCGCCTTCGCTTCGCTTGGCGAAGCTGTTGCTGGGAACGGTACGCCAGCCTAGACGGCGGTCCATTTTCAAACGCGCCGCTTCATCGGAACTGCGCACGGTGGAGGCGTCGCACGCGGAGATTCGGCTCTGCCAATGCGATGGGTGCTCGCGGCAATACTTGCAATCGACAGAATAGTAAGGATAGTTACCCGGAGAGAGGCCGAGTTCGACGGGTGTGCGAGTTCGACCGCTGCAACTGCGGGTGTACATCGCGGCGAAGGGTTGAGACTGGTAGACCATTACCAAGCCGCGAGTGGCGGACGCGGCTTCGGCGGCGCTGCCGCGCCCAGGCGGCTCGCGCAGAAACTGACAGCGCGTGGTATCGCAGAAATCGAATCCGGAATGGCGGCCTTTGCCAGCGACGAAGTAGGAACGCGCGGCGACAGCCTGCGCTTTCAGTGCCTCAGGAGGCGCACCCGATAAACTTTCCGCCGCCACTACGGAGGCGACTGCTGTTTCGAGATCCATACCGACAACCGCAACAAGAGCGCCGGAAACCGGCTTCAGTTCGAGTGTTCCCCGGTAGTGGCGCGCGATCTTTCCGGGAACGGCCAGGACAAAATCTGCCGGGCCGCTCGCCCTACCGGTGGCGGTGAGTTTGGGAGTATGCACAACGTGAGTTCCCACTCGAACAACCATCATGCTTCCAAGGGCGCGGATTTCGGCGACGTGTGCGCCAGAGCTTCTTTCCAGCACGAACGTTTCTTGTCCAGCGTGTACGATGATCGCGGTGCCGTCCGCCGCACTGACGGTGAATTGGCGAGGGTGGAAGAGGCCAAGCACGCCGATGCGAACGTCCTCTGCGAGCGCGAGCGGACTCGCCAACATCAGTGCGCCGAACCCGATCGCGACTTTGATTCGCGCTTTCATTCGCACTCTCGTTCGCGCTTTCATCTGCATTCTCATTCGCACGCGACAGCTCATGGCTCGATGCGGCGCAACATTTGTCCGGCGGTTCTGGCGGCTTGCGCTCCCGGGACACCGTGAACGCGAACCATGAGCAGAATCTGCGGTTGCTCGACCGGCGCCAACACGATGGTGAAGCCGTCGCCGGGAGCGTGTCTCGCGTGAGTGCACGGCGCGGTGCCCGTTTTGGCGAGGGCATCGGAATGTGGGAGAGCGCGACCGACCTCAGCGCCAGTTCCCTGCCGCGCGGACTGCGCCATTCCGCTAAGTATCAGCGCCACCCCAGGTTGATCGCGACGACGAATCAGTTCCAGGTAAGCACGCGCCATACTCAGCGGCGAGATCAACCATTGATCGCCGAGACCATGATCGTCGGGACCTTGACTGCCGAGACCGGCGAGAGCGCGCCCGGAGATTCCGGGAGCGGGAGGCTGCAGACCGAAGCGGGCTGCGGCCGGAGCGACTTCCGCTGCGCTCATATTGGCCGTGAGCATGCGGAAATAGGAGTTACAGGAGTATGCGATGGCGGAAGTCAGATCGACGGCGCCGTGTCCGCGAGGACGCCAGCAGCCAGTGCTCGTCCCACGGCAAATGTGCCCCGGGTATTTGAATTCGTGCAGCTCACCGTAGGCCAGCGCGGTGAAAGGCTTGACAAGTGAGCCAAGAGGAATCGGCGTCGCGGGATGCTCCCAGCGCGAGGCAAGTACCGCGCCGGTGCAGGCATCAAGCAGAAGAAACGAAATGTCGTCACCCGGAAAATCGCGATTCAGCGACTGGCTGGCCGATTGAGCAAACAGCGAAGTCGTGGGATCGTCTGCGCGGCCATCCGCGCGACTTCTGCCGGAACTCTGCGCGTGCCCGCCGGAAGGAGACAACGCGCACAGGCCCGCGATCAGCAGCAGCGCGACGATTCTTATCTGGACCATTCGTAGGTAACCGTTTGCAGGACTTTATCTTCGTCGACGCGCACCATGATTCTCTCCGCGGAAATGCCGGAAAGTGTTGAGCTGAGGCTGGCCATGTTCTCGGAAAAGAATTGCGGTTGCCGGTCCATGCCGGGCATATTGGATTGCGCCAGGCTGGGCCGGTCGACCACGCCGGAGAAGCGGGCGAAATTCGCCCGCTCGCGTTCGTGATTGAAGCCGGCGACGAAGACAGCAGCTTTGACATCCGGCTTGTGGTTGAAGTTCGCCAGCATAGCCTCGATCAAGGCAGGATCATCGGCCACCAGCAGATACTTTCCCCGGACGGAAGCCGTGAGCGGCCACAAGCCATCGAGTTCCGAGTAGCCGGACTTCTGCTGCCAAGCAACTCCATGCTCGCTGGCGGTGAGACCGGGGCGGACGAAGCCGGTCAATGCGGACTGAACGGCGGCCTCATCCCAGTCGGAGGCCGCAGCCAGAACAATGGCGGAGTGCATTCGTATGAAGACTCCAGACTGGTCGCGCCCGGTCGATTGCACCTGGAGCGACGCGAGGATCTGAGTTTTGTCGAACAGCTCTTTCAGAGCCGATGTGCTCTGCGGCGTGACGGGGCGCTCGACGGCGGGCCGATCGATGCGAGTCTCAAGATCGGAGCCGGTCCCAGTTTCTCCCGAGGTCAGTTGCACCTGGGGAGCAATTTCAGAAGGAGGCGCGGGGCCGAGATGCGGCGCCAGGAGCTTCGTTTCAATTAGGTCAAAGCAAGAGTCGGCGGAAGGATACGCTTTGGTTTCGTAGATGCCCGCGCTTTCTGGAATCAGGCGAACCAAGTCGGCGGCCGCCTCCAATCCTCCGGCAATTATCGGGGGCGGCTGAGTCTTTCGAATCAGGACGCGCTCCTCGCGGTACTGCTTGCTGGAACGGAACAAATCGGAAACCGCAGCGGAGTACTGCTTCATGTCCGTAATGTTCTGCTGGGCCCAGTAGGTGCGGAAGTACGGGCTTGGAACAATCTTCTCGAGGTCCATCACCATGCGGAGATCGCCCGCCGGTCCGGCGGAAGCGACCGATTGCGACCACCACGGCTCGGATTCGATGGTGCGATCTTTCGTGCGGTCTTGGCTTCCCGACATCAATTGCAGAGCACCCGCCAGAAGATCTTCCCGCGTCGCCAGCAACAGGTAGTCGCCGGAAACTGCGAAAGCGACTTCCTTCTGCGATTCCGGATCGCGGCGAACGTAAAAGCTTACTCCGCCAGCACTGCGCGGCTCGAACTTCGCTCGCGTTTGCCAGAGGGTCGTCTGCATGGACTTCGCCGACGGCAGGTAGGTCACGTAGAGGAACTCCAGGTTTCCGATGTCATACAGAGCCAGAGCGCTGCGGGTTCCGGCAACCTGCGAAAGGAAATTCATGTTTGGGGGAACTCCGGCAGCAGCGGCGAATTGATCGCTCGCTCCCTTGAGGCGAAGAAACAGGCGCGACCGGGAGAAGACCTCATAATTGCTGGTTGCGATCCATTGCTGTTTCTGCGCGGAGGAATTCCAGTCCGCGAGCAACGAGGAGAAGTCCTGCGCCTCCAAATAGAGAAGCGAGCCGGCGGGAACGTACTTAGAAAGCGGCGGCTCTGGTGAGACAGCGGCCTGGTAAGCCGCACGGCCGACTGCCGCACACACCAGAGCGATCGCGAAGAAGATAACGACGCGTTTCATTGCTTCATGCCTCCTTGCTCCAGACCTGCTTTGACGGCCGCGGTTTTCGGTGCTGGTGCGGCGCGAGCCACGAGCCGTGGGCGAACAACACGATCCTGCTCCAGAGCTTCGTGCAGAAGCGGCTGGCGGGCTGCATTTTGACGCTGGATACGCAATTCGGCCCTGGCGGCTGCGATCTTGTGGGCGAGTTGCTTGCGAGCCGCGGGCGAACTCTCGGCACGGCGCGCGATTTCGAAATAGGAGGCAGCATCCGCGAGCCGATTGAGGCGCGTCATCGTGTCGCCAATGCTCTCGGCCACTTGCACTTGCTGATCGCGAGAAAGCGCCGAGGCCGCGTTGGCCGTGAAATTTGGCTCTGTGCCGTTGTCTTCTTCGCCGACATCGGAACTGACGATCTGTTCGTCTTCGGCTTCGGCTTCCGTTCCGGCTCTGGAAACATATCGTCCGAGGAATTGCGTCTGGAGCAGCGGTTCGAGAACGGCGAGGGCAAATTCGTCGGACCGCATGCTCGCCGAGGCCATGAACAGCGGGACGCGAGCTTCGTCGCGGCGCGGAAAGTCGATGACGCAATGACTGAGCAATTGGATCTTCGTCTGCAAATCCGCCGTATTCTGTGCCGCCCGGATGCGAGCTTCGTAGAAGTAGAAGTTGTCTGCCGCAGTTGCGGAGATGGCGGCGGGATTTCTGGCAAGCAGGTTCAGTTCGCCACTCCCAAGATCGGAGTGGGGCCGTCCGGCGAGCGCAAGTGCCGCCTTGATCCGGAGATCGTAAGTAGCGTTCGATCCCGAGGCGATCGACGAAAGGACGGCCTCGGACGCTGCGATATCCTGACCAGCGGCGATTCTAGCCTTGGCCAGGCGCAAACGGTAGGAAGCATCCCACGGCGCCGATTTGACGAGCTGATCGAGAAACTCGATGGCTTCCGCGTTGTGACCGGATTTCTCCAACAGCGCGGCCGCGGGATCGAGATTCTCGAAAGGATTCCCGACGACTACCACCAGGCGGCGAAGTAGATCGAGGGCGCCGGGAGTATCTCCCGAGGCGACGCGGATCTCGGCGAGACCAAGAAAGTTGGCGGTGCCGAGCTGATGTTCATCGATTTCGCGAGCAAAAACGAATTCGAGGATCTTGCGCGCGGACTGCTTGTCACCGTTCTCGAAGAGCTGGCGAGCGGCGGCGCGGAGGATGGCCGAAACCGGAACTGTTTGGGGTTGGTCGCGATACCCGGCGATTTTCTGGTCCAGCGTTCCCAGTTGCGCGGCCACCCGTAGGTCGAGCGGAACGAGAGCCGCTGCCCTTGCATCGCGAGTCTCTTTCGGCAAACGAGCTATGGCATCGGCGGCTTGCGCGTACTTTTTTGTATGGACGAGGTGCGTGATCCAACGCACTTGCCAGGAGTCGATCTCTTGCTGGGCGTTGTCGCGTTCGAGTCCAGCGAGCTTGCCAAGGGCATCCTGCTTCAACTCAAGAATGCGCTGATAGATCGGCGCGCGCTCGGCAAGCGGGATCCAGGAAGCGTCGGCGACATCGGAAAGGATCAGTGTCGCGTCCGGCGCCGCCGAGGAAATATCCAAAAGCCATGCGGTCGCGGATGCAGGGTCGCCGACGGCCGCGTACACGGGTTGCAGCAGAGCGTTCGAGCGCCAATTGCCGTTCCGGCGGAGGTAGTTGCGGATGATGGCGTCGGCGTCGGGCTTGAGTTCAGCGTAGAGGCGCCGAGTGCGGAGTTGATCGCAGGTGCGCCCGAAGTCAGTCCAGAAAC
Source organism: Candidatus Acidiflorens stordalenmirensis (assembly GCA_003139995.1). Taxonomy (GTDB): domain Bacteria; phylum Acidobacteriota; class Terriglobia; order Terriglobales; family Acidobacteriaceae; genus Acidiflorens; species Acidiflorens stordalenmirensis. Next base: position 57,930 of record PLIC01000110.1, on the reverse strand, counting down.
TTTCTGGAACATGGGCGCTGTCGAGTTGCTTGGAGAGCACGGCGAAGGCCTGTTTCCACTGGGCCAGAGCGGCGGCGCGATCGCCTTGCTTGTAATAGGCGACGGCAAGACTGTCGTAGACCTCGGCTCGGTTGGGCGAAAGTTCAAGAGTGTGGTTGTAATCGGCAATCGCTCGTTGCGTGTCACCGGCTCCGGCGTAGTAGTCGGCCAATGTCAGGTATCCGGAAGGCGTGGCCGGGCTCTGCTCGAGAATTGCAGGCAGGAAGTCCTCTGGATTACCTAGTTTGGCTGTACCCAGGTATTCGCCGTAACACGAGCCGTAGTAGAACCATGTATTGCCGGCGAGTTGCTGCGCGCGATCGACATGCGTGGCGAGCCGCTCTGCGATGGTGTTGTTGCCGAGGGCGCCGAGAAAAGCGTTGTTTACGTCAGCGGTAGACTCGGCAAAATAAAGTCCAACCAGCGCGTTATAGGACTTGGTCCAGACTGCCGGGCGAAGTTGCCCGCGAGCTTGGACGACGGCGTGCGACAAGCCGGCGTCCCCGCTGGCAACAACAAAATCGGCGGCTTTCTCGCCCTCCGGACGATTCCAGGTCGAAGCAATCCCGACGAGTTCCTGCGGTTGGCGCGCCAGGAGCAATTGGAAGAGGCGCTGCTGCCGGGCGTTATCCAGATGATAAGCGGAAATGCTGGAGAGCACGCGCAGTTCGTTCTGTTCGTCGCCAGCGGAACGATAGGCATCGGCGGCGGCGAGCAAGGGGGTGGTCCGCAGAGTCGCTGGCACTCCTTTTGCGAATTGCTCCATCTGCGGACCGAGTTCGGCGAAGCGGCTGCGCCGCCGCTGCAGTTCGATGAAGGGCTGAGCGTTGGCGTAGTAATTCGGCAGCCCTGCCTGCTGCATCAGCAACTCGAAGCGCCAGCGAGATTCCTGGTCGGAGAGCGCGGCGCGTTCGGCCAGAGGAATCGCAAATTTTTCGAGGTCGGCAGCATTCATGCCGTTGCGCTTTGATTCGGCAAAGCTGGCGAAAGCCACCCGCTCCTCCGGTGTGAAGTAGGTCTTGACCGTGCCTCCCATTTCTTCGAGAACGGCAGCCATGCCGTTGCGAGCAGTGTTGATGCGGGTTTGGCGTACTCGCTCGCGCCACTGGGCGTCGGTGACCGCCGCGATTCCCTGTTTCTCGACTTGCTCTTTGAGAACGGGCAAATTTGAAGAGGCGTCCGCGAGAGCGTTCTGCATGATGACGCAGGCCTGCTCGTGCTGCCGCAAGCGACTCATAATGCGGACGTAGGTTTTTGCGCCAGCGTGATTCTCCACGGCAGCGAGCAGGTCCGGCCCGGCGGTCTTGATTCCGCGTTCGGCAAAGGTGCGAGCCTCGGTGAGCATGCCCCAGGATTCGAGACGACTCGCAACTTCGAAGTAGTTAGCGGCGTTTTCCGGACGGCCGTCGATCAGTGCCGCTTGCAGGGCGGCGACCACTTCTTTTTCATTGCCCTGGCGGGCGCGAACTGCGGCGACCTTCTCCATCCACTGCGGATCTTTATACGCAAGCTGATAGATGCGTTCGTAATCGGAGGCGGCATCGTCGAAGCGCATCAGGCGCTCTTCGAGTCCGGCTCGCGCGGTGTAGAGATCGACCCGGTCGGGGCGGATGGCAATCGCCTTGGCATAGACATCGATCGCAGCCGGATAGTTTTCGAGATTGGTCTGGATGCGGGCCAGCACCGTGGACCAACGGTAATCGCGCGGGGACTGGATCACCGTTTTGACGTAGAAGTCCACGAGTTGCTGCTGGCGCTGATAGCGGAGCGCGTACAGCGCGGCCTCGGTCGCGAGCACGTCGTCTTCCGGAAAATTATTGATCAGCTCGATGTACTGGTCGACTGCGCCCGTGTAGTCCTTCATGCGCGTGAGCGCCGGGATTAGGCCACGACGCAAGGCGGCAATCTGGGATTTGCGCGCATCCGTTGGAACTGGCGCGTTGCGGAAGAGCGCAATTTTGTCGGCGTAGAATTGCTGGAGACCGTGATCGTCTCCCGCCTGCGCGTATGCATCCGCCATGGCAGCGAGATATTCAGCATTGTAAGGAGAATCTTTCAGAAGCTGGGTGAGCAGATCGCGCGCCTGGTGATACTGCCTCGCATCGGTCGATTTGCGAGCAGCCTCATAAGTGAACTGCTGGCTCAGCTCGGGATAGGCGTCTTTGGCGGCCTGCAGGAGGACGGAAATCGCCTGCGGATAGTTCTTCGTGCGCCAGTAGAAATCGACCGTCGAACGAACGACTCCAAGAATCTTGGGATTCTCACGATAAAGCGCTGCGACATTCTTCTCTGCCGACGTGAAGTCCTTCCGCCCTTCGTACAACTGGATCGCGGCGTAACGGAGTTGGAGGCGAGTCACGGGGTCGGTGGTGAGCGCAGCTTGCTTTTCCAGCGCGTGCTGGCGAACGGTTTCGAGCGATTTCTGTTGCGCCAGATTCTCGATGTTCTGCGCCTGTTCGATCGAGGTTGCGCTGGTGGCGATCGAGTCGAGGAGCGCTTCCATCTCCGGCCTGCGGTTCTGAGCTTCCAGCACTTTCACGCGTAGAAACACGGCGGGCACTGACTCATTGGGTAACGATGGGTTGGGTGACGACGGATTCGGCAACGTGGCGATTCTGGCGGTCGCCTGATCGACCAGGTCGCGGAACTTGGGGCGGCGCGCCAGCGCAAGCAGCCTCAGTTCAGCGGGCGAGTTTGGAGGGCCGCTGACCGATCCCCGAACGTATTCTTCGATGGCGTGAGCATAGTCGCGCTTGTTCTCGTAGATCGCGCCCGCTTCATACGAATAAAGATTCGGATCGCGCAGGCGATCGCGGCCCTGATTCAGCACGCGGAGAGCGTTGTCGAAATCGTAATAGTCCCAATAGATCGTGGCCGCTTCCACATATCCGCCGGCCTCGCCGGGAGCGACCTGCGGGATGCGCTCCCAGTACGGAGCGGCCTGCGCGAACAGTTCGCGGTCGGCATAGATGTCGCCGATGCGGGCCATGATTTCGGTATCGCGAGGATTGGCCTGCAGCAAGTTGTCTTCGATCCTGACCGCGACAGCCGTATCGGCGTGGTCGAAATAGGCGAGAGAGCGATAGACGGACGAGGCGGTGCGGGCAATCTCCGGCTCGGCTGGATATTGCGCGGCAAGCGATTTGAGCACCGGCGCGCTCTCTTCAAAGTGCGACTGCCAAAGGTCGGCGCAAGCGATGAAATTGGAAGCGGCGGGATTACTCTCCCAACTGGCGGCATCGAGCGCATTTTGGCGTAAGACACTCAACTCGGATTCGAGCTTGCCGGTTCGTGAAAGGTATTCGAAGAACTCGTTGCGGAGAGCAGGTTCTTCAAACCAATGCTCGCGAAGCAACGCTTCCCATGCCACTGGATCCCACGTAGCGCGCATCCGATATGCAAAAAGGAGGTTGTGAACGAACACTGGGTTGTGCGGGAAGCGCTGATGGGCGTACTGGTTCAGTCGCAGGTATAGCACGGGGCCGCCGCCATAGACATTATTGAAATAGCGTTCCACGTCGCTGCCGTTGAAAGTTTTCACGGCTTCACGGGTTAGCTGCTCGAAGTCGGCGTTTCTCTTGTGACGCAGGTAGAAGCGCGCGAGCTTGTCATACCACGACCGGTCGGCGAAGCGGGCCATGGCCCGGCGGTAAACTTCTTCCTGTTCCGTTCCTAACTGGTTCTGATCGAGAAAGACGGCGAGCCGTTCGTAGAGGCCGGGATCGTCGGGATTGCGGTCGATTTCGCGGCGCAGCACGCCGAGCGCCTGTGGGATCTGCTTCATCTGAACCAGCCGAGCCAGATAGCGCTCCAGAACGCGGGCGTACTCGGGCGAGCGGGCCCCAGCCTGCCGCGAAGGCGAGGCCGTCGAACCGACCTGGAACGCTTGGCTGACGGGGCGCCGACGAGCGGCGTTCTGTGGCGACGTGCCGGTGTCCTGATCTTCCCCTCCTTCGCCGTTCTCAACTCCGTTTTCATCCGCGTTGGCCGCGCCGCCTGCATAGTTCGGAACATAGTTTGGGGTATAGTTCCGACCACTCGGGGACCGGGTTACAGCCGGTCCGTTTCAGCTGAGTTCACGCACCTGTGCAAACTCGGCGGAAGGTAGACGAATCGAACGCTGATCGCTCATCACGATGCCATGGTTTTGAGGGCCAGTTGCCGACGATCCGGGACTTATCATGCAGTCGAACCGAAATGTCGAGGGTGGTCACGTCTACTGACAGGCAGTGAGAACTGAGGCACTGGCGCAGCGGGAGGGAAAATGGTGGTCTAGCCGACAAAGAGCGACAGTTATCGGTGAACCGACGTGTACTCAATCGACCGTGGCGCAGCCCACTGCCGGCCGTAAGGAGCCTACCAATAATGTGCGGCGACCACTTTCGGTGAGGCCGGAGCATTCGCAATCACCTGCATGCGCAACACCAGTTGCAGATTCTTGTGCTGCCATCCCGCCGGAGCTTCGCGCAGCGCGGCGGCGAGGAGATCGGGATTGCTGATCAGGTCGGCTGCCCCCTCAGTTCCATATTGCGTGCAGCCGCTGATCAGGATCAGCATGGAGTGAGTCTGCGGAAGAAACGCCCTCGAAATCACAGCGTAGTCCTCATCGGTGTGAAAATCGCGAGTCACATTGTGCGGATACCATTCCGTCGGCTTGCCGTTGTCGCGAATCATGCCCCGATCGTTGTCATCCACATAAAAGCGGAAATCTTGCGTCACATCCTTCCATTGTGTGCTCGAATATCCGATCAACACGGTTGGCGAGTTGCGCAGATCCTGAAACGAAACCGCGTTACCGACCCTCACCTCTGACGGACGCCCCATCCGGCCTAGCATTCCGGAAACGCGCGCGGCCGCCACCAAGTCTCCTCCGCCCACATACTGGTCAGACATGAGCGTCAACTCGCCATGGTCGCCGGATATGCGCGCGTCAGGCGCGTACACGGGTACATAGGCTGCGGCGATCAGTACCGGGCCTGAACCACGAAGCATCGGTTCCCAGAAATCGTTCAACACTGAAGGTGTGCGCTGTAGGTTCCACCAGTGCGCCGACAGGACGATGACCGCAATCACCCCTGCAGCAATAGCTGCGATTCTGATCGATGCGTCTCGCACCCGATGTTCGGCGGTGTCGTCGTGCTTCGCTCGATTCCCGGCAATTCCGGCGGAGGCCTCTGAGCTTCCATCTGGGCTGCCATTGGATGAAGATTCCCGCGCCGCAAAGTTCGGAACATAGCTGCCCACCGGCAGCTCGATGACCACTCTCGCCTCCTTGCCGCTCCCGGCGTAGTAGAGGGTTAAGCGCTTGCGAACTTCACTGGCCTTGATCCGCACAACTCCATCGAGATTAGTTTCGTAGTCGGTTGCTCTCCCAAACGCTTCCACGCCAATCGTCCGTTCTTTCAGCACGTCGGCGTGACCGGCGAGCGTTTGCTCTACCACGAACCGGAGAAACTCCTGACAGCGCTGGCTGGAGCAAAACTCATGACTCGCCAAGATGTGCGCTAATTGGGAACGAATGGCCGCTTCTTCGAGACTGAGAACTGGTCGAGCGCCCGGCTGGGCGGCGTTGGAATCGGGCAAATCCGTGACCATGAGAGATGTCTGCTGCAAATTCTAGCACCCGCCAAGGTCCGGCCCTTACACTTTATGACAGCTCGAATCGAGATTGAATCCGTCACGCAACCGTTAGGCACTTCCGGACGCCGCCCTTCGACCTCAGACTGGAGTCATCGCAGACGCGAATCTGCAGGAGGATACATGCCGAGAACCTTGCGTAGCGTATCCAAGGTGCATGCAGCACTCTTCCACTTAGTCATATTTCTTGCGATCTTGTCGCCGGAGGCGCTGTCGGGCGCTGTTAATCCACCGGCGCTAGAACTACAGCGGGGGTGGCGGGTTCAGTCCTCGGCCAAGGTTAGCGCCGAGGGCCCGGCCATCTCCTCGCCGGGTTTCCACACCGAAGGATGGTACGAGGCAACCGTTCCCTCCACCGTGCTCGCCGTGCAGGTGGCGAACGGTGAGTTTCCCGACCCAAATTTCGGCATGAACCTGCGTCAGTTGCCCGGCATGACTTATCCGATCGGGCTCAATTCTTTCAACCTCCTCCCCATGTCGAAGGACAGCCCTTACGCGATTCCTTGGTGGTACCGCACCGAGTTCCAACTACCAGTGGACTACAAGGGAAAAAGTGCCTGGCTCCATCTTCAGGGCATCAACAACCGGGCCAACCTCTGGCTGAACGGACACAAGCTTGCCGACGCGAAGGACATCGCAGGCGCCTACAGAATTTACGAATTCGATGTCACGGCCTACGTCGAGCCAGGCAAAGCCAATGTGTTCGCAGCCGAAGTCTTCGCGCCAACCCCCAATGACTTGGCCATCAACTGGGTGGACTGGAACCCCACTCCTCCAGACAAGAACATGGGCCTGTGGGGCAATGTTTTTATAAGCGCCAGTGGCCCAGTCAGTGTGCGCTACCCTTCAGTGATTACAAATTTTGCCGACAATTCTCTGAAGCAGGCGGACCTGACCGTCAGGGCCGAACTGCAGAATGCCACGGCGCAATCGGTCGGCGGCGTTTTGGAAGCGGCATTTGACGGAGTGCATCTTGAGCAGAAAATTCAGTTGCAGCCCAGCCAGAAACTCTCCGCCGCCTTTTCCCCCGAGCAATACCCGCAACTGCGGATCAAGGACCCAAAGATCTGGTGGCCGGCCGAGATGGGAACGCCCAATCTGCATCGGCTCACCGTGCGCTTCCTCGTGAACGGTCAAAGCTCGGACGAACGCGACACCCGCTTCGGCATCCGCGAAGTGAACTCGGAGCTGACGCCACAGAACAACCGGCTGTTCCGTATCAACGGCAAGCCGATCCTGATCCGCGGCGGCGCTTGGGACCACGACATGCTGCTGCGTCCGATGACGCACGAGCAATACGATGCGCATTTTCAGTATGTCCGCGAGATGCACCTGAACACCATTCGACAAGAAGGCCAACTCGAAAGCGACGAGTTCTATGACCTCGCCGACGAGTACGGCATTCTGGTCATGGCTGGCTGGTGTTGTTGCGACGTTTGGGAACAGTGGGACAAATGGTTGCCGGGCACGCTTGATATTGCAGCCGACTCGCTGCGCACCGAGATGCTCAAGATGCGCTCGCACCCCAGCATGCTGGCTTGGTTGAATGGCAGCGACGGGCCGCCCCCCGCCTGACGTGGAGCGTGCCTATCTTGAAGTAGAAAAGCAGGTGGGCTGGCCGAATCCGGTTGTGAATTCCGCTTCGGACCAATCCACCACCCTGACGGGAAAGTCCGGCATGAAGATGACCGGTCCCTACGATTACGAGCCTCCATCCTACTGGCTGGAAGATAAGTCGAAGTGGGGCGGCGGGTGGGGCTACAACACCGAGACAGGGCCCGGGCCAGCGATTCCTCCGCTGGAGAGCCTGAAGAAAATGCTGCCGAAAGAGCACCTCTGGCCGATCGATGAGTACTGGGATTTCCACGCTGCGGGTGAGCGATTCAAAGACCTGCACCGTTTCAACGAAGCGATGAATGCTACGTATGGCCCGCCATCAGGCCTGGAAGATTACTTGCGCAAGGCGCAAGCCATTGCCTACGACGGAGAGCGTGCCATGTTCGAGGCCTATGCCCGCAACAAATATACTTCCACCGGTGTAATTCAGTGGACATTGAACAACGCGTGGCCATCGACTTACTGGCATCTCTACGATTACTACATGTATCCAGCGGGCGGTTTCTTCGGAACCAGGAAAGCCTGCGAGCCGCTGCACGTCCAGTATTCCTATGATGACCGTAGCGTGGTCGTGATCAACACCAGCCAACAATCCGTTGCCGGATTGACCGTCAGCGCGCAGGCGTTTGACTTCAACTTAGAAAAACTCTTCTCGCAAAAACTGAAAGTAGACGCCGGTCCCGACAGCTCGGCAACTGTGCTGACGCTGCCGGATCCCCCTTCTCAATCACAGAGCGCCGTTTACTTCGTGAAGCTGGCGTTAACCGATTCCGCCGGCAAGGAAGTCAGCTCAAACTTCTACTGGTTGCCCGCCAAGCTAGCTGTGATTGACTGGGACAACACGCCCGATTCCGCCTTCACTCCAGTCAAGACTTTCGAAGATCTGACCGCGCTGAACAAATTGCCAAACATCAAACTGCAAGCCTCGGCCACGAGAGAGAAAACTGCGGCCCACGACCGGGTTCGCGTCCGTTTGCACAATCCAACGAAAAATCTCGCCTTCCAAGTGCACATGGGAATTCGCACTTCCGGGTCGACTGAAGAGATCCTACCGGTGTTATGGGAGGACAACTACCTGGCACTCATGCCAGGCGAATCCAAGACGCTCATAGCACGCTTCCTCAGTAAAGATGCTCTCAAGAAACCTGCGGTATTGGTCGTGCAGGGCTGGAATATCGAAGCCAACACCATCGCAATTAAGGGGAGATGAGCGGCAAGACTCGATACACTGCTCACTGCTGCGGCTTGCCTCTGTGCCAAACAGTGGCAGAATTGTTCGGTCGATCCCTCGGCGCTGTAGCATGGTGGCCGAGCCAGCAGTAGATGTCGTCATCCGCGGGAATCTTCTTAGAAAAGGTTGTTGCCGTGCCTCTTCTCGCTTCTGGCCATCCGTCGGCTTGCGTGACCAAGCGCCGACGAGCGGCACGAAACTGACCGCCGCGTTTGGTGCAGGTAGCTCGGCCCGTGATCCTTTCCAGAAGCGTATCGAGATCGTCCAACGCTCGAGGAAAAGGTCTGCTGCTGTGCCAACGGTCTCACACTGCTCGGGACGCCACAGATCAAGCGCGCAAAGTCCGAGTCCCTCACCAGCGGCATCTCCATATGCATGGCCGGTGCAGGCTGATCAATCTCATGAAAGATGCTGTACTGGGCCGGCCCCATCTCTGGATTCACCCGGAGCGCAACGTCACATGGATCGAAGAAGGGACGCTGGACCAAAGCAGTAGGCGTGCACCTACGGGCAAGCAAAGGATCCGGGAGGCTTCCCGGCAGAGGATAACTCCACCAGGGCGAACTAACCTAGATAGGAAGAGCAAGACAGAAATGGGATTGGGAAGGAACATCGGAATGAAGCGGCCGACTGCTGCGTCGAGAGGTTTGTCACTGGCGATTTGGTTTCATCGGCTTGTGTGAATCTGACGTTACGCAACCCAGCGTTAGGCACGCGAACCTTGGCCCATGCAATCGAAATGGTGTCAAGTTCTTTACCCGCGACCTCACCCGACGAACCAACGCCCGGGCCACGAGCAGCGTCACGTCTCGACAAAAGTGTTGTACTCCGTCTCCCGTTTGAACACGGATGCAAAGACGTACGGTAACACCCAGCTCGGAGATATCGTCTCAGGTGTGAATGCGTCTGCAATCTTAGTACTGTACGGCTCGCCTGTAAGAAACGCCCGCTCCTGGGAGCTGCCCTCAGCTGCTTGATTGCTTGCGCTCATGTAATTCCCCGTGGCCACTGTTGTCCGGCTAACATTTCGGGAGGCTGTTCTAATCCATTGAAGATAAGCATGATAACGCATGGTCGAAGCAGGAACGATTTGAATTGAAAAAGGGCTGGATTGACTTCCTTCCGCCTGTCTTCCGCGTGAAACAATGATGGATGAACTCTGGCCCCACTGTCTTCTCGCAATTGATCCAGCATCTGCCCGAAAAAGAATTTCAGAAGTGTGTTGGCCGCCACCATGGCGACTCTAATTCCAGGGGAATTTTCCTGTTGGGACCAGTTACTGGCGATGGCCTTCGCGCAACTCACCTATCGCGAGAGCCTGCGCGATATCGAGTCCTGCCTGCGCGCCCTACAAAGCAAGCTGTATCACACGGGGTTCCGCGGCAAAGTGTCGCGCTCGACTTTGGCCGACGCGAACGAATCGCACGACTGGTGTATCTTCGTCTATTTCGCGCAGGGGTTGATTGCGACCGCCCGTCCGTTACACGCCTGTGATCTGATGGGCGTCGATCGGCATCAGAGTTTGTATGCGCTGGACTCCACCACCATCGACCTGTGCTTGTCGCTGTTTCCGTGGGCGAAGTTTCGCCAGCGTAAGGCCGCCCTCAAGATGCACACCTTGCTGGATCTGCACGGCAACATTCCCACATTTATCCGCGTCACCAGCGGGGCCGTGCATGACGTGAACATCCTCGACGAGATCATGCCGGAGGCCGGAGCCTTCTACGTAATGGACCGGGCCTACATCGACTTTCAACCGCTCTCCGTCTTTGCGCTCAGCTCGGCCTTCTTCGTTGTGCGCACCAAGTCGAACGTGTTACTCGAACGACGTAACTCGCATCCGGTGGATGAGAGTACGGGCGTGCGCTCGGATCAAACCGTGATTCTCTCATCCGTGGAATCCGCCACAGCTTATCCAGACTCGCTGCGAAAGGTGAGCTACTTCGGCGCGGAGAGGAACAAACGCCTGGAGGTTTTGACCAACAACTTTACGCTTCTGGCGCGGACGATTGCCGACATCTACAGGCAACGCTGGCAGGTGGAGTTATTCTTCGAATGGATCAAGCAGCATCTGCGAATCAAGGCCCTCTGCGGAACCGGCGAGAACGCCGTGAAGACCCAAATCTGGATTGCGGTGTCGATTTATGTCCTGGTGGCGATCATGCGCAAGCGGCTGGGTCTGGAAGCCAGTTTTTACCAGATTCTACAGATTCTCAGTGTTACTCTTTTCGAGAAAACACCCATTTTACGGGCGCTTCAGGCGTTCGACTCCGATAGCGATTTATTCAACACCGGCAATCAGTTGATTCTGTTTGACGTCTAGGCGGACAGCACTGCCTTAAGTCATTTTGTGATACACCTACTGACTCTCCGTGTTATCGAGGTAAATACCAGGAATCCCCTTCGATGGCCGCGCTAGGACGTCTGACCATGCCCGAGACATAGAGACCCAAGTTCTTGGCTTCTGTCACCCTGAGCGCAACGCCGTCCGCACCGTTACGACTTTCCCTCGTGGTACTCCATCTCGGTATTTACTTCCCAAATCGCTTCCTTGTCCACGCTGCCACAGGCGATCTGGTCCACCGCCACCATCGCAGTCAGCATGGAGTGGTCTTGGTTGTTGTATTTGTGCATCCCATTCCGGCCAACTAGAAATAGGTTTTCAAAGCCGTCTAAATAGCGCCTAAGCTCAGGAAAACGAGAGTAAGTTCCAAAATAAGCGGGATAAGTTTTTGGCATGCGGATCACAGTCGCATCCAACACATCCTTTTGGTCGATGATGCCGATGCTGTGCAATTCTTCCGCGGCGAGTTTCTTCATTTCCGCATCCGGCTTGTTCCAGAGATCGTCGTTTTCGTTGCAAAAATATTCCACGCCCAGCCAGACATTCCTGGAGTCCGCGACCATGTGGGGACTCCAGTTGTTGAAAATCTGAAGCCGCCCAGCCAGCACATCCGGCTCCTGAATGTAAATCCAATTGTCGTCGATGTGGCCGGCCTCTCCCACCTTGAGCCGCTGCACCAGCAGGCCCACGGTAACGAAATCCCGGTAAATTAAACCATCGCTGATTTCGCGCACCGAATCGGGGACTTCCGCACCCGTCGCATCCATTGACCGCACCAGTTCCTTGACCGGCATGGTGGAGAAAAAATAATCTCCCGTAAATTCCCGCAGCGCTCCCGTGCCGTCCACTCCGTTCACCGCAACGATGCGGTTTTGCTCCACCCGCACACCGCGAACGTCAATGCCGCAGTGAATCAATCCGCCTTTCTCGCGAATCTTTCGCGCCACCGTCTCCCACATCTGGCCGGGACCGTACTTCGGGTAGAGAAACTGCTCAATCAACGAAGTCTCCGTCCCCTTCTGCCGCACGTCGGCCTTGCGCCCTAACGCCGTCTTGAGAAAATGCAGGACCGTCTTCGTGATCGAAAGTCCCTTGATCCGCTGCTCGCCCCATTCCGCGCTGATCTCGTGGCACGGCATTCCCCAGACCTTCTCCGTGTAAGACTGGAAGAAAGTGCGATAGAGCTCGCGGCCAAACCGCTTGATGAAAAATTGCTCCAGGTTAACGACCTGTCGGAGCGGAAACAGCGTGCTTCGCAAATAACTCAATCCAATTCGTGCGGTGCGCACGGGGCCAAGTTTTCTCAACGTATCCACGCTTAACTGGATCGGATAGTCGAAAAATTGACGCAGATAGTAGATACGGGACTTGCGCCGGCGCACCAGCATCAACTCGTCGTCCCGCTTCGAGTCGGGAACCTGTTCGCCTGGTGAAATCTCCCGCGTTTTGCCCTGGTATGTTATGGATTGCGCCGCACCGGTGCTTTCTTCCATCGGCAAGTGCTGGAGCCACCAGTCCATTACGCGGTCGCTCTTCGAAAAAAACCTGTGGCCACCGATGTCAATGCGATTGTTCTTGTAATTGACCGTGCGTGAAATCCCCCCCATGTAGTCGCTTTTCTCGATCACGATGGGAAGAATGTCGGTTCGGCACAGGAGCTCATAAGCGGCGGTCAGTCCAGCCGGCCCAGCCCCAATGATGACGGCAGTTCCCTTGCTCAAAAGCCATCCTATCTGGTCGGAAGTGTCGCAGACCATCTCAGTCTAACCTGTAGACGCCAGATGCCCCGGCCCTTCGCCAAGAAATATATCCCGAAAAACTTCCTCAAAATTAACCCGGGGCCACGCCATCCTTGCGCTTTTTGCAAGGGGCGGGTCATGGGGCCACTCACGCCGCCCCCTCATCGGTGAGCTTCTCACGCTCTCAGCTTTTTTCTCCCACACTTTTCCCTTGACCTAAGAATGAGAGCTTGTCACCATAGACCATCCACCCCCAGATCTTTGACAATTTGTACGTCTAAGTTCCACAGAATCTAGATTTTGCAATTAAGTCCTTAAGACTCCTGGATTTCCATGGTAGTCTCGCGCTAAATCATTGATTCCTATAGATCGCGGGGGAGGGGACCCCCACCTTACCATTTAGTGAACTCGAGGTTTTCGATGAAATTTGGCGTCATAATTTTTCCCGGATCGAACTGCGATCACGATGCTTTCTGGACCGCCGAGCAAGTGGCGAAGCAGAAGGCAACTTTTCTCTGGCACGACTCGCACGACCTCCAGAATTGCGACGCCATCATCGTCCCCGGAGGCTTCGCTTACGGCGACTATCTCCGGACCGGCGCCATCGCCAAGTTCTCGCCGGTCATGGAATCCGTCCGCAAGTTTGCCGCCGGGGGTGGATTGGTCCTCGGCATCTGTAACGGCTTCCAGATTTTGTGCGAGTCGGGATTGCTGCCTGGAGCGCTGATGCGCAACATCGGCCTGAAATATGTCTGCAAACCGGTGCAGGTGAGAGTCGAAAACAACGAGACACCGTTTACGAACGCATGCCGCAAAGGCGAAGTGCTGACCATCCCCATCGGCCACATGGAAGGCAATTATTTTTGCGATGAGACGACACTCGCCGAACTGAAACGCGACAATCGCATCGTCTTCCGCTACTCGAACCCGCAAGGCGAAATCACGCCGGAAGCGAATCCCAACGGATCGCTCGATAATATAGCCGGCATCTGCAGCCCGGGATGCAACGTGCTGGGCATGATGCCCCATCCCGAACGCGCCTCCGAACCCGAATTAGGCGGCACCGATGGATGCAAGATTTTCGAATCGCTGGTAGGAGCGATGGCGATCAAGTAGGTCTCACGTTCAACATATTGTGCGAACCTTGCTTCTGATCACCGCTTCCGCACCTGAAATCCAGCAGGTACGACGTTCCCGTGTCCTGAACTTTCAGCAGATCACCATGCCGTACTTAGCCGCCTTTGCACCACCGCATTGGACCGTGCTGCATATCGACGAGGTGGCGAGGCCGGTCGATTTCGGGCTGCAAGCGGACTTGGTGGCGATTACCTTTCATACCCCGAGTGCGCCTCACGTTTACGCCATGGCAGACCGGTTCCGGCAGGGGGGAATTCCGGTCGTATTGGGAGGACCGCACGTGACTCTGATGCCGGATGAGGCACAGGCGCACGCGGACGTAATCTTCGTCGGTGAGGCCGAATCCGACTGGCCGCAGTTCCTGCGCGACTTTGACGCCGGGCGGCACAGCCACAGGTACTCTTCCACTGAACCTCCAACCCTGGAACATGCACCGATGTCGCGGAAAGACCTGTTTCACCGGCACGATCATACGGATGGAGTTTTATTTGCCACGCGCGGTTGCCCGCACCGTTGCGATTTCTGCACGGTTGCCGTCATGTATCGGAGCCACGTGCGCCAGCGACGCGTGGACGCGGTGGCAAAAGAGTACGGCTCTTTTCCCGGCAAGGTGATCATCTTGTGGGATGACAACATCGCGAGCGACATGGAGTACGCCAAGACGCTATTCCGGGCTCTCACTCCCCATCGCAAGTGGTGGAGCAGCCAGGCGAGCATTCATGCGGCTCAGGACGACGAGTTCCTGGAGTTGGCCTCGAGCAGCGGCTGCAAGCAACTCTTCGTCGGGCTGGAGTCAATCTCGCAAAGCAGCGTGAATGAAGTGCGGAAGCGTTTCAATCACGTGTCCGACTACGGTCGCGCGATCGAGCGGATCCATTCTCATGGCATAGCGGTGCAGGCGGGTATCGTTTTCGGTTTCGATAACGACGGGCCAACGATCTTCGGCGAAACCTTGGACTTCCTGGAGGTGGCGGGAGTGCAGAATGCAACCTTCAACATCCTTACTCCCTTTCCAGGAACCCGGCTGTACCAACGTCTGGAAGCAGAGGGCCGGATTCTGACGCACGACTGGAGCAAGTACAATGGCCGGGCTGACGTGGTCTTCCGTCCCAAACAGATGAGTCCGGAGGAGCTTTTGGCCGGATACGAGTATGCGGACCGGCGCTTCTACTCCTGGAGAAGCGTTTGCAAGCGCTTGTCACGCTCTCCCGCCGGGCTGTCGTGGGCTTTGCCCTTGAACCTGGCGTACGGGTTCGCCTCTTCGATGACCTCGATTGGCCGTTTCAGTACGCCCAGCGCAGCAGCGTTGCCCCGGACGTGAATCCGGCGCCGACAGCCGCAACCAGTACCATGTCGCCCTTCTTCAATTTGCCTTCTTCGAGCGCCGTCTGCATGGCAATCGGAATTGTACCCGCCGTGGTGTTGCCGTAGCGGTCAATGTTGATGATGACTTTCTCCATCGGCATCCCCAACCGTTCGGCGGTGGCGGTAATGATCCGCAGGTTCGCCTGGTGCGCAATGAAGCAATCCACATCCTTGCCGGTCAGATTGTTCTTGGCAAGGATGCGTTCGGTCATCTCCGCCATTTTCTTCACCGCATATTTGAAGACGCTCTTGCCGTCCTGATGGATGTAGTGCATTTTCTGATCGACCGTTTCGTGCGTGGCCGGGTTCAGGCTTCCGCCTCCCGGCATGTACAGGAACTGTCCTCCCACGCCCTCGATCTGGGCGACGTGGTCGATCACGCCTACGTCCCCATCCTCGGCCGGTTCGAGCAAAACTGCGCCCGCACCGTCTCCAAAAATGATGCACACCGCGCGATCGGTGTAGTCGGTCATCGACGAGTTCACGTCCGAACCGATTACCAGCACCTTCTTATACCGTCCCGCCTCGACGAACTTCACTCCGGTGTTGAGGGCATAGAGAAATCCCGAGCATCCCGCGGAAACATCGAAGCCCCAGGTGTTGGCGATGCCCAATTTGTGCTGCACCAAGCATGCCGTCGAGGGATACATCATGTCGGGCGTGACCGTGCCCAGGACGATCAGATCGACCTCCTGCAAATCGAAGGGATGCGAGGCCACCAGGTTCTTCACCGCCTCGACCGCCAGGTCGCTCGCGGCCACGCCCTTGTCGGCAATATGGCGTTCGCGGATGCCAACGCGGCTCATGATCCATTCATTGGTAGTGTCGACCATCTTTTCCAGGTCGGCGTTGGTGAGAACGCGGGGTGGGAGGTAGGTTCCGAGAGCGCTGATCTTAACGCGCTGAAGCTGGGTCAATGAGGTCTCCTGGGATGCATCGTGAATTGTTTATTTTGAACGATGAGGACAAGAATGTCTAACCAGATCGTCTAACCAAAGCATGTCTGGAGTATCCGCGAACCGCTACGGCAGGCGCGCAGCGAACTCGCCGAACAGCGGCAATTCAAAGCGCTCGCCCTGCCATGCCTTGAGCGACAGAACGATCCACAAGAACAGCATGGCCAGCGAAGCCAGAATTCCAAACAGAAAAAAAATTCCGGCGGCAGCGACATTTGAAAGGAAGAGCGCGACGATGGTCAAAACGAAAAAGACTCCCCAGAGCAAAATGCTTTGCCAGGCATGAAAACGGACGAAGCGGTTGTTGCGAAATGCCGGCAGCAACAAGAGCACCGCGCCAGCGACGAAAGTGAGATAAGCGACCGCCGCGGCGCCTCGTTCCGCGGGAAAAAGCGGCGTCATCGACCATCCGCATCCAGGACAGAATGCCGCATTCGCCGGCATCACGGTTCCGCAGTGCGGACACTTCACGGAAGCTTGCGCCGGACTCGCCGGACTATTCGCTGGACTAGACAATTCGGCGGCCATTCGTCTTCTTTCGGCATTCTTCGCAAACGCCATAGATCTGAAAAGTGTGGCGAGTGGTAACGTAGCGGTGCTTGCGTCCGATCTCCTGCTCGATTTCTCCGACTTTCTCCGAGAAGAATTCGACCGAAGCGCCGCACTCGGTGCACACCATGTGGTGATGACTGCGGCGATTGTATTGGTGTTCGTAACGCGCGATGCCGTCGTGAAAAGCGACTTCGCTGGCCAGGCCGCAACCCGCCAGAAGCTTCAGCGTCCGATAGACGGTGGTGAAGCCGATGCGCGGATCTGTCTTCTTGACCAGCCGATGTAGTTCGTCGGTCGAAAGATGTTCGCGAGTTTCAAGGAAGGTCCGCAGAATTGCGCTGCGCTGTTCGGTCTGCTTGAGTCCGACGCGTTTGAGATGCTGCAGAAAAATTCCTTCGGCTTCGCGGATGTTCTCCCGCGAGATGGTCGGCTGATCGTCGATTCTTTTCTGCAGCATGTTGGGCGGCGCGGACACTCAAGATGATAATGCACGCCGAGGTTCCAAACATGATACTTGGCGAGTTCGGGTTACGCCAATCGACATCCAGGTTCAGGCCTGATTTTGTCCCTGCTTTCGCTAGTATTGACTAACTGGTACCCCCACCCCCTCCCCCCCTGTCTAGTGGAATCAGGGAGTTAGCGGGAATTTTCGGCTTCGGTCTTTGAAAAATAAGGACTTATATCAAAGTATTCCGGAATAAGGACTTAGCTCCAAAACAGCGCTGAAAATAGCTTTGGGGCAGCTTCGAGGACCGCCTGGTGGACGGGTTCGAAACTACCCCAATCAGATCTCTATGGTCGCGCACGACGGGTCTTAAGTCAAGGGATTTTCGATCGCGGATGGTGTCCTAATTTGAATAATCAGTCTCCAAACAGGCCCTTAATGAATTTACGCACTCTCCCCTGCTTAGATTTATCAAGCTCGGTTTGTAATCTTTCAGTCAATGCCACAAATTCATGCGTCAGCTTCATGCCATCTGTGACAGCGCTGATGAGATCAATAATTCTCAGATCGAAGTCGCGCTGCTCGCGGTTAACCTCCCACTGTCTTCTAATTGATTGCCAAAGGATGTTAAGAAACATGGCTACGATTCCATACAAGATTCCAGCCATATCTAGAGAGATTCTATAAACCACACCCCGCGTTACAGGGGTGGTGCTGCGAAGTTCCGTAAGGAGCATGTACATGTTTAACGCAATCAAAAACGGCGGCAGTTTCCAAGGCGATGCGAAAAATCTATTGATCCAGTCACCAATTATCTGGATTCGCTTTTTCGGCTGGTTTAGTTCAGGCGTTGGCGTCGGTTGGGCAGTGCGGGACCTAATGAACAGCCCATTAAGCCAAGGCGCAATCAATTGGCTAATGATCACTGCGATGGTTAGCCAATTTTCGATTGTCATTTACCCACTCCTCCGATCCACGGGGGCTGGCCTACCCTTCTGCATCTCCGCTACCGAGGTTGCCGATTCCAAAGGGTGGGCCAGCCCCCTGGAAGTGACGTTTAAGAAGGCTCCGAAAGCTCGGAAGGCTACGGAAGAGCAGATGCCTCTGGGCGGGGCGGAGATTGACGAGCCGTTTTAGGGCGTTCGCGGGCGAGGGCGCCCGCGCCACACGGGTCGCGGGGAGAACTCCCTGATGCGTCCTTGCTGAGCGAGAAGGGTGCAGGGGTCCTTCGACTCCGCGGGGGCTTCACTTCGTGAAGTCCCTGCTTCGCTCAGGATGACGGTTGGGTTATGGCGCGACCTGTGGGGCGCCGCGCGAAGTCTGGATTTTTCCGCCGCCGGAGACGGGGCAAGCCCCGTCTCTACACACGCGGTTGTCAGGTGCGGACAGCGCCCCTACAATCTTTCAGTAATGTCCTCTACTGCTTCCCTGCCCGAAATTCCGCACTCCAACTCCAACGGCCATCGGCGCAATCCTGCGCTGCGGGTCCTGTACTACACCGTTTGCTTGCTGCTGGTGGCGCTGATCGCCGGCGTCTGGTGGCTCTACTGGATTGCGCGCTTGCCTCTGCCGCAACTGGATGGCAGCGTCTCGGTGTCTGGGATTTCCTCCAAGGTGCGCGTGATGCGCGATGAGCAGGGTGTGCCGACGATTCAGGCGGCTACGCTTGAAGATTTATTCTTTGCGCAGGGGTATGTGACCGCGCAAGACCGGCTGTGGCAGATGGACATGCTGCGGCGCGCCGCTGCCGGAGAACTTTCGGAAATCATCGGCGAAGACACGGTGAAGATGGACCGCGAGCAGCGAATTCTGGGGCTGCGGATCGCGGCCGAAGCGGCGGAGAAGAACATCTCCGCACGCGACCGGGGTTTTTTGGACGCTTACGCTCGCGGAGTGAATGCGTTTCTCGAATCGCATCGCGACCGGCTTTCGCTCGAATTCCGTTTGATGAAGTACACGCCGCGGCCGTGGACGGTGACCGATTCCCTGCTGGTGGGCGCGCGCATGGTGCAGGATTTGACTCACTACAGCAATCCGCCCGCGCTGACGCGAGAAAAAATTCTGGCGAAGCTGGGACCGGAATTGACGGCGGACCTGTACGTGAATTCTTCGTGGCGGGACCGTCCGCCAACCGAGGTGCGGCGGATGGAAGACGAACCCGCTGTCCACAGCAGCGACACGGATGAAGATGAGGATGACGACGAGGAGGTAGATCCAGAGGGCGGGAACGGGCGGCTGATTTCTGGGCTGGCTTCGGGATCTGATTTTGTAAATACCCTCCAACTCGCGGGGCACGTCCCTCAGGGGCTAAAGCCCGCATTTTTCCAAGCCCTGAATGGCACGGCTGAAGCCGTGCCCCTTCAAAACAACTGGGTCGTCCCTCCGGGACTTGGATCAGCTGTCTCGCTTTTCCCAGCGCTGAAGCGCTGGGCTAAGCTCGTTCGCCCCTACGGGACTGGATACTCCTTCGACACTGAATACTCCTCCGGGGCTGGATACGCCGATGATTCCTTCCGACCGGGGTCGAACAACTGGGTCGTTTCCGGTCAGCACACGGTTTCGGGCAAGCCGCTGCTGTCGAACGATATGCACCTCGACCACCAGATGCCGAACCTGTGGTTTGAGGCGCACCTAAAAACAGATTCCGGCAACTTCGACGTGGCCGGAGTCACGCTGCCCGGAGTTCCGTTCGTCATTGTCGGCCACAATCAGCGGATCGGCTGGGGATTCACCAACGTTGGCGCGACGGTCGAAGACGATTACATCGAGGAGTTCAATGCGCAGGGGCAATACAAGACTCCGGCGGGATGGGTTGATGCGCAGCACCGGCAGGAAACGATTCACGTTAAAGGCAAGCCGGATGTGACGCTCGATGTGGTGACCACGCGCCATGGGCCGATTATCACAGAACTGATTCCGGGCGAGACGCGCAAGATTGCCTTGCGCTGGACTTTGCAGGACGGCATGGGACTGATGTTCTTCGACGTGGACTCGGCGCAAAACTGGGATGAGTTTCGCAAGGCGTTCTCGACTTTCGGCGCGCCCGGACAAAACGTGGTGTACGGCGATATGGATGGTCACATCGGTTATCAGGCGACGGGCCGAGTGCCCATCCGCGCAGCGGGCGATGGCAGCCTGCCCGTGAGCGGCAGCGACGACGCGCACGAGTGGAAAGGCTTTATTCCATTCGACGAGATGCCGCATGTTTACGATCCGCCGTCGGGAATTCTGGCGACCGCCAACGGGCGCATCGCTCCGAATGGCTACAAGTATTCGATCAGCACGGAATGGGAAGCGCCGTGGCGGACGGACCGCATTTATCGGGTGCTCGGATCGGGAAAGAAGTTTGCGCCCGCGGATATGCTGACTCTGCAGATGGATGTGTCGTCGACTTACGACCGGCTCTGCGCCGACAAGTTTGTGTATGCGGTCGACCACGCCCCGAGCGCCTCCGACCGGGCGAAGCGGGCAGCGGAAATTCTGCGCGACTGGGATTGGCGGATGTCGGCGGAGTCGACGGCGCCGACGATTGAGACGAAGGCGCGGCAGGAACTGGTGCGGTTGCTGCTGGAGCCGAAGCTGGGCGCGGCGGCTAGTCCGAATTCAGGGCCGAGTTCAGGTTCGGCTTCAGGCGCGCTGAATTGGAAGAGCTATCGCTGGGCCATGTCGTCGGTCTGGCTGGAAAATGTGCTCACCAAGCAGCCGGCGCGCTGGCTGCCGCCGGGATATTCCGACTACGGAAGCCTGCTGACGGCTGCGGTTGAGAACGCAGTGAAGCAGACGGAAGCTGCCTCGGGGGATGCCGCGAAAGTTCCTTCCGATCTCGGTCAATGGAAGTGGGGGAAGAATTATCCGGTTGAAATCGATCATTTCGTACTCAGCCAGCTTCCGGTGATTGGGCGCTTCACCGGGCCGGGGTTGCATCCGTTGAGCGGGAGCGGTTACACGGTGAAGGCGGTGGGCCGGGGGTTTGGGCCCTCCGAACGGCTGACGTGGAACTTTGCGAACTTTGACGAAAGCACGCTGAGCGTGGTGACGGGAGAAAGCGGGATCTTCCTTAGTCCGTATTACATGGACCAATGGAAGGCGTGGTACGGAGGCTCGACGTTCGCGTTTCCCTTCTCGCAGGCAGCGGTCGAGCGACACCGGGCGCATGAGATGACGCTGGAGCCGAGGTAGGGAAGGCAGTCGTTAGTCGTTAGTCGTTAGTCGTTAGTCGTTAGTCGTTAGTCGTTAGTCGTTCACTCTTGGCTGTTCGCTGTCCGCCAGAGCTAAGAGCAAACGGCGAAAAGCGATTCGCGAACGACGAACCGCGATCCTCAAAAATCGGGCGTCTTGACGTCGATGAACTGGCCGATGAGGCCGAAGATCTGACCGGGGTTATTCGGATCGTTCGGGTTGTACTCCAAGGCATCGGTGGTGGCGTCGTAGATGGCGAGCGATCCGCCCTGGATCACATACACCACGTTGCTCGCGACGGGCTTCCTGCCGGTCACGCCGCGCGTGGGGAAGGGCTGGATGCCGGTCACGTCTCCGTTCGCGGGAGGAATCAGGACGGTGCCGGGCTGAATGGTCCCCACCGCGACGCTCTGCGTGTTGTAGATGGAAAGGCAACCGCGAACCTCGGCCCCAGCCGGCGGCGGAAGGGGCGGAATAATCTCGGTGCAGGTGTGCGCACCGATAAAGAGCTGCCCGTTGGCGCCGAGAGCCAGGTGTGTGTGATATCCATCGGTGATGACGATCCCGGAACTCGTCACTGTCATGGTGGACAGGTCAACGATGGTGAGCAGTCCGCAGGAGGTCGCCGCAGTTGTCTGGCCGGTGCAAGGTTGCGACGGAGCTCCCCCGATATACGGCGGCGTACCCGCTACATATATGGTCGAACCATTCACAAGAGCTACACTGCCGGCTAGCAGGTCTACAGTGCCGGCACACGGTGGATTTGCGCCGGGAATGCAGACAACATCGGACGGGCCAGCCGTGTTCGTCGTCAAATCGAGAGTTTGCACGCTGGCCTGGGTTCCGCCGCACTCGGCTCCACAGTTCAGTACGTAGGCGGTGCTGTCGTCGGAGCTGAAGTAGGCCCACACGGGATGGTCGAAACCGCCGACGGAAGTTACCACGCTGCTCCCAGGTATCCCGATATTCGACGGCGTGATCACTGCCACCGAATCGGAGTTATCGCTGAAGCCGAAAATCCGGTTGCCACTGTTGTCGATCGAAAGATAGTGAACCGAGGGAATGTCGACCACTCCTGTGATAGCGCCACTGTTCAGCGAGATCACCTCAACTACCCCAGGAGATTGCCCCACCACCGGAGCCGTGGGGACGGCAACGTATGCGGTGGAGCTGTCCGGCGAAACGACGAAGCTCTCGGTCATGCCGGGCAAGATCACATGAGAAGCGGCGGATTCGGTGGCGTTGTTGATGATCGTGAACTGGTTGTCGGAGGATTGCGTGCCGCTGCCGCTGAAGACCAGGGTCTGGGCCCGGTTGGGCGTGAGCACCATCATTCCCGGAGTGTTGCCGGCGGAAATCGGCGATGCGGCCGCACGCACGTCCGTTTCAGCGTTGACGATATAGACGCCCGCGATCAAACTGCCGGCGGAAACGCTATTCGTGATCAAGGCGCGGTACTCGACACCGCTGGTTTTTGTGCTGCTGGAGGTGGAGGAGGAGGAACTGCAGCTCAACCACATCAGGCTGGCGGGCAGCATGGAAAACAGCAGAATCAGGACTCTTTTCAAACCTGGGACTCCAACCTCATGCGGGATAACCACTTGGATGCAAGAACTAAGGATTATAGCAAAGGAAGAATTTTCGGTTGCGGCGTGGCATGATCGGAATATGTCTCAAGGTCTCAGGGTTGCAAGGTTTCAAAGTTCAGGGGTGCAAGCTCTACCTTGAAACATTGAAACCTTGCAACCTTGCCTGCGCCAGATGCGAAGACCTCCTCGCTTCTTGTATCCTCAAGTAGATGGCGCAGAGCTTTAGTGAACGTCTGAAGCAATCGCCCGTGCTTTGCGACGGGGCGATGGGGACGCTTCTCTATGCCAAGGGCATCTTCATCAACCGCTGCTATGACGAGCTGAATTTGTCGCAGCCGGAGCTGATCCGCGGCGTCCACCAGGATTATCTGCAAGCCGGCGCCGAGATGATCGAGACCAATACTTTTGGCGCGAACAGCTTTCGCCTGGCGCGGCACGGCCTGGTGGATCGCGTGCGCGACATCAATCTCGCGGGCGTTCGCGTGGCTCGGGAAGCCTCGAAGGGTTTCGATGTTTATGTTGCCGGATCGATGGGCCCGTTGGGTGTTCGCATCGAACCGCTGGGCAAAACTTCGTACGAAGAGGCCCGCGCCGCGTTTCGCGAACAGGCCGCGGCCCTGGTCGAGGGCGGCGTCGATTTGCTGATGCTTGAGACTTTCGGCTACCTCGAAGAGTTGCATCAGGCCGTGCTCGCCTGCCGCGACGTGAATGCGAAAATTCCCATCGTCGCCCAGGTCACGATTGACGAAGACGGCAACTGCCTCGATGGCTCCAACCCCGAGACCTTTGCCGCCCGCCTCACGGAATGGAACGTCGACGTGCTCGGCATCAACTGCAGCGTCGGCCCGGTCGCCATGCTCGACGCCATCGAACGCGTGCGCGCCGTGACTTCCCTGCCCCTGGCCGCGCAGCCCAATGCCGGGATGCCGCGCTCGGTCGAAGGACGCAATATCTATCTCTGCTCGCCGGAGTACATGGCGAACTACACGCCCAATTTCGTGGCGGCCGGCGTGCGGCTGATCGGCGGATGCTGCGGCACCACGCCCGATCATATCCGCGCCATGAAATCGATTTTGCGGGTGGGCGAAGCGCGCGGCAAGACCGCGATTTCCGAGGTCATTCATGCCGCCTCCGCGCCTTCGGCTCCGGCCAGCATTCCCATGGCCGAACGCTCGCGCCTCGGCGCCAAGCTGGCCGCCGGCGAATTCGTGACCATGGTCGAGATCGTGCCCCCCAAGGGAATCGACATCCGCCGAGAGATCGAAGGCGCGAAGTTCGTCAAGTCCGTCGGCGTCGACGCTATCAACATTCCCGACAGCCCGCGTGCTTCGGCGCGCATGAGCAACCAGGCGTTGTCGCTCTTGATGCAGCAGGCGGTTGAAATTGAGGCGATCCTGCATTACACCTGCCGCGACCGCAACGTGCTCGGCATCCAGTCCGACCTGCTGGGCGCAGCCGCCACCGGAATCCGCAACCTGATCTGCATCACGGGAGACCCGCCGAAGATGGGAAACTATCCCGATGCCACGGCGGTGTTTGACGTGGATTCGATCGGGCTGGTGAATATCGTCAGCAACCTGAACCGGGGATTGGACCTGGGCGGGAACCCGATCGGCGCCGGAACCGGATTTGTCATTGGGGTCGGCGCCAACCCGGGCCTGCCCAATCTGGACGAAGAGATCAAGCGCTTCGAATACAAAGTGCAAGCGGGCGCGGAATACGTGGTGACCCAGCCGGTGTTCGACCTCACTCTGCTGGAGGAGTTCCTCAAACGCATCGAGCACTGTCGCATTCCCGTGGTGGCCGGAATCTGGCCGCTGGTAAGCGCGCGCAACGCCGAGTTCATGAAGAACGAACTGCGGGTCTCCGTGCCCGATGAAATCCTAAACCGGATGAGCAGGGCCGCGAGTCCGGAAGCGGCTCGGGCGGAAGGCGTGGCCATTGCCCGCGAAATGCTGGCGGCGGTCCGCGACCGCGTGCAGGGCGCGCAGATCAGCGCTCCCCTGGGAAGATATGCCTCCGCCGTGGACGTTCTGGAAGCCCTCGGCTCGAAGCGGCGGACATCAGTAGTGTAGTTTTGGGAACGCCACGCCCAAAAATTCACAAGATTAAAACATTTTGCTGTCATTTCGCGCCCTAATCGGCATTAGAATAGAGAGAGCAACAGAGACAGCCTGCATTACAATAGAGAGCAGGAGCAACTGGATTGGTGAAGTTTGAGGAGTGCCTCGAGCGTCTCGAGAAGATCGTTCAGGAACTGGAAAAAGGTGAGGCGCCTCTTGAGAAGTCTCTGACGCTATTTGAAGAAGGTATGCAGCTTTCCGCAACCTGCCGGAAACAACTGGAGGAAGCGGAAGGGAAAGTGGAGATGTTGTTAAAGCAGAACGGGAAGTTGCAAACTGAACCGTTCGAGCCCCCGGCCGAGAAAGCGTTGCGCTAGTAACGCTGTCGCGCCTCGGAATTGATAACGCCTGTGCTAGCAGTTTGCTGTCGCAGCCAAGGCTGCCGCGATTTGCGGTGTAGTCAGGGGGGATATATGGAACCACTCTGTGTAGTCCTTTATCAGAATGACCCCAGAACTGCACAAACCCTGGCGGTCAGTCTATCCCAACACTTTGATTCTGTTTATTTGGCCGGCACATGCCAAGAGGTCCGCCCCGCGGTTGCTCGGCACTGCGCCGAAGCGGTGGTGCTGGATCTGGAAACTTCGGGGCCGGATGAAGTCGAGCATTTGCATCGTGAGTTCCCCGGCCTTTGCATCGTTGGCACCCACAGGCTGGCGGACGACAAACTATGGGCCGAGGCAATGAGTCTGGGCGCGTCCGACATATGTGAGCCGCGCAAAGACGACGTGGTGCGCTCCTTGTTGCACGAGCTCACGCACCGCGCGGCCGCCTGATCGTTTTTTGGGGGTAAGGATTCTCTTTGAGAAACTTGTTTGAGAAGGGACGCCGCCAGGCGTCCCTTTTTATTTCCGCGCAGCCCGCTTGTTATACTGCGATGTCATGCTGAAACAGGTTCTGGAGCAGGGACGGGAAGCCGCCGACGCCGCGATCGAGCGACTCTTGCCGCCGGCTACAGAGCATCCAACCTCCATCCATCAAGCCATGCGGCACAGCGTGTTCGCCGGCGGAAAGCGCCTGCGGCCAATCCTCTGCATGGAAGCGGGGCGCATGATCGCAGCAGCGTCGGTCGTTGGTTCGCGAACTGGGTCGCCTGCTGGATCGCTGCCCACAGGCATCGAAGACTTGGGCGGGGCGCTCGAAATGCTCCACACTTATTCGCTGATCCACGACGATCTGCCTGCGCTCGATAACGACGACCTGCGGCGCGGGCGTCCCACCTGCCACAAAGCTTTTGGTGAGGCCATCGCCATTCTCGCCGGAGACGCCCTGCAGACGCTGGCCTATGAAGTGCTGGCACAGATCGCTTGCCCAGCCGAGGCGAGCGTCTCGATCATCCGCGAAATCGCCCACGCCACCGGCACCATCAACGGCATGATCGGCGGCCAGGTCGTCGACCTCGAAGCCGAACACCAGAAGCCCGACATCGCTACCCTCGAATACATCCACCGTTCGAAGACTGCCGCGCTCATTACGGCCAGCGTGGTCAGCGGAGGAATGTGCGCTGGTGCAACGGCTGCGGATATCCGTCACCTCCGAACCTATGGCCAGTCCATCGGCCTGGCGTTTCAAATCGTGGACGATGTGCTCGACCTGACCCAGACCTCCGAGCAACTGGGAAAAACCACGGGCAAGGACGCGGCGGCGGAGAAGGCAACGTATCCGGCGCTATTCGGAATCGAGGAATCGATCCGCCAGGCCGACGCCCTGGCCGATCGGGCATGCGCCGAACTTGACGAATACGGTGAAGCCGCGTCGACTCTGAAGGACCTCGCTCGCTTCCTCGTCGAGCGCAAGAAATAGTGATGCGGTGCTGAGTCCGCACATGGCTTAAGCGGCGGTATGGCTGAAGTGACGATGCAAGTGGGCAGGCCCCCGCATGAAGGCTTCATCGCTGTCAAGAGTTTTCTCCAGCTCACTGTCAACAGCGCATTGTCAATTGCGCCTTTTCCCGATACCGCGTAGCATCCAACCTAATATGGCGACTACTACGGCGACGGCGAGCCGTCAACCTATACTGGTTTTTGGGGAAATTTTTAAGCTCACCTATGACACCTTCTGCGCCCACAAGGTGCGCGTCTCTCTCACCTCCTTAGGAATGGTCATTGGCACAGCTTCCCTCATTTTAGTGGTCACCATCGGAATGACAGGCAAGCAATACGTCCTGAACCAGATTCAATCGATCGGCGCCAACATGATTGACGCCGAATACCAGGGTGGAGGCGAGGACACTACGCCCGATCGCTTAACCGTGGATGACATGTACGCCGTTCTGCAACGCGTATCCGGAGTCGTGGCTGCCTCTCCCGTGGTTCCGCTGGATGAGCGGATCCCGATTGGGTATGGCAAGGAGCGTGAGGTACGCGTACTTGGGGTTCTTCCCGAATACCGCTCCGTGCGCAATCTGGTGGTTGTCTCGGGAAGATTTTTCGACGCGGAGGACGAACAGGCGCGCAACAAAGTCGGTGTGATCCAGCAGAAACTAGCCGAACAACTCTATGGATCCGTGGAGAAGGCAGTAGGAAAAGTCGTCAAGCTGAGCGGACTACCGTTCACCATCATTGGGACGTTCCGGGAGCGCGTGGATACCTTTGGACAGTCGGAGGTCACCGACAACTCCATGGTGATTCCCTACAGCGTAAGCCGGTATTTTACCAACACGCCATATGTCCAACAGCTCTACTTCTCGGCGGCCGATCCTTCGATGGTGGTTCCGGTGACAGAACAGATTCACGAAGTGATCCGGTCGCGCCATCGGCCAGAATCGAATTATGTCGTCCAGAATCTCACCGCGTTGCTGAGCGTGGCCGACCGCACGGCAAATGCCTTGACGTTAGTGTTGTTTCTCATTGCGGCAGTGACCCTGCTGGTAGGCGGTATCGGCATCATGAACATCATGCTGACGTCGGTCACTTCGCGAATTCACGAAATCGGCATCCGCAAAGCGATTGGCGCCACGAATGCCGAGATTCGGTTTCAGTTTCTATCGGAGGCAGTTCTGATTTCTCTGATCGGGGGTTTAGGCGGGGTCGTAATCGGATTGGCGCTGCCCTTCTCGGTGCGCTTCCTTACCGATTACCGCATTCCCATCTCCGGACTCTCTGCGATCGTGGCCATCGTGGTCTCCGCGCTGGTGGGCATTTTGTTCGGAACGGTGCCAGCCGCGCGCGCTGCGAAGATGGACCCGGTGGAGAGTTTGCGATACGAGTGAGCCCGGTTGAGCTCCGACCTATCCGCGGTCGCGAGCTTGGGCGTACCCGGAAAATCAAGTACCATGAATTTAAGATGTGTGTGTGGCTGATTATTCCCGATGGAGATGCCGTAATCATGCGGTCGACGAACCGCCTCGCGCAGGACAAGGGACTTGATTTCAACCCGACGGAAGGTCCCTACCACGCATGAAGTCCTCTGCCGGTCTGCACTTCAAAACCTATCTATTGATCTTTTTGATGGTGATGTTTGGTCCCTTGGGCAACGTGCTGCTCGGCAAGGGGATGAAGCGCATCGGCGCGGTGAGCATCGGAACGCCGGCGGGGGCGCTTGACCTCCTTTCCCGCATCCTCACGTCAGGCACGATTTGGCTGGGCATTGCGTCCCTCATTACTTTTTTTGCGGCTTACATGCTGGTGCTCTCGTGGGCGGATTACAGCTACGTGCAGCCAGCCTCGTCCGTGGCTTACGGCATGGTTGCCCTGCTGGCTCACTTCATGCTGCGCGAAGTGGTCACGCCGATGCGTTGGATGGGAGTGCTATTGATTTGCCTGGGCGTCCTGGTGGTTGGACACACGCCTCCGCGTACCACGGAGCCAAGCTAAATGCGCGAGCTTATCTTCTATCTTCTAATTATTGGCGCCGGCACCGGAGGCGAGCTCTGCGTCACCCGTGCCATGAAGGCGGTGGGCGAGGTGAAAAATTTTCGCCCCGCTGCCCTGGTAGGCGTGCTCGCCCGCGCGCTGCGAGTTTGGTGGATGTGGGCCGGTCTGACCCTCATGGGAACTGCATTCTTCTCCCTGCTCGCGATGCTATCGAGGGAAAACGTCAGTTTGGTGGTTCCGGTTACAGCTCTGAGTTACGGCGCCGGCGCACTGGGAGGAAAATTCTTTCTCGGCGAACAGGTCACCCCGAGGAGGTGGGCGGGCGTGCTTCTGGTTTGCATCGGCGTCACCCTAGTCATCATGGGCCGACGGTGATGTGGGCGGAAAGCTCGATGGCGCATACTTTGGGAGGGCACGGCCTCAGCCGTGCCAGTCGATCCTTATTTTGGTCTCCCGAGTAGGTTCTGAGACTCGCAAGGAATCTCCATCTGGGTTGTGCATCCTCAAAAAGACCGTTAGGATTGCTTTTCTGTCTAAATAGCCAGCAGCTTGCGCCATGCCTTGGTTTCGCGGAGTCACAAGTCTCCGCGAGATTTGCGGGAGAATCGCAAGCCGATTTCAAGAAGGCGATAGAGGTGCACGCTCTTGTGTGGCATCGTTGGTTTCACCCACAAACGTTGGGTGCCTGATCCCGATCGCATTCGGAGCGCCGCCGCCACACTGATTCATCGTGGACCGGACCAGCAGGGTGTGTTCGAGTCCAGCCTCTGCTCCATGGGCGCGACGCGGCTCAAGATTATAGACCTCGGCCTCGGCGACCAACCGATTCTGTCTGAAGATGGCGATGTAGCCATTGTGTTCAACGGCGAAGTCTACAACCACCAGGAACTGCGACGCGAACTGGAAGAACTTGGCCATCGCTTTTACTCGCACTGCGACACGGAAACTGTTCTTCGAGCGTTCCTCGAATGGGACACAGGTTGTTTTGCGCGGTTGCGAGGCATGTTCGCGATCGCGCTCTGGACCCAATCGACGAAGCGGCTGGTACTGGCGCGGGATCGTATGGGGATTAAGCCGCTTTATTTCGCGCGTCGCGGAGACGACCTGTTCTTCGGTTCCGAATTAAAGGCAATTCTGATCCATCCCGAGATTGAGCGGCGATTGAGTTTGGACGGCCTCGATTGCTATCTGTCGCTGAACTATGTGCCCTGCCCCTGGACGCTGGTGGAGGGCATCGAAAAACTTCCTCCGGGACAGTGGTTGGAGTGGCGGGATGGCAAGGTTTCTTCCGACTCCTACTGGCGCCTGCCGATCGGAGTCGTCCGCGATTGGACGCTGGAGTCTGCTCGGGAGGAATTAGACGCTCTTCTCCGGCAGTCGATCCGCGAGCACCTGCTTTCCGATGTCCCGCTGGGCATGTGGCTTAGCGGAGGCATCGATTCTTCTACGATTTTGCACTACGCGGCGAGCGAATCCGGCGCGCCGCTCAAGACTTTCTCGATTTCATTCCAGGGGCGGAGTTTCGACGAAACCGCATACATTCACGAGGTCGCGCAGCTATACCAGACCGAGCACGAGGAACTGGACCTGAATCCGGAGGTCGACCTGCGGGGTGCGATTGAGGCATTCGCGTATTACTCGGATGAACCCTCCGCGGACGCGGGAGCGGTTCCGGTCTGGTTCCTTTCCAAACTGAGCAAGACCAAGACGACGGTCAGCCTGAGCGGCGAAGGTGCGGACGAGCTGTTTGGCGGCTATCTCACTTATCGAGCGAATCGCCTTGCTGCGCTCGCCCGGCGATTGCCGCAAAAAGCTCTCCGACTCGCACTCGACGCATTACGGGCCTGGCCGGTTTCCGACGAGAAAATCAGTTTCGAATACCAACTGAAGCGATTTCTCGAAGGCTCCCTGATGACTCCCGATCGCGCGCACGTCTACTGGAACGGAACCTTCAGCGAAGCGCAAAAGCGGGCCCTGCTGCGCTCGGAACTTCCACCCGCTCTCAACTATGTCCTAGGCGAACTGCGCGATCGGTCGGCGGCCCACGACGATCTGGCGCCGTATTTGTGGTTCGATCAGAGATATTTTCTTCCCGACGATATTCTGAACAAGGCGGACCGCATGAGCATGGCGCATTCGCTGGAAGTGCGGCCGCCGTTCCTCGATCACCGGATCGTTGAATTCGCCGCCTCCCTGCCCGCATCTCTGAAGATCCGCGGTTCGAGGCAGAAGGTTCTTCTGAAGGAACTGATGCGAGATAAGCTTCCACCTTCGGTTCTTCGACGCAAGAAGATCGGATTCGACATCCCGGCGCACGATTGGCTTCGGGGCTGTCTGCGCTCGTTGATGATGGATGTTTTGCTGGACGGTTCGTCCGAGCACGCGAGACTATTCCGGCGGGAGGCGATCGAGACTTATATTCGCCAACACCTGGAGAGACGAGTCAATGTTGGATATCACTTATGGGGCCTGATGGTGCTCTTTCTGTGGATGAAACAATGGGGGATTCAGGCAGCGGCCTCCCGGGAGACGAGCGTTTGGATACAGGAAAAAACTGGTACCTATATCTAGGCGTTCTGCTCGTCGCGGGGGCCATCTACTTAGGTTGCATTGTTTCTCCTCCCTCCCTCATGGATGACGTTGACGCCGTGCAGGCACAGATTGCCCGCAATATGCTGACTTCGGGCGATTGGGTGACGGCGCGGCTGGATGGCGTGGTGTATCTGGAAAAGGCTCCTCTTGTGTACTGGGCCATTGCGGCGAGCTACGAGGTTTTCGGCGCGCGCGACTGGGCAGCGCGTATTCCGATTGCCTTGTCGGCCATTGCCCTCTGCTGGTTGACGGTCGCTTTCGGCGCTTGGGCATTCGGTAAGCGAGCGGGATTCTATGCGGGTCTATGCATGGCCACATGCATCGGGCTGTTTTTGTTTACTCGGGTTTTGATCCCCGATGTCATGCTGACCTTCACGGTCGCCCTTGCCATGTGGGCGTTTCTTCGCGCCTTGGACGAAGAGGAGCCTCATCCGCGGTTTTGGGCTTTCGTGCTGGCCGCGAACCTTGGGCTGGGTCTTCTGCTAAAGAGCCTGATCGGAGTCCTGTTTCCACTCGCGGCAGGCGCCATTTATCTTTGGATCACTGGCCAGCTCTTTTCTGCCGCCGCCTGGCGGCGGTTGCGTCCCTTCAGCGGATTGCTGGTCGTCTTGCTCATCGCCGCGCCCTGGCACATTTTGGCTACGTTGCGCAACCCCCCTTACTTCGCCTTCACACTTCACAGCGGCCCGGGGGAATATCACGGGTTTCTTTGGTTTTTCTTCATCAATGAGCAATTGCTCCGTTTTCTGAATCTGCGCTATCCGCGAGACTACAACACCGTGCCGCGCCTTTACTTCTGGCTGCTGCACCTGGTGTGGCTGTTTCCCTGGAGCGTGTATTTCCCCGCCGTTGCCAAACTCTCCTTCAAACCCAAATCCAACGACCGTGCCGGGCGAACCCGCCTTCTGGCGCTCTGTTGGGCGGGCTTTGTGCTGATCTTCTTCACCTTCTCTACCACGCAGGAATATTACTCGATGCCTTGCTATCCCGCGCTTGCGCTCCTTTTGGGATCGGCGATGGCGATGGGAAACGATTGGATACGGCGCGGTACCCGCACGCTCTCGGCGATTGCGGCGTGTACTGGGCTGGCGACGTTAACTCTATTTTTTCTCACTCGTCACATCCCCGCACCGGGAGACATTTCGCGGGTACTCAGCCAACATCCCGGCGCTTATACGCTCTCATTGGGGCACATGCAGGACCTCACCCTGGCATCCTTTGCCTATCTTCGGGTGCCTCTGCTGGTGGCTGCAATTGCCTTCTGCATGGGTGCATTGGCAACCTGGAAATGGACCGGCCGGCGCGCATTTCTCGCCACCGCGCTAATGATGATATTGTTCTTCCATGCCGCGCGCCTTGCCATGGCCGTCTTCGATCCCTATCTGTCGTCGCGGCCGCTGGCGGAGGCAATCCTGAAATCGCCGGAGGGGACGCTGATTGTGGATCACCACTACTACACATTTTCTTCCATCTTTTTCTATACCAACCGAACCGCGCTGCTTCGCAACGGCCGCTTCAACAATCTGGAATACGGCGCCTACGCTCCCGGTGCACCCGATGTGTTTATCGACGATTCGCAATTCAAGAACCTTTGGCTTAAGGCAGAACGCTCCTACATCGTGGCAAACCAGAGTGTGGTTCCTCGACTGGAATCCCTGGTGGGGAGTGAGCAACTCAATCTGGTTTCCGCCAGCGGAGGCAAAGTACTGCTGACCAATCAACCCTGGGCTGGGAAAAGCCCTCCATAGATCGTAATCTGGGGTTAAGCGCATTTAATATCCACTCGACTACGCTCCCACCGAGACTTGCGGATAGACTTCGAATTTCAGGAGACATCGCGTGATGGCAACGCCAGTCGATACTGAAGAGGGATGTATCACGATTCAAGACAACGGGAGAGAGGGCATGGTCACTTATTCAAGACACGCCGGATCATCCTCGGGGCACATTCAATGATCCTTTCCATTCACGTCCCGAAGGCCGCCGGAAACTCGTTTCGCGAGCTACTGCAGACGGAGTTTGGAGAGCGGCTGATGTCGGACTATGGCGATTGGGCGGGGTGTAAGGTTCCCGAAGCCATCGAGCGCTGTCAAAGCCGTACCCTGAAGATGCGCAGCCGCCGCGACGAGCTTTTAGAAAAGTACGACATTATTCACGGTCACTTCGCGGCAGACAAGTATTTGGGACTATTTCCGAGCGAGGATTTCGTCGCATTCTTTCGAGATCCGTATCAACAGGCGGTATCGCACTACTACTTTCTGTTGCGCAATCCTCAGCGGGACCATCTGGAGGAGAAGATATTCCATGAAGCTAAGATGACTCTGCACGATTATTTGACGTGGGATGCCTTTTGCGATCAACAATCGCAATATCTCGGTACCCTTTCCATCGAGGATCTTGCGATGGTGGGGCTATCAGAGGAGTTCTATAGAAGTGTGAATCTCTTCAATTCGATTTTTGGGTGCGACCTTCGGGGTGAGAGTTTTCTTAACGTCAATCCCGACAACCAAGGAGGCGCTTATAAGATCGACAGTGAAATTCGAAGATCGGTGGAAAAATACAGGGCAGCCGATATCGACGTTTACCGGCGTGCGAAGGAAATTTTCAAGCGGCAAACGGCCAAGGCGGGGCAATACAGCGCACACAGCTCACATTCCTTATTGCCCCTGAAAACGCCTCGCCACAGCTCCATTTCGTAGGAAGGCCCAAAGATCACACTGTGAAACGGGCCGAACCTCCCGAGAAAAGAGCTCGACCGTGCGCAACTCCATTCGGGTCTTGTACTGCGCAGATGATGTGCACTGAGTAGGAGCGAGATCACCCGCCGGACGCGAGGACCAGTTTTCCATTCCGGATGTAATAATATTCACCGCGCCAGCGAATGCTGTTATGCAGAAAACTGGCCACCCAGATGGCGAATGCTACGGCGTCCCATACCGGAAGAAGCGGCATAATCTTCCATAGAGATGAGTGTTTTAGACCCCAAATCCCAATCGCCCAAGCCATTGCGATTCGAAGCACAAAGTACGTGCCGAGATAGCTCAGCGCAACTGTCACTGAGGGATGCACCGCAATTGCCGCGATTGACCAAGGCAAGCCTAGCGTGAAAATTAAACCGAGATGTCCCCACGGGCGCATGTACCGCATCACTACCATCCATCGCAGGCGCTTTAAGAAGAGATCGCGCATGGAGCTGTAGTCGGGGACGGTCATTACCGCATATGGTAGAAGCTCAACCTCATAGCCTTGTTCAGCGATCATGCGGCCCACCAGCAGGTCATCGGCCGGGCGGTTCTCAAGTGTGCGATAACCCCCAAATTGCGCCAGTCTGGTACGCGTGGTCACTATAGTTTCTCCCAGCGCGAACTTGACCCCATCGAGTTCCCGGGCGACCAAAATGCCGGCGTAGAGATCAGAAATCATCCCGATCGTTTGAATACCATCAACAACGCTCTTATCCTCCGCAGAAACATACAGGCAGGTCACGGCCCCCACCGCGGGCCGGACGAGAGGAGCAATGACAGTGCGCATGTAATCCGGTGCGACTCGAACATCACTATCGTTAATCACCAAGTATTCGTAATGAGCTTCGTTCACCAGCTGGTCTAGTTTAGCTACTTTGTCGTTGGAGGCGCTTCTGCCGGAGCGGAAAAGCACTCGGATCGCACAGCCAGGAAAATCGCGCTGTAGCTGTTCGATAACCGCAAGGGAGGGGTCGTCTGTGTCCCCAAGGCAGAAAACCACCTCGTACTCGGGATAGTCTTGGTTGCAAAAGCTGGCGAAATTCTCATATGCCTCGGGATCAAGGCCTCGGACGGGCTTCAAGATGCTGGCTGGCGGAGTAAAATCCGATTTTGTGGCCGCTTCAATCGATGAGCGGCGAAAAAATCGCCAAGAACTGTAAAGGACTAAAAGATAATAGATGAAGGGAAGGGCTGCTACTCCCAGAAAGACATAGATAGTTGTTGTCAACAACATCGAATTTCCTTCGTGACAAACTTCTCGCCGCCCGCGTCCAACAGAAACGCAGGAAAATTATATAGCATACATAGTAGGAGCGCCGCCGTGCGCCCAAGGCAGGCCCGACGTGAAGATCAGTCCCAGGTGTCCCCAGGGCCGCATATGGCGCATGACCACGAACCAGCGCAGGCGTTTGTGGAGAAGGTCGCGCAGGGACTGATAATCGGCAACCGTCAAAATAGTGTAGGGCAAAAGTTCGACTTCGTAGCCCTGTTCGGCGATGAGGCGGCCCACCAGCAGATCGTCGGCAGGACGGTTTTCAATCGCTTCATAGCCGCCGAATCCGGCCAGCCGCGTGCGCGTGGTGGCGATGGTCGGCCCCAGCGCAAACTTCACTCCGTCAAGCTGACGCGCGACCAGGATGCCGGCATAGAAGTCGGAAAACATACCAATCGTCTGGAGATTTTCGGCGAGTATTTTCTCTGCGATCGGCACGTAAAAACAGGTCACCGCTCCCACCTTGGCATCGGCCAAAGGCGCAACCACAGTGCGCAGGTAGTCGGGCTGCACCCGGACGTCACTATCGCTAATTACCACAACTTCGTGCTGCGCTTCGCCGACAAGGCGGGCCAACTTGATCACTTTGTCGTTAGATCCCCCTCCGCCTGCGCCGAACAACAGCCGAATGCGGCGTTCCGGAAAATCACGCGCTAGCTTCTGCAGTATGGGAACAACCGGATCGTCCTTCTCACCGACGCAGAAGAGCAGCTCGTAGTCAGGATAGTCTTGCCTGCAGAAGCTGGCGAAGTTTTCGTAGGCATCGGGATCAAGCCCGCGAACCGGTTTTAGATTACTTACCGGCGGAGTGAAGTTATGATTGGGCGCATTTCGACATGCGGTGCGGCGAAAGAACTGCCACGAGCTGAACACGGCAATCAAATAATAGACAAATGGGATGGCAGCGACGGCGAGAACCACATGGCGGATGCTGAAAATCATCGAGTCCCTCGCGCACCGAAGACGAACAACCTTGCCGAGACGATTGTTATGCCCTCGCAGTTTACGAGCCCAACCAGCAAGAACCGACCAGTGACTCTGTCTTTCACAAGAATTGGCAGCCTGGAGATTTTGGAACACCACACCTGCAGCAGATCAGGAATGTGTTCGCGCTTCGAGCTTTGACGCACACCTGATTTTCGATCGGCTATTCCTTCCTTGGAATTGACATAAGGCTCGGGACGAGAATTGGACTCTGCCTGGTTACTCAGGAGAGTTGTGCCGGACGTTGCCCAATCGAGCTCACTTCGTTATCATAGTTTACAGTAGTTTCTCTTGCACTCAGATGACATTCCGTTCATCTTCTTTGTCTTTTCCGGCCTCCGAGAGCGCGGAAAATGACGAATCGGTAATGCTGAAAAAAGATGCTTGTCAGCCCAGCGGAAGATGATCGTAAACTTAGCGTATTCCTTTCTTGCCGTACGACATGCGAATGAAAATTGCCAGTATTGGAGAGCGATCACCGTCGGCCCTGTTCCGCAAAGCGGGCGCGGGCGCATTCCTGCTATGTATGGCAATATGTGGCGTCACCGGCACTTCTGGAGCTGCCGATTTCCGTACCTGGATTATCCACCTTTCAGTGATTGACGAAAAGAACCTGCCGGTGCCGGATGCGACCGTTGAGGTTCGGGTAAGCGATAAGCTCGTGAGTACCTCCAGCACAGATGCCACGGGAAAAGTGGCCCTCACGGTCAACCTCCCGGGGACCTATTCGCTGAAGATTCAGAAGAAAGGATCTCTGCCCACCGAGACCACTTTGGAAGTTAACGAAGGGAATGCTGCCCAGGATATCGATATCGATGTTCTGCTGACCACCGTGGCGTTGAGTCAGCAGCGCGTGGAAGTCAAAGGCGAAGCGTCCAATCCGATAACAGAAACCTCAAGCGGCCCCACAACCTTGGCCCCTGCGAAAGCCAAGGACACTCCATTACGCCCAGCTACATTGGTGGATGCTCTGCCGCTGATAGCTGGAATCGTGCGCGGCCCAGATGGGAGCGTACGAATCGCGGGTTTCGGCGAAGACCATAGCGCGCTGCTGGTCAATTCGGTGGATGTGACCGATCCCGCTACCGGGGCGTTTGGACTCAGCGTCCCGATCGACAGCGTGGAGACCATCGAAGTGTCGGAGATGCCCTACCTCGCGGAGTATGGGCGCTTCACCGCGGGTGTAGTCGCCGCGGATACGCGACGCGGAGGCGAGAAGTGGAATTACAGTCTGAATGATCCGTTTCCCGACTTTTTCATCAGAAGCGGGCACCTCGACGGCATCAGGGACGCTGCTCCTCGATTCAATCTCAGTGGCCCCATTATCGCCAACCGCCTGTATTTCCTGGAAGGCGCCGAATACCTGCTCGACAAGCAGGAGGTTCGCACCCTGCCGTTTGACCAGAGTCTGAGCACCTCTAAGGCGTTCAACTCCTTCACGCAATTCGATGCGATCCTTTCCGCCAACCAAACCCTGACCGGCAGCTTCCATTTCGCTCCACATTCGCAGCAGTATGCCGGACTGGATTACTTCAATCCGCAACCGGTAACGCCAAGCGCGGATTTCCACGAGACTACCGGCACGCTCACAGACCGGCTGGCCATCGGCGGCGGGCTCTTGCAGAGCACGGTGTCAAGCAGAGTAGTGAGCAGTGGAATAACGGCACAGGGAACAGCCGACATGGTGCTGACTCCGACCGGAAACCTCGGCAACTACTTCAGCCAGGAATCGCGCCGTGCCAATCGCTTTGAATGGATTGAAGAATGGACACCGCGCACGCTTCACTTCGCCGGGCACCACACGCTCAAGTTTGGATCGGTGCTGGGCCACAGCGAGAATGTGGGCCACTTTTACGCTCGTCCGGTTCTGATCGACGATGCCAGCGGCTATCTCCTGCAGCAGATTAACTTCTCCGGAGCAGGAGCGTTCGATCTTGCCGACATGGAGCCCGCTGCCTTTGCCCAGGACCACTGGGTGCTAAATTCTCATCTGGCGATTGACGCCGGTCTCCGTCTCGAAGCTCAGACGATTACCTATACCACCCGCGCGGCTCCACGCATTGGCTTCGAGTGGACTCCCGATGTGGGGAAAACGGTGGTTCGCGGCGGCATCGGCGTCTTTTACGATTCCGTTCCGCTCGATGTTTATGCGTTCAACAGCTATCCCGAACAGACGATCACGACCTACAACTCGACCGGCGTCCCGGTGGGGCCGCCGGTCGAATACATCAACCTCACCGCGCAGGCGGCGCAATCGCACTTTCCATTTATCGATAGCGCTCAGAAGAGCGGCAATTTCGCTCCCTACAGCGTGGCGTGGAACGTGGCCTTCGAACGCGCTGTGAATCGCTTCTTGCTGCTTCGCGTGAAATACCTTCAGAGCCACGAACAGGATATGATCACGCTCCAGCCGGAAGTCGTTCAGAACCAGAATGCGTTTGTGCTCGGGGCATCCGGCTGGGCGCGCACGCGACAAGCCGAGTTTACGGCGCGGATTGGGGCGGCTTCCAATCGCCGGTTTTTCTTTTCCTACGTTCGGCAATATGCCTATGGCGACATCAGCGACGCCAACTCCTACCTGGGGAACTACCCTTTTCCTGTGGTGCGCGAGAGCCTCATAGCAAGTTTGCCCAGTGAAATTCCCAATCGGTTTCTGCTGTGGGGCTCGTACGCTTTTCCACGAAAGATCATGGTAACGCCACATGCGGAGCTTCGTAACGGTTTTCCCTACCAGCCGACCGACGTATTCCAGCAGTACGTAGCTGCAACCTACGGTCCGCAGTATCGTTTCCCAAAATACTTCTCTCTCGACCTACGAGTTTCGAAAGACATCCAGGTCGACCCGAAACACGCAGTGCGCTTCTCGGCTACAGTCCGTAATGTGACCAACCACTTCAATCCGCTCGAGGTGCACTCGAACATTGCCGATCCGCAGTATGGCGTCTTTTTTGGGAATTACGATCGGCGAGCTGTGCTCGACTTCGATGTTCTCTTCTGATTGTGACCATGAGACCGTCGCGGAACCCCCTTGTGTTCTCGTCTGAAGGACCGTTGGGACAGCGGCAAAAGGGCGCTCTCCATCGGAGCGGCAAGGTGGAAGATATATCACCTATATGAGTATCCTCCGGCAGAGCCGTGGACAGAGCCGGGTATCTGCCTACAGATTAGGCGGTCACCGAGACGCTATTCGAACTGGACTGTGAAGACGTTTGTCCGTTGTTTTGGTTAAGTTGCTGGAACGCCTGCTGCAATGTAGTGAATGCGCTTTGAGCGGAAGAGAGGTCGCCAGACTGCAGCGCCGTCCCCAACTGGTCAAATAACTGATTGATCTCACTCGCTCCGCTGTTGCTGCTGTGATGATGATGGTGCCCTTTCGCTCCTTGACTCTGCATTGCCTGCTGAATTGTCGCGTAGTCCTGCTGGGCGGCCGAAATATTGCCGGATTGGAGATCCTGCGAAAGCTGGCTGAAGGCCTGGGCAATGGGATTGTTGCTCTGCGACGACGAAGTCGAACTATTCTGCGGCTGGAGCTGCTGTAAGGTCGCAAAATCCGACTGTGCCGCGGAAAGATTTCCCGACTGCAGATCCTTGCCGAGTTGCTGAAACGCTTGCTGAAACTGCTGAATACTGTTCTGCACGCTCTGCGTGTTGTAGAGGCTGGTGCTGGAAATGCCCGAAACTGACATCGTAATCTCCTCAAAAGGGAATTTTTCGTTCCAGAGTCTTAATCGGCGTGCTTCTGTCCGACCTTAGTTGCCGCTAATCTCAATGAGCAAGTCTCGTGCCAATGCACGCCCGGCTCATAAGGAGTCAAAATTACACATCCCCTCAGAACCTCCAGACTGCCGAGCTTGTTCTTTGCGCCTCTGATTGGGAGCGTCCAAAGATTTATTTCCCCGAACTCGACATTAGGTCCATAGAGTGCGAGGGCAGAGCCAGCAAGATCAATGGCAAAGGGAACGACATCAAGACTCCAAAGAGCCTTCTCGACAAACATCTTATGAACGCCTTTGAGATCGGGAGGTTCACCCTCCTCCGCTCTTGCCCTGACGTGATTCTCGACTATTTTCTGGACACTCGCTGTCAGCAACGTCCCTGTTCTGGATGCCAAATCCACAATTCTTAGTTTGGCAATCTGTTCTAAGTCCGACCAATCAATTCCGCCCTCGGCGGGGTCTACCGTCAGTTTCAGCAAGAGGGTTGCAGCGGGAACCACCGTATAGACCTACATTTTTTCGTTGAAAACCCTGTAAGTCGTCGATGATCGGGTCAAGGTCAGTATTCATGCGGTTGTAAGCGCAAAACGCACTCTGCGGAGGCCTCGACCCAACGGGTGAGAAGCAAAACCAGCTCTTTCGGACGCAAGATGGGGCGATTCCGGGCGTGCCGGTGTGGATGGCAGACCGCTCCGAGTGCTCCGATGAACAATCGTTTCATAATGTTGCGAACAGGCGAGATGGGCGTAGAATCGTGCCCTTTTTCGAGGTCAAAAAGGAAATCCCGGTTAATACTCAGACCAATGTAACGGGATCAATGTAATGGCGTTTGCGTTTTCGGGAGCAATCGGTGTAATCTTCGGGTATCTACCCGCGAGGCGTACCGCGCGACTCGACCCGATCGCGGCGTTGAGGCACGAGTAATGGCTGGGGGGTAAGAAGGCAAACATGGATTTGCAAACACTTACGTTTCCTTTGACAGACAAATGACGGCCGCGCGCTGCTGGTCATATTTTGATGGAATGAATGCTAAAGCAATCGTCATACATTCGGAATAGCATCTCTTGGTCTCGGGCGATGCTCGCGGTCATCGCGCCATTGATATTGATGTGGCCCTCCTCCGCTGTTTACGGGCAGACGCAGAGTCAGCACTCCACAGCGGATCTCGATCTATTGTTGCAACAAAAGCGGTACGTCGAGTTGGAACAGGCTCTTGCAACCAGCGCATCGGACATGCCGTTTTTGAGCCTGACTTACTTTGAGGGTGTGATGGCAAACCGCACAAATCAGGTGCGGAGATCTATCCATTTCCTTGAACCCGTGTTACCTGCCCTCTTCGCTGGCAATCCGCTTCGCGGCGAAGTTGCTTTGTGTACTCTTGCTGACGACTACGCAAAGAGCTTTCGTTACGCCGATGCCGCGAAGATCTATGCGGAGGCAAATCGTGCTGCAAAACAACAAGGTAAAGATTCCGAATGTGATGCTGACCGGGAAACGTCACGATGGACCTTGCTGAGCGGCGCACCACCCCAAACGGTCACCGGCGCTCGGGCATTCACCGTCCCCGGTAAGCGCGACGCTTTTGGATTGTTCGAAGTCGAAGTTACGGCCGGCAACTATGTTGGTTCTTGGATTGTCGATAGCGGAGCCAATTTGTCCGTGATCACCCGCTCGGTCGCGGACAAGATGGGACTTGAACTTTCAACGGAGGAAGAAACCGCACAGGGGATAGGTCTTTCAGTGCCAGTCCACACCGCCGTCATTCCCGAGCTGCGGCTTGGCAAGGCGGTACTGCGCAATGTTGCTGTGGTGGTCGCCGAAGAATCGGATATGAGTTTCCCGAATGTTGGCTATCAAATAGAAGGATGTTTGGGTCTTCCCGTGCTTGCGGCTTTGGGCAGAATCACTTTTTATCCAGACGGACGAGTCAATTTCAGTAAGGTGCAGACGGACGAACAAGTGGGTCCTAACAGTCTTTTTCTGGAGAAGTTCACCCCTTTGATCGCCGCTGATTTCGGACACGGAAATCAACTGTTCACGTTCGACACTGGCGCCGGGGGAACGGTATTGTCCGCGAAGTTCTATCGGGAAGCCAGGGAATATTTCGATCCTGCTAATCTTGTTAACCTGGAACTCATAGGAGTTGGAGGAACTCTTGTTTCTCCCGCCTACATACTCGGTGACGCTGTGGCAAGACTTGGGGAAGAATGCACCAAAGTAGGGGATATTCAGGTTCTCACTGAACCGATTGGCGCACCTGACGAGTTTTACGGCAATGTCGGCCAGAGTGCGGTCAACTCATTTTCAAGTTTCACGCTGGATTTCAAGGCCATGCAGTTCAGCGTGAGCGGCGGAAATGCGGTTAATTGCGCCGCTCATTAGAGCGGGTTCAGCGTCGCTGCAGCCTTCTCGTGCGGGAACGGTCGCCTTTTGCCCGCAAAAATGGCCGTTCATCGTATGTCCGATCCAAGACGCATGGTTACTCAACCTCCCGCTTGTCCATCGTTCGGTTAAGTCCTTGCGCGTCGCCCGGATGGTCCTCCTTGCAATGCATTTGTTCTTCCCACTCGCGATTGTGCAAGTCTTGCTGTCTATAAGCGCGTTCCCCTCGGTGAGAGCTCGCATCCAGCCGGCGCCGCCGAGTGCGGCGCGAGCCGGCAACCGCGGTCCGGAACCCCCTGCCTTGCTTCCCAATCTCTGAGGTCGCTCTCAATAGCCAGCATTCAGGCGGGAGCTAGCCCCTCTCGTTGAACCCGTATGGAGTAATTTAATCCGGGTAGCAGGAGTGGGTAATTGAAACCGTTCCAACGCAAGCTACACTTCTCCAGCGGGAATGTGCGTCCTCGAGCCGAAGAACTGCGCTGCCGGTGCGGCTAACGGAGTAGGGCCACAGATTAGGGGGAGCCATGAGTTGGGGAGGGAAACTGTTCGCCATCCTGAGCGTTCTCGGCGCGTCGCTGTGGCTCATGCCGTCAGCTTCCGCCACGATTACGGTGACCGTTTCCCCGCCTTCGGTGGCCATCAATCCGGGCGCACAGCAGCAGTTCTCGGCGGAGGTTAACGGTACCGGAAATCAGGTGGTCGCCTGGAATCTGTCCGGCCCGGGTTGCGTCGGGATCGCTTGCGGGCACATCAGCGGATCTGGCCTTTACACCGCGCCGACTACCATCCCGATTCCGAATCAGGTGACCGTAATCGCAACTTCTCTGGCGGATGCAAGCGTAACCGGTTCCGCAGCGATTTCGATCAATACTCCGATTGTGGTCAAGATCACCCCGACCACCGCGCAGCTGAAAACTGGTGCGCAGCAGCAGTTCTCGGCGTCGGTTACCGGTAGCACAGATACGGCGGTCACATGGAGCGTAAGTGGCGCGGGATGCACTGGCGCCGCCTGCGGAACGATTACGTCCTCTGGTCTGTATACCGCTCCTGGCGCAGTGCCGAACCCGGCGGAGGTCAATGTTGTCGCCACTTCTCAGGCCGACCCGACCAAGTCCGCCAGCGCTACGGTGGTTGTTCAGTCTGCGGTGGCGATCACAATTTCTCCGACTTCCGCCAGTGTTCCCACGGCCGGTCACCAGCAATTCACCGCCACCGTGACTGGGATCAACAACACGGCTGTCACGTGGAGCCTGTCGGGAGCAGGATGCAGCGGATCGGCTTGCGGGACGCTTTCCAGTTCCGGTCTGTATACAGCGCCCACCACGGTGCCCAGTCCATCCACGGTGAGTGTGACCGCGACCTCGCAAGCCGATTCTAGCAAGTCCGCGACCGC
The DNA here is from genome assembly GCA_003139995.1 of Candidatus Acidiflorens stordalenmirensis. Lineage (GTDB taxonomy): Bacteria > Acidobacteriota > Terriglobia > Terriglobales > Acidobacteriaceae > Acidiflorens > Acidiflorens stordalenmirensis. The sequence continues at coordinate 14,078 of PLIC01000110.1, read as the reverse complement.
AGCGGTCACTATCATTCCGGTCAAGGTTTCGGTATCGCCCGCAACCGCCAAAGTCGTCACCGGAGCGCAACAGCAGTTCACAGCTACGGTTTCAGGCACCAGCAACACAGCCGTGACCTGGAGTCTGTCGGGCGCGGGCTGCACCGGATCCGCCTGCGGAACCATTACGACCGCAGGGCTTTACACAGCGCCATCTACAGTCCCCAGCCCCGCCACGGTGACAGTGACCGCGACATCAAAAGCGGACAAATCCAAGTCCGGCACGGCCACGGTAACTGTACTGGCGGCGGTTTCGGTTACCGTCTCTCCCGCGAGTGCGAACGTAGCGACCGGGGCTCAGCGGCAGTTCACTGCGACCGTGACCGGAACAACCAACCAGACAGTCATGTGGAGCCTGTCCGGACCTGGTTGCGCGGGCACTGCATGCGGAACCATTACGGGCGGCGGCCTGTTCACCGCTCCAGCTAGCATTCCGGATCCTGCGACCGTTGCGGTCACCGCCACATCGCAAGCGGATCCCAGCAAGTCCGGGACTGGCATCGTGACCGTGGTTCCCCTAGTCACCGTGTCGGTTTCGCCAGCGACTGCACAGGTCATCGAGGGAGTTCAGCAACAGTTCACAGCTACGGTTTCAGGCACCAGTAACACAGCCGTGACCTGGAGTCTGGCGGGCGCGGACTGCACCGGCTCCGCCTGCGGAACCATCACCGGCGCCGGTCTGTATACCGCACCTAATGCAGTGCCCAAACCGCCCACGATTATTGTGACTGCCACTTCGCTGGCCGATCCCTCCAAGTTCGGCACTGCGACGGTCACCGTGGTGACGCCCGTCGTGGTTAAGATTTCCCCAACCAGTGCACAGGTATTCGCAGGCGATACCAAGCAATTCACCGCTACCGTGACTGGGACGACCAACAGAGCGGTGAGCTGGAGCGTGTCCGGGGCAGGCTGCGCCGGCTCGGCATGCGGCACGGTCGACAGCAGCGGGTTATATACAGCGCCGGCGACGGTCCCCACGCCATCGGCAATCGCGGTGACGGCCACATCACAAGCAGATTCGACCAAGAGTGCCTCCGCGGTCGTTACCATTCTTCCAGCGGTGAACGTGGTTGTGACTCCCGGAAATGCGGTGGTCACGGTTGGCCGTCAGTTCCAGTTCAGCGTCCACGTAAGTGGCACATCGAATACGGCAGTCACCTGGAAAGTCTCTGGCACGGGTTGTACTCCGGCGCGCTGCGGCACCATCTCGGGTGCCGGCATTTACAGCGCTCCGGCCACGATGCCTTCCCCCCCCAACGTTCAGATCTTGGCGGTATCAGCGGCAGATCCCCAGCGGTCGGGTGCGACGACCGTAAGCATTGTTGCCGCGGATGCCGCCAAACTGAACGGGGCCTATGCCTTCTTGTTCCGAGGGTTCGATTCCAGCGGCCCTTACACAGCGGCAGGAAGCTTCACCGCCGATGGCAATGGCAACCTCGTCAACGGCTTGGAAGACGTGAACCGAACCTCCGGACCTGTGAATGACGTTCCGTTTACCGGAACCTATTCACTGACGCCTGACAACCGCGGAGTCCTAACGATCACAACTGCTTCGGGTTCCTCGACCTTCGCCTTCGCGTTGGGCGCCACCGGGCAGACAGCCCGGTTCATCGAATTCGATACTTCCGGTGTGCGCGGCTCGGGCATTTTGAAAGCTCGAACCGTTTCGCAGTTCTCAAGCACCACCTTGAATGGCGCCTACGTTCTCGGTGTAACGGGAGCGGAGTCCTCCAGCGCTCGCGTAGGGGTGCTGGGATCCTTGTTCTTCGACGGATCCGGCACCATCTCAGGAAGTGCGCTCGATGTCAACGACGGCGGGAACATACTGCCAACGTTTATCAATTTCCCCGGCAATTACAGCATTGACTCGACCGGCCGGGGCACTGCGGCGCTGTTCCTCTCCGGATTTGCCAGCAACACCGTGCACCTTGCTGCCTACGTGGTCTCCTCGAGCGACGTCTTTGTGGTGTCCACAGATCCTTTCGTCACGCCGTCTCCCATCCTGAGCGGAGAACTATCCCAGCAATCAAGTTCGCTCCTGTCGTCCAGTACTTTGCAGGGACCGACCATCTTTGGAATGACGGGAGTCACACAAGGCTTTGCCGATGCCTTGATCGGTCAGATGACGTTCGATGGACACAACACGGCAACGGCACTCTTCGACGAAAACAGCGGGGGTGTGATCACGAACGGCGAGCTGTCAGGAGCTTACAATGTTTTGCCGACCGGGCGAACCAACCTGAACCTGGTCGACGCCAAGACCCAAACCTCCACTACACTGATTGCCTATGTGATAGCGGGCAATACAGCCCTCCTCATGGATACGAGCGCGTCGGTCCGGTTCGGTGCGCTGCAGACGCAACTTGCCGCCCCACCGTTTACGGACGGCGCTCTTTTGGGAGCGTTCGCGCTGGCGCCCGACTTGGCGGTTCTTTCTGACTCGACCCTAGCGACCGGGGTGCTCTCGTTCGATGGCGTCAGTGCGGTGACTGGAACTGAAGACGTGAGCCAGACCTCCGGCCTAAGCTCGGGTGTGTCACTTGCCGGGACCTACGACGTCGCCACAAGCCCGAACAATGGCCGCGGCCAGCTAAGCCTCGTTTCGCCTGCGCCGCAGAACATCGTTCTGTGGATCGTATCGAATTCGCAATTCATCGGACTCGACATCGATCCAACCAATACCAGTCCGACCGTTTTGGTCGTATCTCAGTAAATCGGGAGCAGGTCCCGGCATCGTGCCCGGGACCCGACCTGATTTGCCGCCCGATTTCTTTTTCCCATGGTCACGCGCTAAGGAGTGTCCTTTAGTCGCCGGTTCCGCAGGAACAGATGCCATGGCCGCTTGCGGACTGCTCTATAAAGTTGCACTCATTGACCAGGTTTGTGGTTTCCCCGACGTTCAGCGGGGCCATTACAAACTTTGTTTCCGTAACTTGGAAGGTGCCGCTCGAAAGAACTTGAACATTACTCCCCCATCCGAGTATTACTCCAGCCGGGGCTAAAGAGCCGGGATCACACAGTGAATTCTGCCCAAGATCAGATGGCACAACCTTGATGACACCGGTTTGAGGTTTTTTCCCTGTCAGAGGATTTGCCGTGAGGTCGAGGATCAAGGACATGCTCCGCAACCCGCTGTCCGTTACCGTACATCCACAACACTCGTTCAATTCCTGGTTCTGGTCGAATACGTAAACCATTGCGCACAGGCTTCCGGACGTAAGACCCGGATTGGTAAGCCGAACGGTGCCGTCAGCACCCGATTTTTGAGCGCTGGCAAGATCAAAGTAATTCACGGAGATGAGTGGCACCACGGTGAGATCAGCCGACGCAGTGAGGCCACTGCCCTCTGCAGTGATCGTCGTCGAGCCAACCTGCTCAGCAATTGCCAGTCCGCCGCTGCTCACGCTGACGATAGTTGGCTGCGTCGAACTCCACGCTGCGATTCCGGTCATGTCCTGCGTTGTTCCGTCACTCAACGTTGCGATGGCCTGGAGCTGATGGCTGCTCCCCAAGGCGATGGATAATGTTGCCGGAGTGATGTTCAGGGCGGTTACCGCAGCGGGAGTGACCGTCAGGCTCGCGGTTCCGGTCACGGATCCGGCGGTGGCGCTGATCGTGGCCGTTCCGACTGCGTTGGCAACAGCCTCAGCGGCCGGGCTCACACTGGCGATTGCCGACCCGGATGAACTCCACGTCGCGGATTGAGTCAGATTTTGAGTAGTTCCATCGGAAAAGTTCCCGGTCGCGGTTAGTTGCTCGGATTCACCTACAGGCAAAGAGGACTGGTTCGGACTGACCGTGATACTGACCAATGTGGGTGCTGCGACGGTAACCGACGTTGTGCCTGTTACCCCTTGATAGGCCGCAGATATTTGTGCGACGCCTACGCCCACACCAGTCACGTTGCCTTGAGTGTTGACCGTGGCAACGGCTGACTGGCTCGTCTGCCAAGTCACCGAAGCGCCTAAGGCTTGCTGGGTCTTATCATCAAAAGTCCCCGTAGCGGCGAGCTGTTGGCTTGCACCCTTCGTAATGGTCGGGTTAGAGGGAGTAATTGTGATTTGCGTGAGTTTTGCAGCTGCTCCCCCTCCTCCCCGTTGTTGTGTGCTGCCTCCACCACAGCTCAGAAACAATCCTGAGCATATGAGCATACTGAGAACAGCGATTGCGCGAACGGCTGGATAACGTTTCATGGCGGACTCCTGGCAACTCGGGAGAGGGGCAGGGCACGAACTAACCAACTAGAACTATATTGACTGGATTACTCCGTGCAATTCTCAAGTCGTACTAACCCATTGGTAGTAGCGTATCGGCGTAGATCGAACAGCCAAGTTAAAGCCTGCCATTTTCCGGCACAGGGATTGCGCAGCTAGACAACGAACTGAAGGCCACTCACGTAGCTCGGAGATTTGTTCCCGCGCTTGGCAGTCCATCGCACTTGCATGAGAGTGGGAATCGAAACCGGAACATCGAACACAGGCAAATCGCAGCACACGAATGTGGCAGCCTGGAGGGGGCACGAACTAAGGATGCAAACGCCGCCGTTGCTCAGATTGTGAATGCGGCCGTCAAATTCTCTTGCCGGGGCCGCCGTCGCCTGACACGATAGCAAACTGCGTGCATGCACTTCAAGCACCTGCGGGAAACGCGCATGCTGGCGTCGTTCTTGATCTGAGGGGAGTGTCACAGGATGGCATGATGCCCGAAATCGCCAAAACCGTAAAGTCTGCAATCGAACTAATTCGCAGCGGCTAACGACAATGCGCAAGACTTAAGCGTTTGGCCTTGATCCTGCAACCTTCCCTGCTATTCCAGAACGTGTTGAAACTCCCATTTTGAGCATTACCAGTCGAAGGAACGCCTTTACGGTATTTGGACTGATATTCATGCGCGTTGCGATCTCCTTACTAGTGAAACCTTGCAGGAGAAACTCGACTGTTTGACGTTCTCGTTGAGTCAGATCGAACTGTTGAGAGATTTCTGCGAGCACCATACTGCTCGTTGCATCCCGCTCCAGCAGCACAGCGAAAGCGGGCTGAACGAAAGAGCTGACGGTGCAGTCCATTTGAAAGCTCCTGCAGGTGTAGCGGCGTTTACCCGACTTCAGCTCTCTCACGAAAGCTGGTCCGTCCCGATGCTGATGGTCGAGCAGGGCGGTGCGTACCCGATCCGCAAGAAAGACTTTGGGTTGCTTGATCCGATCCGCCCTGCTGGGGAAGCAGAGGATTTGAAGGGCAGGATCATTCGCTGCAATCAGATTCAATCCGGCATCTAACAGCAAAAAGCCGTTGGTGCTCGGTGCCATTGTCACGGTGTTCTCCTTGGTTCAAAAAGCAGCGTGCCCCGTCACGCCCCGAAACCCCACGCGGGGTTCTCAGTGCTGGGCCTGACCGGACGCGTCCCGGTCGAAAACGCGATCAAATAGACGTTCTCGTAATTGAGTTCCGGCTTCAGGGGGGAGTGGCGTTCGGCAGCCAGAACGATGCTAATGACCCGAAATCAGAAAAAAAGTATGTTACATATGACGCACCTTGTCAAGAGAGATTTTACTGCGAAAGAATTAAATCGCTCTATAGCTTACACGGATTGGCTAGTCCATTCGTGGAATTGCTGCCAAGGAGATTTCCGTAGTTAACTAGCCAGACTCAAGCTTTACGATTGCCAGCCGGGTTTGTGAGGATGGGAACATGCCGGGAAAGCAGCACGCGCGGTGCCCCAGTGTCCGATATTGGTTCTCCGCAGGCAGTGTTGCCCTGGGAGTAGTTCTACTAGGCGTTTTTCTTCTTCCCTCTCTTGGCTATGCAAGGATCGCAAAGCAGACTGCTCAACCGTCGTCCGTTCGCAAGCAGTTGCCAAAGTGCGCGCCAAATGGAAGCACGCCCGAGAAAGACCTCCCCGCGGGCGACGCGGCGTCGAGCGATGCGAGTCTACAATCAACCGATGAATCGCGGATCCAGGACTACCCGGGCAGCGATCCCATGAAGCTTGAATCCGGTGGAAAGGATGACGTTCAGTCGTCAGGGCCCGAATGCGCACGAGGCGAGACCGGGTCTGCCGGCGCTCGGTGCCCAGCGACGAAGTCATCGAAGGACAGTGCATTGCAATGCGTACGCGATCCTGCCCTGAAACCGGATCTAGCGCTGGAGCGCGAGTCCGCGAAGTAGCGGGAGGTAGAGTATGTATGGAGTTTTCAAGTTCTTCTGCAAGCCTGCCGTCAATGCGATCCTGCTCGTGATCTGTCTATGGTTGCCTTGTCGGGGACAGGATGTTGCCGGCAGTGGGGTGTTACAGCCGCTGCCGGATCTGGTTGCCGGGGCCCCTGGAACGGTTGTCGACACGCCCCTTTCGCCCGTGGTCACGTATCGGGATGGCGTACTCACGATTGATGCGCAGAACTCGACTCTGGCCGAGGTGCTGAAATTGGTTGCGGAGAAGACTGGGGCTGTGATCGATGTTCCGCCCGGAACTGGCCTCGACCGCATTGTTGAACACACCGGGCCGGGATCGACGGAAGACGTACTGACAGGGCTGCTCAACGGTTCTCCTTTCGATTTCGTCATCGTGGGTTCCTCGCAACGCCCACACGATCCGACGCAGGTCTTACTGTTCCCGCGTGGAGCAGACACACTTTCTGGGAAGCAGGATGCAGCGGCACTGGCCACATCCGCAAATGGCCAAGAACCCCAGTTGTACGGCGCCGCCTTCCGGGTTGATCCGTCGACCGAGAACTCCGTAGGGTCGTCTGAGAGTGTCGCCGCAAGTGCCAGTCAGCCGCCCCAGACCGCCTCCGGCGATGCCATTCCCGGTGCAGTCCTCGGCCAACTCTTAAAAGAGCGCCTTCGCCAGCGACAGGAAATGCAGCAACAGTCGCAAACCAACCAGCAACAGAGCAACTCCAATGACTCTCAGTGACTCGGAATACGAGTGCACGAGCTCTAGTATGGGGAGATAAACCGGAATGGAGCATTAGCGCTAGTCCATCTGGCTTAGCCTAAATAAGTAGGCTGACGACGTACTCCGAGTGGACGATTGCTTGACTAATGCGTTCGGTGTAGCATCAGCACGCTAAGAGATGTGGCTAGTCAACGTGGGTAATTGTAAAACACCTGGCAGAGACTAGAGTAGCTGCCTAGCGCGACCAGGCTGCTCCCTCCCCGCGGCACCGGCAGCGCCACTAAAAGAGGAGGTCCTTTCAATGAAGCGTCAAATCCTTGCCATAGCCTTGGTCATTCTGGGCATCTGTGCGCTGGGCGTTATCAGCGCAGCAGCTCAGGATGTTCTCAAGATAGACTATTTCGCCAACAATGCCGTCGCCGGTGCTCCGGATGCTACGGTTCGCGTTTCAAACCCCGGAACAGCCAGCGCCGCCAACCTGTGCGCCATGGTGTATGTGTTCGACAACGACCAGGAACCGGTTGAATGCTGCGGTTGCCTTGTGACCCCAGATGGCCTTCGGACCTTCTCGGTCAAAACGGACCTAAACAAGAATCCGCTGACCGGCGTCGTCAGCACCACCGGAGCTATCAAGATCGTCTCCGCAGCGGTCAACAACTCGCCGTGCGACCCAACCTCGAATGTGACTCCAACGCCAACTGTGCGTGCGTGGGCGACCCACATTCAGAACAAAGTAGGTTCTGCATACCCGATCACCGAAACGGCGTTCAGCGATGCCACGCTGAGCACTGCAGAGCTGACTAACCTCGTAGAAGACTGCTATTTCACCCAAAAGATGGCCAGTGGGCATGGCATTTGCACTTGCGGTACTGGCGACTAACCAAGCACGTCGTGCTGAACTTCGAGTGAACCTCGGTGTTCCGCACAAAGTGGTGCCAGGCGACGCCGACCAAATCGCCTGGCACACTCACTCTGATCGCAATCCTGGGGAGGATTTGTGAATAGCATCGCACGCGCACTTTGGATGTTCACGCTTGTCTGTCTGCCCGCCGTTGGGCAGGTAACGCCAGCCACCAGCAACCCGTCTCCCACTCCTTCCACCGTCGTGGCCGAAGTAGACGGCCGAACACTGACCAACATCGATCTTGAACAGAAAGAGTCGGGCAGTCTTCTGCAAGCCCGGTATCAGTACTACATGAGCCAGCGTAAGGCTCTGGACCAACTGGTAGACGAGGAACTGCTTTCGGTTGAGGCTGGCCGTCAACACCTCACTGTGGACGAGTTGCTGCAGAAGAAAGTCTACAAAGACATAAAAGATCCCACCGAAGATCAACTCCAGGTCTACTACGAAGGAATGGAAAGCAACGAGCCCTATCCGGCAGTGCGCGATCGCGTTCTGGAACACATCCGGCAACTACGGCGCGACAAGGCACGCGCGGCGTATAGCAAGGAATTGCGTTCCCAAGCGAACTTGCGAATTTTGCTCTCTCCTCCTGTTGCCAGTGTCAATGTAGAGGGTGCGTTCGTTAAAGGCTCGAAAAATGCCCCCGTGCAACTCGTTGAATTTGCCGATTACGAGTGCCCGTATTGCCAGCAGGTCAATCCCCTGATCCAGAAACTGGAGGAAGAGTACGGCGACAAGTTGTCGGTTGCCTACAAGGATTTCCCTCTTCCCATGCATCATCGCTCTGAAAAGGCGGCTGAAGCAGCCCGATGCGCCGGGGAGCAAGGCAAGTACTGGGAGTATCACGATGTTCTTTATTACAGCCATTCGCTCGACGTCAACGATTTGAAGAAGCACGCGCAAGTCCTGAAACTCGATGAAGACCGCTTTGCCAAGTGTCTTGATGGCGGAACACAAGCAGAAGCGGTGAAGAAAGACCTGGAGGAAGGCAAGAAGCTGGGTCTGTCCGGGACGCCCAGTTTCTTCGTGAATGGCCATTTTTTCCACGGATCGGTGGATTACAGCACACTGAAAGAGATGGTCGACCAACAGTTGCCAGCGCGTCCTGCTGCGCAGGCGGTAGCGCAAACCACATCCACGAAGTGAATGCATGCGCACCGTTCGCAGCGGTCGATGGCTGGGCACGGAAATGAGGCGGTTATGCTGAGGGATATTCCAGCAACTCGCGATCGCAGCATATGTGGTTTGCGGAGATGGTCTGTTCTCCAATTCCTCACTGGCATTCGAGGCGGCGCGCGCATCGCGATCGCAGTCGGCCTGCTGGCCTGTTTTGGATTGGAAGGACTCTGGGCGTCAACGCGCGTTGTTGCGCACGGGTTGACCGTTCATCCAAATCGAGCAACCGTCGCAGTAAATCAAGCTCAACGCTTCAGGGTTACTGACGATCAAGGAAGGACCGTTGCCGTAAATTGGAACGTCTCGGGGCTCGGCTGTTCCGGCCTAGCCTGCGGGACCGTCGACGCCCAGGGAATCTACCGGGCGCCGTCTTCGCTTCCACGCCGGCCAGTCGTTACACTGGAGGGCGTTTTAGTTTCGGACCCCAACTCCTCTGTATTGGTGCACGTCGATATTGCGATAGGCGTTAGCGTCACTGTGAGTCCCACTTCCGCCCAGGTACCGACCGGGACCGCACAACAGTTTTCGGCCACTGTGGTTGGGAGCGGCGATCAAGTCGTTATGTGGTCGGTCACGGGAGCGGGCTGCGTGGGCATCAGTTGTGGCAGCATCAGCGGTTCCGGTCTTTATACGGCACCGGCAACGCCACCGAATGCGCCAACCGTGAACGTAACCGCAACGTCCCTCGCCGATGCTTCGGCTGTCGGAACAGCGATTGCCACTGTGGTGTCGCCATCGCCGATCACGGTGACGATATCTCCGGCCACTGCGACGGTTTCGCCCGGAGGCCAGCAACAATTTTCTGCAACCGTGACCGGTACCAGTGACAAAAATGTGACCTGGAGTGTGACTGGTACGGGTTGCTTTGCCTACAACTGCGGGACGATCACGTCCGGAGGCTTATACACCGCGCCGTCCACGGTTCCGAACCCACCGGTCGTCACAGTGACTGCCTATTCGAATGCAAATCCATCCAAGTCCGCTTCCGCTACAGTCTCGCTGTCGACGGCGATGATTGTCGTTACGGTGTCGCCAGGCAGCGTTGAGCTTATCGCGGGGGAGAAGCAGCAATTCAGCGCAATCGTCACTGGCACGGGCAACACCGCGGTGACGTGGTCAGTCTCGGGCGCGGGATGCTCTGGCGCCGCTTGCGGGACCATTACAAGCAATGGACTCTACACCGCGCCTGCGAATGTGCCCTCCCCGCCAACCGTAACCGTTACCGCGACTGCAGTTGCCAACGGATCCACGACTGGGAACTCTACCGTGACACTCGTTCCATCGGTGTCGGTGAGCGTAAGCCCGGCGTCGACCCACGTTGCTCCGGGCGCCCAACAGCAGTTTTCGGCGACCGTCGCGGGAACCGGAAACCAGGTGGTGACGTGGGAATTGTCTGGACCGGGATGTTCCGGCCTGACATGCGGCCAAATCAATGGGGCAGGACTGTATACGGCTCCCAAAAACATCCCGAGTCCGAATATCGTCACTGTCACAGCTGCTTCTTTTGCCTATCCAGCGGCATCGGGTACAGCTACGGTCTATGTAGGCGCGGGCTCGCCGGTAGTCGTTACCGTCTCGCCGTCCTCGGCGACTGTTTTAGTTGCACAGACCCAGCGGTTCAGCGCGCAGGTCACCGGGACCAACAACACGGCGGTTACCTGGAGTGTTAGCGGAATCGGGTGCGCGGGCGCGTCCTGCGGAATAGTATCGCAGAGCGGACTGTACACTGCTCCGCCGACGCAGCCCACGCCCCCCAATGTAACGGTGACCGCTACCTCTCAGGCGGACTCCACACGTTCCGGTTCCGCTATCGTTGTGATTGTTCCCAATGTTGTTGTTTCGGTCTCGCCAACGGCAGTACAACTTACAACCGGACAGCAGGCGCAATTCACGGCGACGGTCAGCGGCAGCAACAATACAACCGTGACTTGGAGTATCAGTGGAACTGGCTGTTCAGGCCTAACTTGCGGCACGATCAATGCGGCGGGCTTGTATACCGCTCCCAGCCAGGTTCCCAATCCGCCGAACGTCGCGGTTACAGCCACTGCTCAAGCAGATCCGAGCAAGCACGCTACGGCAACCGTTACAGTGAACGCGCCTATCACCGTGACGGTGGCGCCTCAAACTGCCCAGGTCGTCGTCAAAACGCAGCAGCAATTCGCGGCTACCGTAACGGGAAGCAGTAATAAGTCCGTGAACTGGAGCCTCTCCGGCACAGCGTGCCCGTCTTCCTGCGGAACCATTAATGGTACGGGCCTGTATACTGCTCCGGCCGCGGCCCCCGGTTCCGCTGTCACGGTCACCGCAACCTCGCAGGCAAACAACCGCAGTTCCGGATCAGCTACTGTCCAGGTGATCTCGAGCAATAACAGCAGGTTTAGTGGGCAGTACGCCTTTCTCTTCAGCGGCACGGACACGAACGGTTTCTATGAGGCTGCTGGTTCCTTTAGCGCGGACGGCCAAGGCAACATTACCGCAGGCGTAGAAGATGTCAATCGCGTGTCCGGCCCGGTTTCGAACGTTGCCTTTTCCGGCACCTATTCCGTGAAGGGCGACAATCGGGGCACGCTGGTTATCACCAGTTCTCAGGGCACGTACTCATACGCCTTTGCATTGAATTCAAATGCCAGTGTTGCGAGGATGATCGAAATCGACAACAGCGGCATTCGCGGTGCGGGAGTGATCAAGCTGCAAGATCCAATTGCTTTTTCGAACACCGCAATTGCTGGTGGTTACGCGCTGAACCTTACCGGGGCCGATTTCACGGGAGGCCGCATCGGGGTCCTGGCCTCGATTTTCCCGAGCGGCAGTGGATTTATCTCGGGCAGTTCACTGGACGTGAACGACGCGGGCAGTTTGCTGCCGACTTTCATTGATTTCACGGGAGCCTACAACATCACATCCAACGGACGCGGGACGCTAAGCCTGAACCTCCCCGGTTTCGGGAGCGGGACATTCAACTTCGCCATCTATGTCGTTTCGGCGAGTGAACTCTTCCTGGTTTCGGCAGACGTCCTGAACGGCGGGAATCCTCTGTTCAGCGGTTCCGCTCTGCAGCAGGTGGGTGCGCCTTACAACAGCAGCTCTTTTAGCGGGCATTCCGTGTTCTATCAGACTGGGGTGAGCGGCGGTGCCCCAGATGTCTCTGTGGGCCGGTTGACTTACAACGGACACGGGAACATCACGATCCAATTCGACGAAAACGCCGGCGGCACAGTACAAATCGCAAACGTTCTCACTGGGGCCTACGCCGTCTCTTTGAACGGCCGCACAATTCTCAATCTGGTGAATTTGCAAACAAACCAGGTGAGCACTGCGATCATGTATGCAATCTCTCAGAACACGGCGTTCATCATGGATGATTCGGCCTCTGTACGTTCTGGGTACCTCGAATCTCAACTTGTGGCGCCACCGTTTGATGACGCGGAGTTTGTAGGGAACTACACGTTTGCGTCGTCGACTCCGGCGGGGGCGACCGTTCCCCTCACGTCGGGAGTCGCCAACTTCGATGGCAGCGGGAACGTGCAAGGCAACGAGGATGAGGATTTCGTGTCCGGTTCGGACCTTAACCAGTTGATGACTGGAACCTACGAGATATCCCCTGTTTCGAACAATGGGCGAGGCGTAATTCTGCTCACGTTACCGCAACCAGAGACGATCGCCGTCTGGCTGGCGACCTATAGCCGAGCCTACGGGATTTCGGTGGATGCCAGCGATGTGGATCCAACGATTATGATTTTTGAGCAGTAATTCACGCGAGCCATACCGTTTCGGTCTTTCGGAACGCACATCATTCGGGGAGGATGTATGAAGAGAAAGAGAGCATCATTAATCGCGAGCGTCTTGATCTTACTGGCCTCGGCTGGCGCCCAGGAAGATATCAGTACGTGGATGAACAAGGCAAAAGCTGGTGACCCGGCGGCCCAGGTCAAAGTGGGCCAGATGTACGCTCTCGGCCAGGGTGTCGGCCGGGACTCATCCGAAGCCGCAAAATGGTTCAAGAAGGCGGCGGATCAGAACTATGCCGACGGGCAATACCATCTGGGTGTGCTTTATGAAGTCGGCCGCGGAGTGCCTTTGGATCCGCCAACGGCGTTTCGTTTGTACAAGCTTGCTGCTCGCCAAGGCCACGTTGATGCCCAATATGATCTGGCCGTAGTTTATGAACAAGGCCGGGGCGTCGCGAAGGACGATGCCTTAGCTTACAAGTGGTATCTAGAGGCGGCGAAGCAAGGTAAGAGAGAAGCCGAATATAAAACGGCCGAACTATGCGAACAGGGTCGAGGAGTCCAGCAGAATTATGCGGACGCCTTCAAGTGGTATTCGGCGGCGGCAGCGCTGGACGATTCCGAAGCCAAATTCAAGCTGGGTCACCTGTACGAGCAAGGTCTCGGAGTGCCACAAAGCAACGCCCAAGCGATGCAGTGGTACCGCCAAGCGGCCCAGCAAGGGAATCCGGAAGCTAAGCTCGCGCTTCGTGCGCTCGAAAAATGATTCGAGGTTCGGTAAGTCCGCGGCAGCGAGCGTTTGATCTGCTCTGGCTAGTACTTAGTTGCAGTGGAAGACAATCTATGGCATGAGGGGGCATGAGGAAGCACGCGACTGCCCTGATTCTTGCGCCCGAAGATCGCTCCACCATTCAAGGCTGGCTCCGCTCGGGTAAGAGTGCCCCCACCTGTCGGGGTTTACCTTTGAGCAGGTGATGAGGCAGGGGGAAGCGAAGTACATCGTCGGACTAAGAGCAACTCCCGAACGGAAAGATGGACACCATCCCATTATCTATATGCAGTGTGGTCCGATTCGATTCAACCCCCGCGCCGGCTCGATGACAGCAGCTACCCTTTTCGAGCATGAAGTCGTTCTTCGGTTGACAGATTTTTGCTTGCCACCCGGGCGGGAATGTGAGAGTCGCTACATTCCGCGAATTAACGGGCATCCTCCATCAAGTTAAGGGCCCATTGCGCCTGAAATGATCGTTCACAATTCGTGTTGAACAGGGCAAGCCGGGAAGGATGTTCTGGGAGACCAGCTTTGCGGCAGTAAGAACGCTGGAAAAAGGTAAAGG
>PLIC01000117.1 GCA_003139995.1 Candidatus Acidiflorens stordalenmirensis | reverse complement strand
ATATCATGTGCTAACGACAAAAGGGCGTAGGGAGGTTGACAGGGGGAATCAGGTTTGTTACGTTTAACTCGCCGTTCACAGTATTTTGCCGGACCAACTACTGCAACGTGAATCCGTTGCAGCGAAGTTGGATTTCGGCTTGCCTGGTTCCGCGGTTTTGGAAAGAGCCAGCCTGCTCCTGATGCGGCTGGTGGAATCAGGATTCCGAGCCCGAGCATGACGGTTCCGCTCCGGCAGGATTCCGAAGTGAAAATTCGTTAAGCGGAAGTAGGATATTGCGTAAACGCTTTTACATATTTTTCGTAGCTCGCGATGAAGCGGGACAGCTTCGCAAGATTTCCATTCCCGTCCAGTACCTGTACGTTCTTCTGGCCGGGTTGGCGATCGGCGCGCTCTGCCTCACGGGGATCGCCAGTTCTTATACCCGGATGCTGCAGAAAGTCGCCCACTACAACCAGCTCCGCACCGACCATGCCCAGCTCAAAGACAGCTATTCGCGCCTGGAACAAGTCGCCAAGGAACGTGACATTCAGGTAGCTTCTCTCGGATCGCTGGCCAGCGAGGTTTCCGCGCTTTACGGCCTCAAGTCCGATCCGGCGATGGTGGCCGCCTCGACCGAGCAGATCCAGGAAGCGCAGGTGCACTCTTCGCTCGACCAGCTATACGCGTTGAAGCACACCGCGCTGAGCGGCGCAGCCAGCGTAGGCATCTCGCTTGGCCTCACCAAGAACTCGACCACTGCGGACTGGATCCGCGCCAACTCGGCTCCGAACCTCTGGCCGGTCGAAGGCCAGATCACCGGCTCCTTCGGCGAGCGCATTGATCCGTTTAACGGAGAAGGCGCCTTCCACTCTGGAGTCGATATCTCCGCCAATGTCGGCTCGCCCGTGATCGCTCCCGCCGACGGTATCGTCACCTTCGCCGACTTCCTGGGCGGTTACGGACGCGCCATCATGGTCGACCACGGACACGGCATCACCACCCGCTACGGCCATCTTTCCAGCTTCGCCGTCACCGCCGGACAATACATCCACCGCGGCGACGCCATCGGCTACGTCGGCTTGAGCGGACGCTCCACCGGGCCGCACCTCCACTACGAAGTCCGCATCAACGACGTCCCGGTAAATCCCCACAAATACCTGCGGCTGACCGTGGCACACCTCGGCGGATTTGCGGCGGGATCGTAATTCTCAAAATCTTCTCAGGGAAAGTGCGTTAGGAAAAGTGTGGCGCGGACACTCTTGTCCGCGTGAACCCTGAAACCTTGAAACTCTGAAACCTGCCCTCTACGCTTTCGCCTTCTTCACTTCCTCGATCAGCGGCGGCACGATGTCGAACAAGTTTCCGACGACGGCATAGTCCGCAATCTCAAAAATCGGAGCTTCGGAATCTTTGTTGATTGCCACGATGCTTCGCGAACCCTTCATGCCGACAATGTGCTGGATCGCGCCCGAGATTCCGAGCGCCAGATACAGCTTCGGGGCGACCGTCTGTCCCGACGATCCGATCTGCCGGTCCATAGGCAACCATCCGTTATCGCAGATCGGACGCGACGCCGCGAGTTCGCCGCCCAGCGCGTCCGCCAACTGCTTCGCCAGGTCGATATTCTTCTGCTCTTTGATTCCGCGCCCCACCGACACAATAATCTCAGCCTGCGTCAGATCTACCGCCTGCTTGGCTTCCTTGAAAACTTCCTGCGGCCCGTTGCGTACGACGCCATCTGGAATATCGACGTTCACCGTTTCAACCGGCGCCAGCGCTGCGGCCGCCCCCGCTTCGACTGTATCGGCGCGGAACGAGCCATTCTGAAAGGTCACGAAGCAAGGCCCCGAGCCAGCAAAACTCACGTCGGCCACGAATTTTCCCTGAAACATTTGCCGCGTGAACAGCAGCCTGCCGCCTTCATGCCTGACGCCGATCACGTCACTGATCGCAGTGGTTTGCAAGGCCGTCGCCAGCTTTGGCACAAAATCGCGCACCTGGTAGGTATGCGGCATCAGCACCAGCTTCGCCGGATGCTTCTCCAGGAACTCTTTCAACGCATGCGCAAACGCGTCTGGAGTGTAGGGTTCGAGCGTGGCCGACTCGATGTCATACACTTTGGCGACCTTCTTCGCGGCGATCTCGCCCGCGATCGCCGCGACGCCCGAGCCGACCACCGCGGCTTCCAGCGTCCATCCCGTTTGAGCGGCAATCGCTTGCCCGGCCGCAATCGTTTCCCAGGAGACGCGGTTCAGTTTCCCTTCGCGCTGTTCGACGACGACAAGAATTGTGTCCATAAGGTCGGTTTTCAGTTCTCAGAAACCGCCCAAGTTCTTTAACTGAGAATTGAGAACTGGGAACTGAGAACTCAAATTACTCGCACTTCATTCTTCAGCTTTTCCACCAGCTTCTTCGCCACTTCCGCCGGAGGGCCTTCCAGGAACTCTGTGTTCTTCGACTTCTGCCGTACGTACAGCTTCTCGATCTTTTGCAAATTCGCGCCCATGGCCGGCTGTACCTCGGCCATCGTCACTTTGCGCATGGGTTTCATCTTCGCCTGCTTGATCCCGATCAGCGTCGCATAGCGGAGCTTGTTGATCCCGGACTGGATCGTCAGCACCGCCGGCAAAGGCATGTCGACAAACTGAAAGAATCCCGCTTCCAGTTCCCGCTTCACGCGAATACCGCCGCCCGTCTTCTCAATCTGCATGATGATGGTCGCGTGCGGCAAGCCCAGAATCTCGGCCAGAATCACGCCGGTCTGCGCATAACCGTAATCGTCCGACTGTAAGCCGGTAAAAATCAGGTCGAACTTCTCATCCTTGATGGCCGTCGCGATGGCTCGCGCCGTGTTGCAGGCATCGAGGCCGACAAAAGCATCGCCCTCGAGATGGATCGCCCGGTCCGCGCCTTTCGCCAGCGCCTCGCGCAATACCTGCGACGCCCGCGCCGGGCCTGCCGTGACGACCACCACTTCGCCCGTGCGCTTTTCCTTCTGCCGCAACGCTTCTTCGAGCGCAAATGCGTCCGGCTCGTTCACTTCGTAGGAAACATCTTCGCGGATCCACGTCCCCGCATCGTTCAGCTTCAGCGGCGCGTCTTTCTGCGGAACCTGCTTCATGCAAACCAGAATCTTCACGGATCGGCTCCCTTGCTCGTCGTTCGCTGTTCGCTATTCGCAAACCCTTCCGGTCGTCATCCCGAGCGCGGCAGGGCGTCGCATCTTCCGAAAGGCGAATAGCGAAATGCGAATAGCGAACGACGCCTAATCCAGGAACGCGACGCTCTGCACGCTCGTAATCTCAAATCGTTTTCGGCAGCGCATGTTCTTGCACATCATCACGTCGTCTCGCCGCAGCATGTAAGACTGCGCCTTGGCGAACTTCGCGCGGTCGCGATCGTCCGCCCGCGGCGGCAGACTCTTCTTCTTCGTGCGCACCAGCCACTGGATCTCATACTCCGCCGACTGATGGCAATGTGGACAGCTCAAATTTGCCGGCTTTTTGTCGGACTTTTCATCGAAGAATTCGCGTTCATCCATAAAATATTAGACCCTCGGCTTTAGGCTAACGCGGCGCCGATCCCACCCTTCGCTTTCTTTTCTTCTTGCGAAAGGTTGGTACTCCACGCCAACCTCAGATTATTGCACTTTTGCGCATCGGATGTGCGAAGATGCGGATGCCCTTCGATCAGAAGACGGGTGCAGCTTTCTTTGCGGGGGCGTTGAAATTCGGGAAGGCAGCATTACGACCATGCCGCGCAAGCGCAAGAAAAAAGTCTTCTCCGCCGCCAAGATCGTCCGCGAGATGGCGCGCGAGCGAGTGGGCAGTCCCAAACCCTCCCGGCTTGTCCCCGCGAAGAAGGCGAAGCCGGAGAGGCACAAGCCTACGCTGGGCAAGCTGTTGACAGAGGAGTAGCGTGCAGATTTGTTCGCGTGCTCATTGTGGGAAGGTTGCAGTCACCGCAGCACCACCGGCGGGTATGACAACCGGGCAAGTGTTGCTCGAATTTCCAGGGCAATTTCCCCAGGTTACAGTAACCGGGCTCGCCGTAAGCAACACCGAGGCCCCCACTTCATACGACGCCACGCACACCGCTGGGCAACTGATTCCGGCCGGGGAGCTCGTCACCGTCCCGGTCCCGACGACCCCAACGCTCAACGTTGCCACCGTACCGTAGCCGGGGCAGAGCGGGATTGTAGGGTTGTCCACCGTGACCGTCGCGTAGGCGATCAAAATGTTCGACGCTCCGCCGGTGCCCTCCGGAACACTTGCCGAGATGGTCCCGCCGCCGCAGTAGCCCTCCGCCGGAGTGAACAAGCCGGAGGTCGTCATCGTAACCACACCGTCATCAATCTTCCATGTCGCCTGACTGGTGACGTCCATCGTCGCCGGAGGGTGGATATAGGTGCCGACAGCGGTGTACTGTTCGGTCCCCGAGGGATATGGCGTCAGAAAAGTAAATGTGGTGGGTTGAATCTCAAGGCTTACCAGCTTCTGGTCGTGTCCGCAACTCGGCAGGCTCAACGCCGCTCCCACTGCTACCAGCGCGCCCAAGGCGAGCCCAATATAGCTCCGCTTCATAACCCACCACTCCTGGAGGCAAGTTTCGGCCTGCCCGCTCGTCAGATCATGCTCGACAGATCAATGCTCGTCAAATCATTGGAAAGATGAAATCTAGCGGAAGCGCTGCCAAAAAGCAAGAAACGGAGGCAGATCTCAGCTCTCAGCTTTCAGCCATCAGCGCTTGCGTTGGGGTTCGACCTTGGCCCCGCCGTCTTTGCCATTCCAAACAACGGGCCTCCGATGACGTTGAAAGAGAGAGCGCATCATGTCTGGGTAGTATTCGGAGAGCACGTTGTAGGCGCTGTTGCCGCCTAGATTCACGACCCAATTGGAGAACACACGGCTGGCGCTGCGGTCCTGCTGCGGATAATAGCTGGTCGAGATGCCGCAGGACATCAATTGACCGAGTGTTTCTGAGGCGCTGAATCCGGAGGCGCCGCTGTCTCTGCGCGTGACAAGGGTGCGAGTGGCGGCATACCAAATCCGGGAGACCGTCGATCCTCTGCCTTGCCGAAAATAGCGCGGGTCTTCGTGCAGGATCGAGGGCAGAACGCCATAGATCAGAATGCTTCCCGAAATCTGATCGCCCTCGTTCGCCGCAAAGCGTTTTCCGTAGGCGTCCCAACCCTGGCCGTAACGCGGCTGGCCGTTCGCGGCCTGTTCCAACGCTGCCTGAAACGCGTTTCCGATGTGCGCGCTGATGTCGAAGGCCTGATGAAGCGAAAGGACGTATTTTTCGCGGGTGGTTAAAGGATGGTGGTTGGCGGGTATATCGTTCGTGTTCTGAAAGTCCGGGATCATACCGAACATACGCTTGGGCGGCTCCGGCAACTCCTGTGTGGGCGGTTCTTCCGGGGCTTGGCTCGCCGGCTGGTTCGTGGCAGGCGGCGCTGGCGGACTTGGTTTCGCGTCTTGAGTCTGCCGCGGATTCGTTTCTAAGCTGCTTTGGGCGGAAAGAGCGCGCGCGAAGGCGCATGACAAGAGGACGACCCACAGGATCCGCGCCAGGATTGAATTCATTGCGACGAAGCCGTCCCTTTCAGAGGATGAGCAGGGGATTGAGCTTACGTCGCCGATACCCACACTTGAAACTGAATACCAGGCGCTGGGGTAACGAAAGTCAGTGTGAATGTCTGCGTTAATCCACGTGCTCGCCCACCTCGAACCCCTCTTCGCCCGCGGGAAGCACGTCAGTTTCGCGCGCCACCCACACGTAAAGTGTCGGCAGCAGGAAGATGCTCATCACGAGGGCAGCGATGAGGCCTCCGACGATAACGATTGCGAATGGGCGCTGAGAGTCGGAACCGATAGCATGCGAGAGAGCAGCCGGTAGCAGTCCTAGAGTTGCCACCAGCATCGTCATCATGATGGGCCGCAGCCTCAACACAGCACCCTCAACTGCGGCGTCCTCGATTGAATACCGCCGCGCTCGAAGCTGATTGATATATTCCAGCATGATGACTCCGGTCTGCACGGACACACCGAACAGGGCCAGGAAACCTACGCCGGAGGAAACGCTGAAATTGGTGCCGGTGATCCAAAGAGCAAGCAGACCGCCAATGGGCGCGACAGCAACGGTCGCCATAATCAGCATTGCCCATTTGAAAGATTTGAACATGGTGTAAAGGATGACGAAAATCAGCAGGATCGTGATGGGCAGTACGATCATCAGCCGCTGGTTGGCGCGCTTCTGGCTCTCGTATTCTCCCTCCCAATCGATGCTGTATCCGGTGGGCAATTTGACCTGTTCGTTCACCTTTTCGATCGCCTCTTTCACCGTGCTGCCGAGGTCACGGCCGCGGACGCTATACTTGATGGCAACATAACGGCGATTGCCCTCGCGATAAATTTCCGAAGCGCCATCCGTCACGCTGACCTTGCAGAGCTGTGCGAGCGATACCCGTTCCCCAGAGGGCGATAGCAGGCGAATGCTCTCGATCGCTTCCTTCGTATCCCGGTATTGCGGGAGATAACGCATCGTAAGGTCGTATCGCGCTTCGCCCTTGAGAACCTGGGTGAGCGCGTTGCCGCCAACCGCGGTCTGAACCGCATCCTGCACGTCCGCGACGTTGATCTGGTAACGGGCGGCCGCATCGCGATCCACCGTCACGTTCAAATTGGGCTGGCCGAGCACGCGAAAAACTCCAAGATCCTCAATGCCATTGATTTTTCGCATAATGCCGACGATCTCGTCGCTCGTCGCTTCGAGAACTTTCAAATCGTCACCGTAGATCTTCGTGGCCAGCGCGCCTTTCACTCCACTCACAGCCTCTTCCATGTTGTCTTCGATGGGCTGGGAAAAACCCCATACGACGCCGGGAATTTTGTCGAGTTCGCGATTCATGGCGGCGATCAATTCGTCTTTATTTTCGTGAAAGACAGGCCGCCACTTTTCTTTCGGTTTCAGATCCACGAAATACTCGGTGTTAAAGAAGCCGGTGTTATCCGTTCCGTCATCCGGGCGCCCCACTTGGCTGGTGCATTGCGGCACCTCGGGAAAGGAGCAAAGTACGATTCGCGCCTGGTTTGCGACCCGGATACCCTCGTCCGGCCCGGTGCTGGGCGCCAGCGTGCCACGCACCCAGAGAGCGCCTTCATCCAGGTGGGGCAGAAATTCGGAACCGATGATGCCGCTGAAAGCTAGGTAATTCCCCACGGCCACCAGAAGCACGCACACAGCGACTGTAATCACGCGCCGTCGAATCGCCCAGCGGAGGGCATCGCGATATCGTTCGGTCACGAAGGTCATGACCGGGTTACGCCATTCGCGCGCTCCCTTCTGGAAGGCGAAACTTGCCAGCACGGGTGCGACAAGGATCGAGAAGAGCAACGCCCCCAGCAGCGCGAAGGCTACGGTCCAAGCCATGGGGTGGAAGAGCCTGCCTTCGACACGTTGCAGCGTAAAGATCGGCAAGAAAGCCGTAATGGTGATGACGATGGCATAGAACACCGGGCGCTGTACTTCATGCGAGGCAAAACTGATTCGTTCGGTAGAGGTCTTGATCCCATTGGCATGGCTTAAATGGCGCACAATGTTTTCGATCAACACGATGGCGCCTTCCACGATCACGCCGAAGTCCAATGCGCCAATGGACAGAAGGTTGGCGGGAATGTGACTCAAGTCCAGACAAATGGACGCAAACAGGAGGGCAAACGGAATGGTTGCGGCGACGATGATGGCGCCTCGAACATTACCCAGAAATAGAAGCAGAACGACCGATACCAGGATCATTCCTTCTGTGAGGTTGTGAAGCACGGTGTGACTGGTGAAGTGAACCAGATCACTGCGATCGATGAAGGGAACAATCTTAACTCCCGGAGGCAAAATGTGCTGGTTGAGCTCTTCCACTTTCTTGTGGACGCCATTCAGCGCCTTCTCGGCCGTTGCGCCTTTCCGCAAGAGTACGATGCCTGACACGACGTCGTCGTTATCGACGATCTTTCCGTCCTCGCGGTGAATGGCCCTGGCAAACTGGCCGAGTCGAATCTTTGGACCTTGCGAAACGACCGCAATATCCTTCACCCGGAGCGGCGTGCCATTCTTGGTCATGATGACCGTGCGTTCGATGTCCAGGGCACGGTCGACCAATCCGACGGAACGCACGTTGATCTGCTGCAGACCTTCTTGTATGAAGCTTCCGCCGGCGTTGACGTTGTTGTTGGTGAGTTGCTGCTCGACCTGGGCCAGACTCAGGCCGTAGGCGACGAGTTTGTTTGGGTCAACGCGAACCTGGTATTCGCGGGTGGGGCCGCCGAAGCTGGCAACGTCGACAATGTTCGGTACGGATTTGAAGCTCTTTTCGACATCCCAGTCCTCAAGGGACTTCAGCTCCATCGGGTCATAGGCCGGATTGGTGCTGTGCAGGGTGAAGAAATAAATCTGGCCGACTGGGCTCCAGTCCGTGCCCATTTGTGGCAGTACACCGGGCGGCAGGGTGACTTGGCTCAGCCGCTCCAGGACCCGCTCGCGGTTCCAGTTATTGTCCGACTCGTCGTCGAAGATCAGCTTCAGGTCCGAGAGTCCGAAGAGCGAGAACGAACGCAGATGCACGACATGCGGGATGCCGTTCATCACGATTTCGAGCGGAATCGTGACCTGCTGTTCGATTTGTTCGGCCGAAATTCCCGGCCATTGCGTAATGATCTCAACGTAGTTGTCGGCTACGTCGGGATAAGCCTCAATGGGAAGGTCGTGGAACGCGACGATGCCCCCGGCGAAAAGCAGCAGGGCGAAACCCAGCACGAGCAGGCGGTTGTTAAGAGCAAAATCAACGACTCGACGAATCATTTATTGCTCCCATTATTGCTCCCATCTATTGCTCCAAAGTGTTTTGCAGTACCAGAGCATTCAAGACCACTTGATCTCCGGGTTTGATCCCTGAAACAACCTCTTGCAGGTTGCCGGGAAGCATGCCTCCCGTGACCACCTCGAGGCGTTTGAAATGCCCCGCGCTCACCGGTGTGTAAACCCACTCGCGATCATGCAAGTGCAGAATGGCGGTTGCGGGAACTGCGGCCCGAGTTTCCGGTTGCTTACCGTAGAAGGTGGCTGTGACGAACATGCCAATCCGCATCATTCCGGGGTTGGCGACTTCGAGCCGAACCTTCGCAGTGCGGAGATTGGGATCGAGAACCGGCAGGATGTTATCGATCCGCCCTTTGAAGATCCGTTTGGGGTAGGCGCTCAGGTGGATATCCGCGAACTCGCCGACGCGCACGGCGTCGAGATCGTTTTCGTAAACGTCGCAGACGATCCAGACATAAGAGAGATCGGAGATAGTGAACGGATTCGGGGAGCCCAATCCTTGGACGCCCGACGCGTTGGTCACTTGTTGGTCGGTGATCACGCCCGCGATTGGAGCGGTGATGTCGACAATGCCTGATGGGTGGTCTTTGTCGATGCCGAGAAGCCGCAACTGTTCGGTGGAGGCATCCAGATCGGCCTTGACGTTTTGTGCGACATCTTCAGCTTGTTCGAGGGTGCTTTTCGCGATGGCGCCCTTGTCGTAAAGAATCTGCGCTCGTTCGAGCTGCTGACGCGCTAGTAGCTCGTCGTTCACGGCTTTGCGATACGCCTGGTAAGCTCCGGAAACATCGTTGCTCTGAACTCGCAGCAACAACTGGCCTTTTTTTACGGTGTCACCAAGTCTGGCCTTGATTTCCACGACCCGTCCTGCGGCCAGCGAGATCACGGGCACAGCGCGGGCGATATCGGGCTGCACCACGCCGGTGACATTCAGGGCCGGGGCTGCCTTATGCTCAACCGCCGTCACCAAGGGGAACTGCTCCGGGTGATCGACTTTGAAATTGTTGGCGTCCAGGTCAGGCTCGACGGTTGCCGGAGGCGGCACCTCGGCCTTCGGGTCGGCTTTATTTTCGCCGCAGCCCACGAGCAGAGCGAGGCACAGCAGGAAGGCCGCGATTGCGCCGCATTTGGCGGCCCTTGAAATTAAGAAGTATTTCGCTTGCGATGTCATGGGATTACCTCGCGGCCCACGGCTAGATTCAATTGGCTGGCGGCGGACAAATAGGAGCCGACCAGGTTCACGTAATTGAGTTGAACGCTGCGATAGTCGTTCTCCGCGCTCAGAAAGTCCAACAAAGACGCCCCTCCATGCTGGTATGCAAAGGTAACTATTTCGCGGACGCGCACCGCCTGTTGCAAATATTTCGCCTTATAGGGCCGCAGCAGAATCACATTGCTGTTCAGCGTTGCGTAAGCGGAATCGACATCGCTGAATACCTGCGCCTGGGCGGCGTCCAGCAGCCTCTGGTTCCGGTCAATGTCCAATTGCGTGCGGAGCTTCTCGCCCTGATTCCTGTCGAAGAGCCGCAGCGGAATGCTCACATTGAAGCCAATGTATTGGTCGATGGGAGGGTTGCGACCTACGTCGAAGCCGAAGGTCGGATCGGTCGAGCCATTGGCAACGGCAAGTTTGTGGTCGGTCTTGGCCTTATCGACTGCCTGCACCGCTGCCCTCAGGTCAGGCCGCGTGTCCACGGCGATTTTGCGGAAGTCGTCCAGCGGCGCGATCTGGTCGCTGAAGTCGAATGGCCCAATTACGTCAAATTGTTCGAGGGGAGTGCGATCGTTCAGAAGCATCAGCAACTGAATCTTTGCGGTACGGAGGTTGACCTCGGCTGTTTGCAAGTCCGATTCGAACTGGACGCGCTGCAATTCCAGGCGATCCAGGTCAATTTGCGCAATATCGCCCGCCTTGAAGCGGTCTCGGCTGATGTCGAGCACATGGTCGTAGTAGGCGAGGTTTTCCTTCGCCACGTTTAGAACCGCCTTTGCCTGCAGAGTTTGCACGAAGGCGCCGCGCAAGCTGAACAGAAGATTCCGTTCCAGGTCATCCTGGGTGGATCGAGCGATCGCCGTCCCCTCTTTCGCGCTCTCCAGCCGCAATTCGCGCTTATGCTGGCGTTCATACAGATAGCTGGCGGATGCGGTCGTCAACAGGGACCCGAACGTACTGTGAGGTGGGCCACCGTTGAACGGGTTGATCTGATCGACTCCCAGTGACAAGCTTGGGTTGGGACGAAGAAAGGCGGTGATTTCCGCGGCCTTGGATTCGTCAATACTCAGCTTCCCCGCCAGCAGGGTGGGGTTGTTCTGCTCAAATCGCAGGCGGACCTGTTCCCAGGTGAGGGTCTGTTGCGCCGAGACGTTTACGGCCGCCGCGGTCAATATCCATAACCATGCGACCAGACTGAAATGGTGAAACTTGAACATCGCGCGCTCCGTGCGCATGGGGAAAGGCGGATCGCCCAATGCGCGTGAATGCGAAAATCCTCGGGATTTTCCGGACTAATAAAACAAGACTGACTTCGGACTTACAGCGAACTTGGATGCACGAAAGGAGGCGCGCGACCGGCGGGCGCAGGGGCGGACAAAGTTCTGAGCGTCTGCGGCATGAACGCGAAAACCGTGCCAATCTGCTCGAACGCGGGCGCCAGAGAAACGGAACTGGACAGAACGGGCTGCGCAGAATGAGTCCACGCATGAAGTGTGCAAGCGCAATGGCCGGGATGGCGGAAAGCGCGGTCCGACTCTTCCATCTCGGCTCGCATGGGGTGCAGATCGTCGGTGGCCGAGATCACGGGAAACAGCAGCACGAGAACGCAGCCGAGAGCGCACACGAAGACGAACGGGCGCGCCGCCGGACTTCCTGCCGGACGATCCGAACCGGTCGAAGCAGTCCGTCGCCGCCACAGCACATAGGCGGGCAGCAGCAGCGCGAGCCAACAGAGATTAAGAAAAAGCTCCATACGAAACGCCCAGTTCTTTTGGAGGACACACTACGTCCCTGACCCGGCGCAACTGCCTCAAGATAATCAGGATAGCACAGAGACGGCAAGTGACTTGCGTACCTGGCGGGGCGGGCACGCCGCTACGGACCCTGCGTGACCTGCAAAGGTTGAGGGGTTTGAAGTCTCTGGCGAAGGATGGCTTTCCGGGCGGGGATTTCAGCGATGGCATCGGCGTGGATCACATAGCCGCCGTGGGGCAGCGTGTTGCCAAAGGGAATTCGCACGCTGGTAGCGCCGGCTTTCAGGGGAAAATGCTCGTAGCCGATTGCCGTCGCTCGCCCGTTGTCGGCGACGGCCACGATGATGACGGTCAGATCGAAGGTGTCCTTGGAACCATTGGAGACCTGAACGATGCCGTCAATCCGGTTGTCGCGGACCTTTGGAGGTTGAAGCCATTCGATCAACAGAGAAGCGGAGATCACCGCCTGGAATTCCTTGTCAATGGTGTGTGCGGGATGGCCGGAGTCTTCAACTTTTAAGGTGAACGCGAAAGCCCCGGGCTTGGCGGGGCGTCCAGCCATGAGGCCTTCCGGGGTGAGCGTTATTCCTTCGGGAAGATCGCCACTGGCCACGCTCCAGACGTAGGGCGGAACGCCGCCGCGGGCATGCAGAAGAATGTGGAATTCCACACCTGCGACGAGCGAGGGCAGAGCTTCGTCCACAACGGTGAGCGGAGGAGCCTGCGCGGCCAGCAGACTGCAGAAACAAATCAGGAACGCAAGGAGCCGAATGATTTGGGTGAAATTCATAGTGGTCTGTTTGATTTTACGCTGGGCAGGGCGTAAAAAACTGCAATATGTCCTGTCGAGTGTCGCGCGTTGTAGTTGGCTTCTTGCTCGTCTGCTTGCTCGTCTGCTTGACGACTGCGGATGCTCTGGCGCAGGCCGCAGCTTCGTCTTCTTCCAAGCAGAACACGAATAATGCTGAAGAGGCCGCGGTTTTCGAACGAATCTTAAATCGCGCCCACTTTGAAAACGACGGAACAGAAGTGAGTGAGACCGAGGCCGTGGTTCGGATTCAGAGCCAGGCGGGCGTGGAAGAATTTGGCCAACTGGTTTTCGGATACTCGTCGGCCACCGAGAAGTTGGAGGTCGAATATGTCCGGGTGCGGAAGCCCGATGGGCAGGTGGTGGCAACGCCGGAGTCGACGGCGCAGGATTTCGCTCCCGATGTGCTGAAAGAAGCTCCGATGTATAGCGACTACCGACAGCGTCATATTTCCGTGGCGGCGCTGCAGCCCGGAGACACGCTCGAATACCGCACGGTGACGCGCGTTCTCACGCCGCTGGCCGCGGGAAACTTCTGGTACGAATACACATTCCCGAAGGGGGTGGTGGTCAACGAAGACCGGCTGGAGATCGACATCCCGAAGTCGCGCGAAGTGAAGCTCAAGACGCCGACGAGAAAGCCGGAGATTCAGGAGACTGGAAACCGGCGCGTTTACACCTGGGTGGTGAAAGATATTCAGCCGGAACGCGACAAGGATAAAGACGAGGCGGATGAGGACACGGGCCCGGATGTGCAGCTGACGACTTTCACCGACTGGAAGCAGGTCGCGCAATGGTATGCCAAGCTGCAGGGCGAGCGCGTGACGGTGGACGACAGCGTGCGAAAAAAAGCCGAGGAGCTCACCAAGGGAGCGGACACGCCCACGGAGAAGGCGCGGAGGCTCTACGATTTTGTGGCGCGGAATGTGCGTTACGTGAGCATCTCGCTCGGAATCGGGCGGTATCAACCGCATTCGGCCTCGGATGTTCTGCAGAGTGGCTACGGCGACTGCAAGGACAAACACACGCTGCTCTCCGCGCTGCTGCGGGCGGAGGGAATTCAGAGTTATCCGGTGCTGATCGGCAGCTCACGCAAGCTGGATGTGGACGTTCCCTCGCCAGCACAGTTTGATCACGTGATCACGGCGGCTCGACTGGGGACGGGAACGGGGCTGACCTGGCTGGATACGACTCCTGAAGTGACGCCCTTTGGGCTGATTCTGTACCAACTGCGAAACAAACAAGCGGTGGTGGCGTCGGAGGATAGCGAAGGAGGTTTGCAGCGGACGCCGGCGGATTCGCCGATCAAGACCTTTATGCGCTTCACGCTCGACGGCAAGTTCAGCGAGTTTGGCGCGCTCGATGCGACGCTTGAGGTCACGGCCCAGGGAGACCGCGATTGGCCGATGCGCGCCGGCTTTCGACGAGTCTCGCAAGCGCAGTGGAAGGACTTCGTGAAGGCCCTCTCCGCGAGTTGGGGCTTGCCGGGCGACGTCGATGACGTTCAGCTCGATCCCATCGAGGACACGAGCAAGCCTTTTCACCTGAAATATCGCCTGCGCCAGGACCAGTATTTTATGGTGCCGTCGACGAGCGTGAATTTTCGTCCGATTCCGCCGCTGGGAATGCCTGCGATTCGAGCGTCGGAAAAGAGCACGGAACCCCTGGACATCGGGCCCGCCGGTGAAATGGACTACCGGGTCCGCTTGCAGTTTCCCTCCAACTACACGGTGCGCACGCCAACCGCGGTGAAAATGTCGCGAGATTATGGCGACTATTCATCGACATACTCCGAGAACAAGAGAATTTTGGAAGGCGAGCGCAAACTTGTCGTGAAGACGAATGAGCTGGCGGCGGCGCGGCGCGCGGACTATGAATCGTTTCGCAATGCAACGCAAAGCGATCAAGACCAGTTGTTGTCGTGCACGATTCTGACGCCGTCGGGGCAGGGGGCGCAGGCGGCGGCTTCGAAGATGGAAGGAACTCCCGAGGAGTTGCACAAAGCGGGAGTGAAGGCGCTGCAAAGCAAGGACTATCGCACGGCGATTGACTTGCTAAAGCGCGCGGTAGACGCGGATGCTGGCCCGCATCCCAGCCTGAAAGACGGCTGGTATGACCTGGGACTGGCATACGCGGGAGCCAACGATCATGCGGAGGCGATCGCCGCGTTCCACTTGCAGATCCTACTCGATCCGAATCACAAACACGCGAATGGCGACCTCGCGATGGAGCTGCAGCAAACGGGAAAGACCGACGAGGCAATCGCGGCCTATCGCAAGCAACTGGAGACGACTCCATACGACAAAGCGACACATAAGAACCTCGGCGTGTTGCTGGCGCAGTTGGGAAAGGATGCGGACGCGCGCACGGAACTGGAAGCGGCTGCCGCGATTCCTCCGGACGACCCGGAAACGAAGATGGCGCTGGCGCAGGTGTATGGGCGATTGGGAGAGAAGGCAAAAGCGCAAGAGTTGTTGAAGGGACTGACGGGCAGTACGGGCGCGAATTCGGGTCAGGATATTTACGCATCGGCATTGAAGATGACAAACGACATTGATCCGACCCAGACCGAGAACGACGCGCAGCAGGTTCTCTACGACATTGGAGGACAGTTCGACTCTGGCGAGTTGGACCGGTTGGGCCCGTCGGCGTTTTCGTCGATGCGGCTGGTCGCGCTGGCGTGGTCACGGATGGGATGGGCAAAATTTCAGCGCGGCGATAATCTGGCGGCGATGCAGTTCCTCACCTCAGCGTGGCTTTTGAGCCAGTCGGGAACGGTTGCCAACCGGCTGGGGCAGGTGCTCGAAAAGCAAGGGCAGCCGGAAAAGGCGCGTCATATGTATGCGCTGGCCGTGGCGGCAGGCGGAAGCGACGTGGTGGATTCGCGAGCGCGCTTGGCGAAGCTGGCGGGCGGTTCGGCTGCGGCGGAGAAAGACCTCGCGCAGGCGCCCGCGGAGTTGCTGCAGGAACGTACGGTGAAGCTCGATCCGATTACGAGTAAGCCAGTTTCGGCGCGGTTCAACCTCGTGTTCGACAGCTCGCCGCGTCCGGAGCGCGCCGAATTTGTTGACGGCGACGAAAGCCTGCGTTCAGCGGCCGAGCAACTTCGGGAGAAGGACTTCCCGGTAAGATTTCCGGATGTGTCGTCGGTGAAGATTGTTCGGCGCGGGCTGTTGAACTGCGGCGGCTCGGGGTGCAGCATTGAGCTGCTGCCGATCGAGAAGGAAACCGCTTCGGGAACCGCGCCGGCGGGCTCGAAGAAGTGAGTCGCGGACGAGACGCGCGGATCTTTTTGCTGGCCGTGCTATCGTTTCCTCTGTAGAGACGCGGCTTGCCGTGTCTGCGTCGCCATCTCTTGACTTGCAAGTCACACGGCCGTGTGCGGCGTCCCCTCGACGCATCCGCATCGACTCCGATAATCTAGTGAGTTCTCTAAGGGAGGTCCTGCCCATGCGGGAGGCCGTCGAACGACTGTGGCCGGAAATTCAGTGGATCGGCAATGCCAAGCTGCGGGAGCAGGTGACCGAAGTCTGGATCAAGGCGCTGGAGCGCAGCCCGCTAAAGCCTGACGACCTGAATCGGATTCCTTTTACTCTGCTGGTTCCGAATTGTCCGATCACGTTTATGGAGCACAAGCGCTGCGTGGTGCATATTGCGCGCGACAGTGCGAAGGCAATGACGAACTTCATGGGCCGAGCGCTGCCGATCGACGCGGACGTGGTGATTGCCGGCGCGATTCTGGCGGACGTGGGCAAGCTGCTGGAGTATGAGATCGGTCCGGACGGGAAGAGCCGGCAGAGTGAGCGCGGAGAAGCGTTGCGGCATCCGTTTACTGGAGTCGCGCTGGCAATGGAATGCGGCGTGCCGGACGCAGTGTGCCACATCATCGCGGCGCACGCGGCGGAAGGCGATCTGATGAAGCGCACGACGGAAGCGTTCATCGTGCATCACGCCGATTTCATGGCTTTTCTGCCGTTCAAGAATTCGAAGAACGTCAAGGTGAAATGATTGTGTGACGACCATCTCTCTGCAGCCTTGTCATCCCGAGCGTAGCGAGGGATCTGCAGTTCGCCGGGAGCAATACAGATCCCTCGCCTGGCTCGGGATGACAATAGGAAACTCTTTAGATAATCCCATATGAATTGATTTGAGGAGAAGCCAGTGGCAGGGAAAGAAGTGACTGCAACGAAAGAAACCATCACGGCGACCATGTCCCGCTGGGCTGCGGGGCTTCAATACGCGCAGCTCTCGCAGGACGCGGTGTACCAGGCCAAGCGCTTTCTGCTCGATTCGGTGGGCTGCGCGCTGGGCGGATATCAACAGCATGATGTGATCATTGCGCTCGAAGTGCTGAAGGAGATTGCCGGGCGTGGGCTGGCGACAGTGATCGGCACGGGCGGAAAGATGGATGCGGTTTCCGCGTCGCTCGCGAATGCCCTGATGATCCGCGGCATGGATTACAACGACATTTACTGGAAGCAGGATCCGTCGCATCCTTCCGATATTTTTCCGGCCGCGATGGCGTGTTGCGAGCGCGCCAAAAGCGATGGCAAGGAATTGATCGTTGGATTTGTGCTGGGCCACGAGTTCGAAATGCGCTTGTGCGAGGCGGCTTTTCCGGGCATCCGCGAGCGCGGCTGGCACCATGCGACGCTGACGGCGTTTGTCTCGCCGATCGTCGCGGGACGTGCGCTGCATTTGAGTTGGGAACAGATCCAACATGCGATCGGAATTTCGGCATCGCGGCATTGCACCATGGGCGCGGTGACCGCGGGCAAGCTGACGATGATGAAGAACACCGTCGACCCGCTGGCCACGCAGAGCGGTGTTCTGGCGGCGCTGCTGGCGGAAAAGGGCTACAGCGGTCCCGAGCACGTGATCGACGGCAAGGAAGGATTGGTGCACTGCCTCGGTCCGGAGTGGAAACAAAACCTGCTGACGGACGGACTCGGCGAGTCGTGGCGCATCACGCAATGCGGGATGAAATTTTTCCCGACCGAGGCGCTGACGCACGCTCCGATTTCGGCAGTGCTTGACCTGGTCAAGAGCAACGATCTGCATCCGGAGCAAGTGGAGAAGATTCAGATTCGGTCGCTGGCGCGCGCGGCCGACATTCTTTCCGATCCGAGTAAGTACGATCCGCACACCAAGGAGACGGCGGACCATTCTTTGCCCTACGTGATTGCGGCGGCGCTGGTGGACCGGCAAGTGACGCCGACGCAATTCGAGATGAAGAAGATCATGGACCCGACGATTCGCGCGCAGCTGAAAAAAGTGGAAGTCGTCGCGGATCCCGAAATCGAGAAGGTTTTTCCGGCGCTGCAGCGAGTGATTGTGAACATCACGGCCACCGACGGGCGGAAATTCTCGAAGCAACTCGACTATCCGAAGGGCGATCCGCGAAATCCGTTGAGCGATGAGGAGATCGAAGAGAAATTCCGGGTGCTGGCGGAGGGCGTGCTTTCCGCGAAGGCGCAGGACAAGCTGATTGACGCGATTTGGAATCTGGAGAAGTTCGGGCCAGTCGCGAAGTTGATGGCGCTAATGAAGGCGGATGTGAAGAACAAAAAGGCACGGGGTAATGCGAAGAATAAGAAGCTACGTTGAGGAGTGCAGAATGGCTGATCTAAAAGAAACAATCGCATCGAGCCTGACAGCGCGTTACAAGAAACTGGGCGGCATGGTCCACGAGCTGGCGGCGCCGTTGAGCGACGAGCAGTTCTGGGCCAAGCCCTTCGCATTCGGCAACAGCTTTGGCAACCTCCTACTGCATCTCACGGGCAACTTGAACTACTACATTGGAGCGCAGATTGCGGGGACGGGCTATGTGCGAGATCGTCCGCTGGAGTTTTCGGAGGCGACGCGGCCATCCAAGGCAGAAGTGTTCAAGAAGTTTGATGAGGCGATTGAGATGGTGCTCGGCGCGATCAACAGTCAGTCGCCGGAAGACTGGTCAAAGGAATATACGGCAGTGGGTGCGGACGCCCATGACCGATTTGGAATGGTCCTGTCGTGTGCGACCCACCTGCATCATCACGTTGGGCAGATGATGTATTTGGGATTTGAGTTGAAGCGCAAAGTTTGAAAAAGGCGTTTGTGTGGTGGCGGGGCTTTGCCCCGCCGGACGGGGCGGAGCCCCGTTACCACACAAGCAACACCAAAAAGAGGTTCTAAATGGGTCAGACCATCGTTGAACAAATCGCGCAGAAACACATGACCGAAGGGCCGGCGCGGCCGCTTCGGACCGGGGATTTCCTGACGATTCGTCCGCACCGCTGCATGACACACGACAACACGTCGGCGGTGATGAGCAAGTTCAAGGGCATCGGCGCGAAGAAGGTGAAAGACCCGCAGCAGCTCATGTTCGCGCTCGATCATGACATCCAGAATCAGGATGAAGCGAACCTTAAGAAGTACCGCTCGATTGAAGCGTTCGCGAAAGAGCAGGGCGTGGACTTCTATCCTGCGGGATCGGGCATCGGGCACCAGATCATGGTGGAACGCGGGTACGTGGTTCCTGGGTCGTTCGTGGTCGCGTCGGATTCGCATTCCAATATGTATGGCGCGCTGGGCGCGATAGGAACGCCGATTGTTCGCACGGATGCGGCTGCAGTTTGGGCTACGGGCGAATTCTGGTGGCAGATTCCGCGGTCGATTCAGGTTGTGCTCGAAGGCAAGTTGCCGGACGGCGTCACGGGCAAGGACATCATCATCACTTTATGCGGGCTCTATAACCATGACGAATGCCTAAATGCGGCGATCGAGTTCACAGGGCCGGGAGTGGCGTCGCTTTCGATGGACGCGCGGCTTTCGATTTCGAATATGACGACGGAATGGGGGCCGCTGGTCGGCTGGTTTCCGGTGGACGAGGTTGCGATCCAGTATCTGCGCGCCGTTCACCAGCGGCTGAAAGCGATTGGTGCGGAGCGGTTTTCAGAGAAAGACATCGAGGGCTGGGAGAAGAATCCTTTGGCGCCGGATGCGGATGCCGTCTATGCGGCGCGGATTACGCTCGATCTCGGGCACGTGACGCCGCATGTGTCGGGGCCCGATACGGTGCAGGTGATGCAGTCGCTGGCTGAGATTGAGCATAAGAAAGTCGCGATCCAGAAGGCGTATCTGATTTCGTGCGTGAATTCGCGGCTGGAAGATTTGGCGGCGGCGGCGAAGGTGCTCAAAGGTCAAAAAGTTGCGCCGGGAGTGAAGTTCTATTTGAGCGCAGCCAGTAAGTGGGTGCAGGGGGAGGCGGAGAAGCGCGGCATCTGGCAGACGTTGATGGATGCGGGGGCGCAGCCGCTGCCGTCGGGCTGCGGGCCGTGCATTGGGCTGGGCGAGGGTTTGCTTGAGGCGGGCGAGGCCGGGATCTCGGCGACGAATCGAAACTTCAAGGGCCGCATGGGATCGCGAGATGCGAAGTGCTACCTGGCGAGTCCGGAAGTAGTGGCGTCGTCTGCGGTTGCCGGTTATATTCGCGGGCCGCATGAATTCGCGAATCGCCCGCCGCAGCGCGACTACACGGAATTAGCATCGGCCTCGGGCGGAGCGGAGAAAGTTGAAATCCTGGCGGGCTTTCCGCGGCGCGTGAAGGGGCGGGTTGTGTTCATGCCGCAGGATAACGTCAACACGGATGCAATTTACGGCAAGGACTACACCTATCGCGACGACATGACTCCGGAAATGATGGCGAAGGTGGTGATGGAGAATTACGATCC
>PLIC01000065.1 GCA_003139995.1 Candidatus Acidiflorens stordalenmirensis | reverse complement strand
AAGCCCGGCGGGCTCCTCGTCGTTTGGCTCTACAGCGGATACAACAAGTGGTACCGGTTCAGCGATTTCTGGCGCCGCTATACCCACAAGATGAAGCCCGAGACCCTGCACGGCATTCTGAAAGTTGCGGTCCCGCTCTTCTACAATCTTCAACAGGGCTTGAAGTATGTGCCCCTTGTAGGCCGTCCAGCCGCGGGCATCGTTCAAACCGTGTTTCCCGTGAACCGCCAGAAAGATCCGGAAGCCCGCATGCTCGACACCTTCGACTGGTATTCTCCGAAGTATCAGTCCAAGCACACCTACGAGCAGGTGTTCAAATGGTATGCGGCAATGGGCATGGAAGACATGCGCGTTGGCGAGACTTCCATCGCCGTCCGTGGCCGCAAACCGGTAAAAGCGCGCTAGCTGGCCGCGGTGAGAGGAAAAGAGCCAGCGGTTTCGAATCCGGGCATCGCTGTAGCAAGGCCAGATTCGTATCAGGGTATCGCTTTAGCGATACCGTAAGTTCGCCGAAATCGGATGCCCCTTTAGGGGCTGGGCAAAGACCATGTGTGGAATCGCCGGAGTGGTGAGCGCAACTCGCGAGAGCAATATCACCGAAGCTCTCGTGCACCATATGTGCGAACAGATCGTGTACCGCGGCCCCGACGACGAGGGACTCTATGTCGCCGACGGCGCTGGTCTCGGCATGCGCCGCCTCAGCATCATCGACCTCTCCGGCGGCCATCAGCCCGTCTTCAACGAAGGCCGCAGCGCTTGGATTACATATCTTGGAAGGCCCAATAATGTCGAAAATCGACCAAGTAAGATCCTTCTTCGAGACTCCACAGGGGTATCTCGTCGGAAGCCAGTTTAATATTAGAATTCGTATTGAGACCGTTCAAGAGTTCACAAAGAACTTGACGTTCGACCGTGTCTTAGACATTGGCTGCGGCGACGGCTCGATCTCTTTACCCCTGTTGGCGCGTAGTAAAAGGTTGACACTACTGGACGTCTCCACAAACATGCTTGATCTTGCGCGCAACAAAATTCCATTAGAGCGCGCACACGATGTCGATTTGATCAATAGAAATTTCGTCGGCGCCAATCTAGAACCTGAATCCTTCGATTTAGTTCTGTGTATTGGTGTTCTCGCTCACGTCGACTCTCCGGCGGCTGTGATCTCTGAAATCGCGCGAATCGCCAAACCTGGAGCGTGCGTAGTCCTCCAATTCACAGACAGGTTTCATTTTTGGGGCGTACCTTATGCTGTGTATAGTGCTGTCTATCGAAGATTGTTGAAACAGGAGCCGTACACTTTAAACCGCCTCAGCAGGCGGCAGGTTATGCGGCTGTGTCAAAAGGAGCACTTAAACATATCCGCGGTTTATCGATACGGTTTGCCCCCGCTCGGTACATCTAGGTTTGCGGGCCAAGACGAGAGGTACAAGATGTCGCGCCATGTGTTCGGCCCGTCTTACAGGAACCGGAACCGATGGATGGGGAACGAGTTCATTTGCCGTCTCGAGAAAGCTTAGCCAAATGGGTGATAGGGCAGTCCCGCCGTGGGAACGTGAGATGGCCAACATCCTGCTCGCCGGTTGCGACGGGCGCGAGGGAAATCCCGTTGACTACCGCGACTGTCGCTTCGAACCCTTTGCCGACGCGCGGTCGCCGGCGGAGAAGTCCAGTTCAATTCCGGTGGCCTCGAAAGGATAAATAAAGACCATGTGTGGAATCGCCGGAGTGGTGAGCGCAACTCGCGAGAGCAATATCACCGAAGCTCTCGTGCACCATATGTGCGAACAGATCGTGTACCGCGGCCCCGACGACGAGGGACTCTATGTCGCCGACGGCGCTGGTCTCGGCATGCGCCGCCTCAGCATCATCGACCTCTCCGGCGGCCATCAGCCTGTCTTCAACGAAGACCGCAGCGCTTGGATCGTTTTCAATGGCGAGATTTATAACTTTCCCGAACTCCGCCCCGAACTTGAAAGCCGCGGCCATCGCTTCTACACCCACACCGACACCGAAGTCATTGTTCATCTCTACGAAGAAATGGGCGCCGACTGCGTCAAGAAACTGCGCGGCATGTTCGCCCTCGCCATCTACGATAAGACCAAACGCAAATTGATCCTCGCTCGCGACCGCCTGGGCAAGAAGCCGCTGCACTATGCGCTCCACAGCGGAAATCTCTACTTCGGCTCGGAAATTAAATCGATTTTAGCCGTCGCCCCGGAACTGGCCGAGGTCAACGCGCAGGCGCTCCTAGAGTATCTCTACTTCGGCTATGTCGCCGATCCCATTACCGTATTCACCGGCATCCAAAAGCTGCCGCCCGGACATCTGCTGGAATTCGAGAACGGCAAAATCGGCGTCCGCCAGTATTGGGACCTGCCGCCCTACGATACCTATTTCCCCAAATCCGAAGAAGAGTGCCTGGAAGAGTTGGACCGCCGGTTGTTCGAGGCCACGCGTATCCGCCTCATCTCCGACGTCCCGCTCGGCGCTTTCCTCAGCGGCGGAGTCGATTCCTCCACCGTCGTCGCCATGATGGCCCGCGCCAGTTCCGGCCCCGTCAAGACCTTCAGCATCGGCTTTACCAAGGACGATTTCAACGAGGCGCACTACGCCCGCATTGTCGCCCAAAAATTCGGCACCGATCATCACGAGATGATCCTTGAGCCCGACGTCGTCCAGACCGTCGAGCATGTGACCAGTTCGCTCGAAGAACCCTTCGGCGATTCCTCCATGCTGCCCACCTATTACGTTTCGCAGATGGCTCGCAAACACGTGACCGTGGCCCTTTCCGGCGACGGAGGCGACGAAATCTTTGCGGGTTATGATCGCTACCGCATCCACTCCGACCGCCGCATCTTTGAGTACATTCCCGGCTGGGCGCGCCGGTTCTACCGCAACCGGATTTTTCCGCTCCTGCCCAACACCATGCGCGGACGCAAATTCAGCTACAACGTCTCCTTGCCCTGGCAGGAGCGCTACGTCGATGGGCTTTCGTTCGTGCCCGCCTTTGAACGCGACCTGCCGCTGCTTTCCGATGGTTTCCGCGACGTTTTGCGCCGCAGCGAGGATCCCGGCAACGTTCTGCGCCGCTACTTTACTCACAGCCCCGCCAAAGACCCGGTCAGCCAGCTTCTCTATGTCGATACCAAGACCTACATGGTTGCCGACATCCTCACCAAAGTGGACCGCATGAGCATGCTCAATTCGCTCGAAGTCCGCGTGCCCATCCTTGATTACGAACTCGTCGAATGGGCCGCCGGTTTGTCGTCCGCCTGGAAGCTGCGCGGCCGCCAGCTGAAGTACATTCTGTTGAAGCTCGCCGAACGCGTCGGGGTGCCGCGGGAAGCTCTGTACCGCAAGAAGCAGGGGTTCGCACTTCCGCTCGTTCACTGGATGCGCCACGAACTGAAAGACATGCTGACGGTGCTGATCGAGCCCCGCACGCTCGATCGCGGCTACTTTGCCGCCGACGGGGTTCGGAAAGTAATAAACGACCACCTCCTCCGCGGCCGCACCAATACCGGACCTCTATGGCGTCTGCTGATGTTCGAACTCTGGCATCGCAACTTCCTCGAAAAATACATCAAGCCCGCTGGGTTGTTCTCTCTTCCGGTGGTTGCCGATTCCCGGAGAAAAGTGCCGGGCGCTTCCGTGTTAGTATCTGCCCCGGTGGGAGAATGACGGGGTGCGCGCCACGAACGCTGCCAGCATAAACACAATCCTTCCCGCCGATCCGCCGATCCGCCTGTTTCTGATGATTAACACCTTCGAAACAGGCGGATCCGAGCGCCAATTCACCGTGCTCGCGCAAAATCTCACCCCTCCGCAATTCGAAACACATCTAGGCTGCATCAAGCGCCGCGGCCCGCTCGCCCACAACTTCCCAGACGCTCCGCAATTTCCCCTCGGCGGCAGCCTCTTCGGATGGCAGTCGCTGCGCACTCGCCTCAGCTTGAGCCGTCACCTGCGCCACAACCGAATCCAGCTCGCGCACGCCTTCGATTTCTATGCCAACCTCACGCTGATTCCCGCCGCCAAACTTGCCCGCGTGCCCGTCGTTATCGGCAGCCATCGCCAACTCGGAGACCTGATGACACCCGCGCAGTTCCGCGCTCAGGCCGCGGCTTTTCGCTGGTGCGACGCCGTGGTCTGCAATTCTCAAGCCGCCGCCGATCGCCTCATCGCCGCCGGCCTCTCGCCCAATAAGATCGCAGTCATCGGAAACGCCTTGCCGGCCGAGGCTTTCACCGCAGTGCCCGCGGCTCTGCCCAAGCGCCCAGGCGCGCTCCGTGTCGGCATGGTCGCGCGGATGAATCACCGTTACAAAAATCATTCTGGATTTCTGCGCATCGCCGCGCAGGTTCATCAGCGCATGCCGAATGCCGAGTTTCTTCTCGTCGGCGATGGCCCACTGCGCCAGGAACTGGAGAGGGAAGCGGCGAGTCTTGGCCTCGGCGCCTCCGCGATCTTCCTCGGCGATCGCCAGGATATGCCCGCCGTCCTCGCTTCACTCGACGTCGCTGTCCTCACTTCCGATTCCGAAAGCTTGTCCAACGTCATTCTCGAAGCCATGGCCGCTGGTTTGCCCGTGGTCGCCTATGACGTCGGCGGCAATTCCGAACTGCTCAACCATCAACGCGGAGCCTTCATTCCCGCCGACCACGAAGGCAGCTTTGCCGATGCCGTCCAGAAACTTCTGGCCCACTCCGCGCTTCGCCAGCAACTCGGACGCAACGGTCGGCAGTTTGCGCAAGAAAACTTCAGCCTCGATCGCGTGCGCCAGCGTTACGTGGAACTCTATGCCACGCTTCTCCAGAAAAAGCGCCGAAGGCGGGTGCCCTATCCTTCCGCGTACTTTGCGGAAGGGTGGGAGACAGCGCCCAAGCTCCGCACGGGCGGGGATTTCCCCGCGTCCAAAGAAGGCTCAGCGAAGCGCCTGCGAGTCTCCATCGTCGCGCCCAGCCTACGCTACGTCGGCGGACAAGCTGTCCAGGCCGATCTGCTCATGCGTCTCTGGCAGAACGATCCCGACGTGGAAGTCAGATTCCTCGCCGTCGATCCGCCGCTTCCTGGCCCACTCGCCTGGGCGGAACGCATCCCCGGCTTGCGTACGATTCTCCGCGAGCCCATCTACTTCTGGCATCTCTGGCGCGGCCTCAAAGACGTGGGCATTGCTCACATCTTTTCCGCTTCCTACTGGTCGTTCCTGCTCGCGCCTGCGCCCGCCTGGTTCTTCGCAAGACTGCGCGGCAAGAAAAGCATCGTCAACTATCGCAGCGGCGAAGCCCGCGACCACCTCCAACGCTTCCGCTCCGCCAAGGTCGTTCTCTCTCGCGTCGACAAAATTGTCGTTCCGTCCGGCTACCTGGTCGATGTCTTCCGCGAATTCGGATTGCCGGCAGTCGTTGTGCCCAATCTCGTCGACCCCTCGCAGTTCCGCTATCGCGAACGCGCTCCGCTGCGCCCGCGCCTGGTCTGCACCCGCGGCTTCTCCAAGTATTACAGCGTGGATGTGGTCGTAAAAGCGTTTGCGGAAGTGAAGAAGGAATACTCCGACGCGCAGCTCGATCTGGTCGGCGGCGGTCGGCTCGAAGGCGATGTCCGCAAGCTGGTTGCGGACATGAATCTCACCGGCGTCAACTTCACCGGCGTCGCTTCGCGCCAGGAAATAGGGAAGCATTACGACGAGGCCGACATCTTCATCAACGCCTCGTGGCTCGATAACATGCCGCTGTCGGTCATCGAAGCCTTTGCGGCGGGAACTCCGGTGGTCACGACTTCGCCGGAGTGCATGCCTTATCTCGTCCAGCACGAGCGCAGCGGATTGCTATCGCCTGTGGGCGACGAAAGAGCGCTCGCCGCAAATGTCATCCGTCTGTTGCGCGATCCCGCGCTCGCCGCTCGCCTGGCGCGGAACGCTCACGATGAAGCGCAAAAATACACCTGGGAAGCCGTGCGCGATCAATGGCTGAATGTCTATTGTGGACTCAGCTCTGGCCACTGCGGTCCTGGCCGATAACAGGCATGGATCGTTCCGGGCGGAAGGTCCTTGTCACTGTCGCTGCGGTCGTTTTCAGTCTCATTCTCATTCTCTTTGTCTTTATTTTTGTCTTTATCTTTATCTTTGTCTTGGCCGGTTTTGGTTGAGGCGTTGACTGGACGAGCGTTCCATTCCTGTTGCGCGCTTGGCGAGCTTTTGTCCGAGCGTTCGTCTGAACTCTCGCTCGAAATCTCGCGGGCGGTTTCGTCTTCAGTAATGGCAGCCATGGGAGTTTCCGATTCCGTTTCGAGGTTGACGACAACCTGCTCTGGTTGCGGCTTTTCGAGTTCCATACGCTTGAGATTCGAAGAGGCGATCTGGAGCGCGTAGAGCAGGAGGCTGGCGGTTTTCCGTTCGAGTCTCTTTTGCAGGACCATCTGCACGACCAGGCGAATGACGGTCTGAATGGAGTGCGCATCTTCAAAAACGGGTGAGGCGATTTCGCCGGTTGCGTGAGGCCCTTCGGAGTAACATTCGACGGTCAGGGGACGATCCTGTTGATGGTAGAAACAGAAATTCTTGTTGCGGAGAGCGGGCGAACCGCATTGGGTTCCGTTGACCTTGACGCGCCGGCAACGAGGTGCTGCAAAGGATGACATAGTTGCTCCTATTTATTGGCTGCGTTTATTGGCTGCGATCTGCTCGCTGGCCAAGGTTAGTAAGGGGTACCCCCCTGTGGTTCGGTATATTAGAATCATAGACTTAGCTTCGCGCTGGGCGGCAAAGTCTTGAAAGGAATATAGTTATAGGTAAAGTCTTGATTCGACATGGGTTGATGGAATCGGGTCCTTAATCTGCCGGATAGGTCACGGCTGGCGCGGCGCTATAAGTGGATAGGCCGCGTGTATCTACTGTGTTTTGCTTTTATTTCTATTATAAGACGGGTTGTCAAGTGTTATTTGTGAAAAGTACGATGAGTGCTTTGGA
Source organism: Candidatus Acidiflorens stordalenmirensis (assembly GCA_003139995.1). Lineage (GTDB taxonomy): Bacteria > Acidobacteriota > Terriglobia > Terriglobales > Acidobacteriaceae > Acidiflorens > Acidiflorens stordalenmirensis. Next base: position 3,625 of record PLIC01000065.1, on the reverse strand, counting down.
GTCAGCGGCATCGCGGCCCACAGAACCTGTGTCGGCTGTCGGAAGGAAGTGGAACATCACTGGTCTAGACCGAGAATATAAGATATGGAGCAGTCGCGTCGGGCAGCGCGGCGCTGCACAATCGCATTTATCGACACCCTAGCAATGTTCGCGCCCACTATACCAGCCGCCCCCGCTAAGCCGAGAATACTTGCCCAAGATATGTCCCCATAAACCTGTAATACCGCGCCCGAGCCTACAGACAGTAGAACTCCTGATGCAAGAGCACCCTTCAATTGTGCATACACGTTGTCCAGAGTGTTCTTGAATTTCCTGGCTTCGGGGATGATATCTCCGACTATGATTTTCTTGATTGCGGCGCTGTAATCACCATCATGTATCGCCCCCTGTTTCGCTTGCAACGCTGATAGATGCTCCAGGAATGCCTCCCGCGGTCCTTCTGTTTCCTTTCTGTAATTCACGACATCTCTCATGGTCATTTGTTCGAGACGTTCGGCAGGAACTAACTCATCGAATATCGCGACACCCAAATCAGTGAGTTGAATCGTAGCACCACTTTTCTTCAATGCAGTTGCTGCCCTAGGAGTGTGTCCGAGTATTCGGAAATCGTTTTTCAAAAGCACAACGGGTTGGGTGCGACGTGGAACCGGGCTACAACCTGTAGCACGAGAAGTGATTACTCGGACACACTCCTAGCATATTTTGTACTCAGCAAGCGCTGGTACACCGCTGAGTCTGCGAGCGGGGAGACGCCCTGACGTTCACTTGATCGCAAGGCAAAGTTCATCATCGCTGAACAGGTTTGCGCGTGCTGAACCAGAGCCTTGGCTTTCTCCTGACTAGTCTTAAGCCGAAAGTGCTGGACTGTTTTATCCTTCATTAGCAATGTTGGAGTGTTTTCGCCTGCAAGCACGGTATCGACGTTTACGTTGATAAGTGCCTTCGCCAAGTCCTCGTGGTTACCTCCTTCACCGTAGTCTCCATGCTGAATTTGTTGATCGCGGAAAATGATGGAGTTCTCAAGCCCTCGCTGGAATTCCTTCAAGAATTCCAGGTCATTTATGTCGTTCGTTACCTGTTCTAAAAACTCCCCCTGTACAGGTCCATCTTGTGGCATGTGGACGTAAAGCGGCACACCCTCGTTGCGGAAGGATTTCTCCACTTGCCGTAGCGGTGACGCCATACCGATGGTTCCTACGTCGCCGAACATGAACGACGGCCTGTCGATGAAGTGAAGCTCGTCGAAGAGGAGAATGGATTTCTTGAGCGTCGCATAGTAGGGGAACATGCTCGGGTAGTAGAACACGCTGACTTTATCGCGCATAATTTCTCAATGTTACGCCCGCCGCGATTCAGCTGTCTGTTCCAAACCCACTTCGCTAGCACAATGCTGGTATTGTGAGGCTCCGCTTTACGCAGGCGGAGGTCAGATCTTTATCTTACGCACGCTCATTTGGGGCACACGCGGCGTGAAAGGCAAAGCCGATTGCGCGATCAGTCTGGCTCCCACCCTTGCGCAAAGGACGCGCAAGGATGGGGCACGCCCCGGCGCTGGTTGTGCGTGCGGGTAAAGCTTCGGCCACCCGCCGTGGAAGTATTATAGGTCGAGGAGTAGGAAGCCGTGACCGCGCGTCAACACACCAATCGTCAACCCCGGGTTCACACTCAACTCGGCCGAGCCGCAGTCCAGATCTTTGCCGCCAATGATCGCATGAACCAGATTCTTATCGAACATCTTGACCCTGCCGCCTGGAGAGCCAAACCGCCCGGCAAGGCCCGCCCCATTGTGGCGATCTTCACGCACATGCACAATGTCCGCTGCAAGTGGGTCAGGCTTACAGCTCCGCATCTGAAGGTTCCACCGCAGCTCGATCGCGCGCACTGCACGCCGCAACAGGCCCGTGCGGGATTGGCCGAGAGCGCCGCTCGCTGCGCGGAGATGCTCGCGGAAGCGCTCGGCGGCGGTGGGGGCCGCGTCGAGAAGTTTCGCAGAGACGGCTGGGCTCGGCCTTGGCCGGTTGGCCTGGAAATGCTGTGCTACATGCTTTCTCACGAAGCCCACCATCGCGGGCAGGTGTGTATGCTCGCGCATCAGCTCGGATTCCCGTTGCCGACCGAGGTGGCGTCCGGGATCTGGAATTGGGAAAAGCTGTGGAAAGAGTGCGGGTCGCCTGGCGGCCCCGGCTACGATTCTTAAGGAATCGGCGGGTGGGCCACTTTGACGGGGAAGTATGGCGCGGGTTTTTTTTGACATTGACCGAAATAACTGGGGGTGCGCCGCTTCTCAGGCTTTTTGAGAAGTGGCTCGCTGAACTGCTGGCATTGTGAGACTCCGGTTTACGCGGGCGGAGGTGAGGTCTTTATCTTACGCACGCTCATTTGGGGCACACGCGGCGTGAAAGGCAAAGCCCGGTGCGCGATCAGTCTGGCTCCCACCCCTTCGACTCGGCTCAGGGCAGGCCCTTGCGCAAAGGACGCGCAAGGATGGGGCACCCCCGGCGCTGGTTGTGCGCAGGCGGGTAAGGCGGCCACCCGTCGCTAAAGCGCGGTATCTTTTGAAGCGCTTAGCGGCACGACTAAACAGGCTGCGGAAAAACGCAAATTGCTGAGAAAAGGCAACCACGGGGGCTAAAGCCCTCTTTGATTTCGCGAGACTTACGCGGCCCTGAAGGGCCGCTCTTCCACGGTAATGCACGCAGCCGTGAGTTCTTCCGCAGCCTGTAAAGTCGTGTCCATCCACTCAAATGAAAAGCCCCGCTCTTGCGAGCGGGGCTGAGGTCTTCCTGCCGAGCTTCGCTCGGCCTGGGCGGGCGAGGACGCCCGTCCCTACACAGTCCTAGTACATGTCGCCCATGCCGCCGCCGTGGCCGCCGGGCATCGGAGCGTTCTTCTTTTCTTCCGGGATCTCCGCCACCAGGGCTTCGGTCGTCAGCATCAGCGCCGCAATCGAGCCGGCGTTGGTGAGTGCGGTGCGCACTACTTTCGTCGGATCGAGGACGCCCGCCTTCACCAGGTCTTCATAATCGCTGGTCAGAGCGTTGAAGCCGTAGTTGGGGTCCTTGGAATCGTTGACCTTGCCCAGGACGATCGCGCCTTCTTCGCCCGAGTTTTCCGCGATCTGGCGCAACGGCTCGACCAGAGCGCGCTTGACGATGTTGACGCCGATCTGCTCGTCGCCTTCGACCTTCAGTTTGTCGAGAGCCGCAACGCAACGCGCCAGGGCCACGCCGCCGCCGGGAACAATGCCTTCCTCGACCGCTGCGCGGGTGGCGTGCATTGCGTCTTCCACACGCGCCTTCTTCTCTTTCATTTCGGTTTCGGTTGCGGCGCCGACTTTGATCACGGCCACGCCACCGACCAGCTTCGCCAGCCGCTCCTGCAATTTCTCGCGGTCGTAGTCGCTGGTGGTCTTATCGATCTGGCTGCGAATCTCTTTCACGCGGCCTTGCACGTCGCCCGGCTTGCCTTTGCCTTCGACAATCGTCGTGTTGTCCTTGTCGATGGTGATCTTCTTGGCCTGTCCGAGATCGGCAACCTGGACGTTCTCGAGCTTGATGCCGAGATCTTCGGTGATCGCTTTGCCGCCGGTCAAAGTCGCGATGTCCTGCAGCATGGCCTTGCGGCG
>PLIC01000124.1 GCA_003139995.1 Candidatus Acidiflorens stordalenmirensis | reverse complement strand
ATCCTTCGATTGGAAAAGACTCCGGACGGCAATCGGTTGTTCAACATTGAATGCGGCTGGCGATAGAATCCGGCGCTTCTTTGATCACCACCACTTCCTTGCGCATGCGCTTGCCGACTTCGACGACGGCTGCCAGCGTGTCGTCATCGGTTTCGAGCGCGCGCACGATTTCGAGCAGCTTCATCTTGTGCACGGGATTGAAAAAGTGCATGCCGACGCACCTTTTGGCGCGATAGGTGACGCTGGCAATCTCGGTGACGCTGAGCGACGAAGTGTTCGAGGCGAGAATGGTAATGGGACGGCAGATCTTGTCGAGGATCGTGAAGATTTCGATCTTCGATTCCATTTCCTCGGGAACGGCCTCGATGACGAGATCGGCCTCGCGCGCGGCTTGATCGATCGAACCTGCATACTCCAGCCGGGAAAATGCTCCGTCGGCATCGCTGGCACTGACCTTGCCGAGTTCGACGGCTTGGTCGAGATTGGCGCGGATTTCCGTCTCGGCCTTGCGCAGGGCATTCGGAAGAAGGTCTTCGAGAATGGTGCGATAGCCGCCGAGAGCGGCAGCATGCGCAATTCCCCGGCCCATGATGCCGGCGCCGATTACGGCAACCGTGCGGACTTCAGCCACTATTTGCCCGCCTTTTCGAGGTGCTCAAGCACGCTCTCATAGCTGGGTTCGGACTTGCGGACGTATTCGGCCAGGCGGGCGCACTCCTCGCTGGTCATCGCCGGGATGCTGGCACTGATGCGGCGCAGGGTGGTGGCGATGTCGTCGATGTAATTCATCAGGCGGATAAGTTCTCCAGTTGCGGGCATGAAGGCTCCTTGCGTTTTCGCTGGCGCGGCAGCGGAATCGGAAACGGCCGCCGCAACCAGAGGCAACTATTCATTGTTCAACAGGCGGGCGGATTTAGCAAAGGAGGTCTTGGACCAATTGGGCGTACCGGGGCAAATCCTCGGTGGATCTTCCAGCAGCCCGTGGGCTGTCTGTCTTCGAGTTTGAAGCGCGTCTCGGCGAGACGATAGAGACGCCGCCAGACAAGGCGGTTGGTGGTGACTACCACGGCGGCTAAGGCGATCGTGCTGGCGAGCAGGAGATCGAAATTCTTGGCATCGGTGGCCGCTGAAATCATGGCGCCGACGCCCACGGTCGAATAGGTGTGGCCTTTGAAATGGACATATATATTCGGCGACGATGCTGGCGTTCCAGGTGCCGCCGGAGGCCGTGATCATACCGGTAACGAGAAAAGGAAAGATTCGGGCAGAATCAGCTTGCGCCAACGCTCCCAGCCGCCGATGCCGAAAACGCTGGCGGTTTCTTTCAAGTCGGCAAGTCCACGCTGCTGCGGATTCTGACCGGACTTAGCCAGCCTTCGTCAGGCGAGGTCCTGTGGCATGGGCGTCCTATCACGTCGCAGAACGCCGGCGTGGCCATCGTCTTCCAGAGTCTCGCTTTGTTCCAGTGGCTGACCGTACTCGACAACGTCGAAGCTCCGCTCGAAGCTCGCGGCGTACCCGCCATGGAGCGTCACAAACGCGCACTGGGCATTCTCGATACCGTCGGCCTGGATGGCTTCGAGAGCGTCGCGCGCCCTAGTGGTGGAGCCCGAAGTCCTGTTCATGGATGAGCCTTACATCCAGATCGACGGGCGCAATAACTTCAATGCGATTCCCACCCGGATGCAGGTAGAACTTTTCGACAACCTGGGCGCGAATGATGGGCCCGGTCACGAAATCGTACTCCAGAAAGTTTGATCAGTTTGCTTCGGAAGCGAGAATACACTACTCAGGCCGCCCACTCTTCAATAGCGGCCGCCGGCAACGGCTGCGGAAGCCGGTCGGAGACTTCGGCGAGCGCAGCAAGTTTTTTTGCCAACTCCGGGCGCAGTAACTCGGCGCCAAAACGCCATCGCCAGTTCCCACTTTCGCTGCTGGGCACATTCATGCGCGCATCGCTTCCCAGCCCCAGCACATCCTGCAGCGGCACCACGCAAAGGCTGGCGACAGAATCGGAGGCGGCGCGAATCATCTCCCAGTTGATACCGTCCTCACATCGGCCCAGGTACGCTTCCACTTGCTGGCGTTCGTGCGCGGTTGCGCCCGATTTCCACCAACCGGCCAACGTGTCGTTGTCGTGCGTCCCGGTGTATACGACCTTCTCGGCGGTGAAAGTGTGCGGCAGATGAGTGTGCGCGCCAACATTGCCAAAACCGAATTGCAGCACGGCCATGCCGGGAATCTTCAGGCGTTCGCGGAGGGCATGCACGTCGGGCGTGATGTATCCAAGATCCTCAGCGAAAAATGGGAGCCCGCCCAGAGCCTCGCGCAGTTTCACGAATAAATCGTCTTTGGGACCGTCGACCCAGCGGCCATGAATCGCGGTTGGTTCGCTCGCCGGAATCTCCCAGAACTGCGAAAACCCGCGGAAATGATCGAGGCGGATGTAGTCGAAATTGTGCGTGAGCCAGCGCATCCGGTCGATCCACCACGCGTATCCCTGCTCCTTCATCACGTCCCAACGATAAAGAGGGTTGCCCCAGCGCTGACCGTCTTTGCTGAAAGAATCCGGGGGTACGCCGGCGATGACTTCGGGATCGAGTTCGGGGGTCAGGCGAAACAGATCGGGATGGGTCCAAACATCGGCGCTGTCGAAATTTACGAAGATCGCCATGTCGCCCACGACGCGAATGGAACGTTGCGCGCAATAGGTTCGCAGCGCTTGCCACTGTTCGTAGAAAAAGAACTGTAGCGCGCGGCGGACATTCAGCTCGTCGAGCATTTCCGCGCACGCTTTCTCGATCGCCACCGGATCGCGATGAGCCAGTTTGCGGGGCCAGCGGTTCCAGCTTTCCAGCCAGAAACGCGCGCGCAATCCATCGAAGAGAACGAAGTCATCGAGCCACCATTGGTTTTGCCGGCAGAAGCTCTCGTAACGGGAGCGCTCCTTCGGTGCAGCGGAGCGCATGAAGTTACGCGCCGCTTCAAACAGCAGGGGCAGCTTTTCGTGGAACAGCAATGGGTAATCCACGGGCTCGACCCCGCTGTCCAGAGCGTCGACCTGAGCGCGGTCAATCCAACCCCGATCGGCGAGCCGCTCCAAGCTGATCAGCAGCGGATTTCCGGCAAAGGCCGAAGTGGAGGAATAGGGCGAGTCCCCGTAACCGAGCGGGCCCAGTGGCAACACTTGCCACAGACCCTGCCGCGCGGAGGCGAGAAAATCCGCGAACGCATACGCCGACGGGCCAAAGTCGCCGATCCCGCCGTGCGAAGGCAACGAGGTGGGGTGAAGCAGAATTCCGCTGGCGCGTGGGAATGACATTCAATTCAGTTCTCAGTAATCAGTTCTCAGTCCTGTGTTCTCAGACGTTCGCCCAGCAGGCTGCGGAGACCCTTACTGAGAACCGAGAACTGGGAACTGAGAACTTCTTCGCTACGAACCCTCTTGCCCACCTTGGTGGGTCAGGTTTTTCATCTCTTCCTGATTGACCTTGAGCCGTTTGGACTTTTCCATGTCCTTGCGCAGGTTCGCAACGAACAGCTCGAACAAATCGTTCTGCTTGGCTTCGAGGAGCGACTGGCGAATCCCGTCCTTCTTCTCGGTGAATTCCTGATCCGTCGGCGCTTGTTTTTCGAGAAGTTGAGCGGCCACGCCATTGCCGCCGGCAGTGATCGGCCCGCTAATCTCGCCGGGTTTCAACGAGAAGATCGCACTCGCGCTGGCCATGGAACCGATGTCGGGGACCTGCCCATCGGGCAAAACCAGATCGCTAGTCTTCACCGTCGCACCCAGATCTTTGGCGGCTTTTTTTAAGTCGTGCCCGGCCTTGGCGCGGTCGGAGAGTTCCTGCGTCTTCTGCTGCAGCAGAAAACCGGCGCGCTCGTTCTTGAACTCGCTCTCGACGCGCGAACGAATCTCTTCGAACGTGGGCGTGGCCGGGGGCTCTACGCCGAGCAACTGGAAAACCACGTAGCCCTGCGGGACCTGCACCACATCGGGCGGGGCTTTCTCGGGTTCGTTGAAGACGGCATCCATAAACTGCGGATTCGCCGCCAGTCCAGGCAAATTATCGGTTCGGGCGAAGAATTCGGTGGTGATTGCCGGCTGACCTTTGGCGGCGGCTGCCTTGTCGAATCCGTCAGCACGCGCCTGGCTGAGCAGGGCGTTCGCTGCCGCTTCGGTGGCGCGCGCCGTTTTCTGCTGCTTCACTTTCTCTTCGATCTCGCTCTTCACCTCAACGAGCGTCTTGAGATGAGCTTCCTGCTTGTCTTCGACGTGGATGATCTGGAAGCCGTAAATGCTCTTCACCAGGTCGCTGGTCTGTCCTTTGCCGAGTGAAAAGGCGACTTTGTCAAATTCAGGTACGCCAGCGCGACCGCGGCCGAGCCAGCCGAGTTCGCCTCCGCTCTTGGCAGTGTTGGAATCCTCGGAGTATTTCTCCGCGAGCTTCGCAAAGTCTCCGCCGGCCTTGAGTTCTTTCAAAACCGCTTCGGCTTTCGCGCGCACATCGGCGACGGCTTTCTCATCTTCCTTGGCGCCGGGGGCAAGGAGAGGAGTCTTGAACAGAATGTGGCTGACCTTCACCTGTTCGGGCACGCGGTATTCGTCGCGGTGCTGGTCGTAGTACGCCTGCAGGTCCTGATCGGTAACCGTCGTAGCCGTCGCAATTTTCGCGCTATCCACGACGACGTACTTAATCTGCCGCTTCTCGGGGATGGAGTTGTTGTAGGTCGCCTTGTTGCGTTCGTAAAAGGCCTTGAGTTCTTCGTCGGTGGGGTGCAGACCCTTTAGGATGTCGGCCTGCGTGATCACGGCATATTCGAACTTCACCTTGGTGTTGCGCTGGTTGAATTCGTCGCGGACTTCGGCGTCTCCCACGAAGGCGCTGGTTGAAACCAGGGCGCGCAATTTGCGGATAAGAATATAGTCCTTCTGCTGCGCTTCAAACTGAGAAACCGTCGTGTCGTGTTGCTGGAGGAGGTTTTCGTACTCTTCCTGTCCAATGAACTTGCCGTCGGGAAAAAGCGTGGCGCCAAGCTGCCCGTGCTGAAGTTCATCGCTCAGTTCATCGTCGCTGACGCGCAAGCCTAGGCGGTGCGCCTCGGCAACCAGAGCCTTCTCATTGATGAGTTGCTCGGCCGCCTGACTGGCAAAATATGGCAGCAACATGCTGGCCTGCGCTCCACCGCGAGGAAACTGCTGCCGGATCATGGCCCTGGCCTCCCGCTGCACCTCGGACACGGTCACTTGCTGGTCGCCAATCGTGGCCAGAACGCCAGCCGGAGGCTTGCCAATTCCGAAGCTGGAGCCGATCCCGCCGGGAATGAGCGTGATCGCCATCGAGGCACAGATGAGGACGAGCAGCGCGCCCAGAATAATCTTCAGGGTTGGCCCTGCATTTTGAAGAGTTCGAATCATATTTAGATGACTCCGTTAGATTACTCCACGCTGGAAGTGAGAATTTATGATTATAAACTAGCCATCGAGATGGCAGCCCGTGACGAAAACGAGACCCGCTCCTCAACCCCACCAGATTTTGTCATCCCGAGCGCAGCGAGGGATCTGCAGTTGGCCGCAAAATGCAGATCCCTCGCTTCGCTCGGGATGACAATTCATGAAGGGAGTCTCCGCGTCGCTAACGAGCGCTTTGCGAAAATGCCCTATTGAAACGAATTAATAAAAGTGCTATGAACGTGGAGACGGCTCCGGCAGAATGGGCCGCGACTTTCCATTTTTTCATCTTTAGTTCGTAAAGGACACCTTCATGAAGATATTCCGGCTCTTGATCCCGTTTTTTTCGCTTGCGGTCGCAGCCGCCCAGCCCAGCTTCCAGTCGGCTTCTGTCCTGACGCTCCCTTTGCGCAAAGGGTGGGCGCTGCAGTCTTCCGCGAAAGTAACGGCAACGGGCGAAGCGATCTCCAGCGCGTCGTTCCGGACCAGCGACTGGATCCAGGCGGAGGTTCCGACCACCGTGGTGGCAGCGCAAGTAAAGAGCGGGCTCCTGCCGGATCCTTTTTACGCCATGAATCTGCGGCAGTATCCCGGGGTCAGCTATCCCGTCGGCTCAAATTTTTCGAATATTCCGATGCCGCCCGATAGTCCCTACGCCTCTTCGTGGTGGTATCGCAAGGAATTCACGCTGCCCAATGTCTACGCCGGGAAAACCGTGTGGCTGAACTTCCGCGGCATCAACTACCGCGCCAATATTTTTCTCAATGGAAAGCAGATCGCCAACTCAAACGAAGTCGCCGGCGCATGGCGGACTTACGAGTTCAACGTTACTTCCGCCGTCAAGCCCGGGACCAATGTGCTCGCGGTGCAGGTATGGGCACCGACCGAGAACAGCCTCGCGATCACTTTCGTGGACTGGAATCCCTCGCCTCCCGACAAGAACATGGGGCTGTGGCGCGAGGTGTATTTGACGACCAGCGGGCCGGTCGCGCTGCGGCATCCGGCAGTGCTCTCGCGAGTGGATTCGCCCGCCGGCGATGCAAATGCCAGTGCCGCCCACTTGACGGTAACGGCGCTGGTGAAAAATGCCAGCGGTCGCCCGGTAAAAGGGACGCTGAAAGGCAGAATCGAAAACATCGAATTCGCGCAACCGGTCGACCTGGCGGCGGGAGAGTCGAAAGACGTGGTCTTTTCGCCCGACCAGTATCCGCAGCTCAACCTGAGCAATCCGCGGCTGTGGTGGCCGGCGCAGATGGGCACGCCGAACCTGTACGAGCTTCATCTTTCGCTGGAGGTGAACGGCGAGGTTTCCGACGTGTCCCACACGAAGTTCGGCATTCGCGAGATCGCGTCCGAAGTCGCCGAGCAGTCGCCGGATCGCTTGAAACGCCTGTTCAAGATCAATGGCAAGAACATCCTGATTCGCGGCGGCGGCTGGACGCCCGACATGATGCTTCGCGAGACCCCGGAGCGGCTCACCGATGAGTTCCGCTATGTGCGCGACATGGGACTGAATACGGTCCGGCTGGAGGGCAAGATCGAGACCGAGGAATTCTTTGAGATGGCCGACCAGCAGGGCATCCTGGTAATGGCCGGATGGTGCTGCTGCGATTTCTGGGAGCACTGGGGAAGCTGGAAAGATGAGGACTTCGAGATCGCCGGGGCCTCTTTGCGCGACCAAATGTACCGGCTGAGAAGTCATCCGAGCCTGGTGATGTGGCTGAATGGCAGCGACAATCCTCCTCCACCGGACGTGGAAGAAATGTATCTGAAGATTGAAGCCGACCTGCGGTGGCCAAATCCGGTGGTGTCTTCGGCCACCTCGAAGCCGACCACGGTGACGGGCGAAAGCGGCGTGAAAATGACTGGGCCTTATGAATACGTGGCGCCTTCGTACTGGACGGCGGATCCGCATCTTCATGCGGCAGAAAAACCCTGCAACGCTGGCGGATGCGGCGGCGCCTACGGCTTCAACACCGAAACCAGCATGGGGCCAGCGGTTCCGCCGATCGAGAGCGTCGAGCGCATGGTCCCCAAAGATCGTCTTTGGACGGTGGAGGGGCCGGTAGATGAATACTGGAATTTCCACGCGGGCGGCGGCGCCTTCAAGACGATGCAAGTATTTACCGACGCGCTGAATGCGCGCTACGGAATGGCTGGCAGCGCCGAAGACTTCACTTGCAAATCTCAACTCATGACCTATGAAGGCGTGCGCGCCATGTACGAGGCTTACAGCCGCAACAAATACACTTCGACGGGCGTCATCCAGTGGATGCTGAATAACGCGTGGCCTTCGATGATCTGGCATCTCTACGACTACTATTTGCGGCCGGGCGGCGGATATTTCGGCGCGAAGAAAGCGATGCAAACGCTCGACCCGGTCTATGGATACGACGACCACTCGGTGTGGCTGGTGAGCAGCCAATATGTGGATGCCAAGGGACTGAAGCTCGCGGCGCGGGTGTTCAATCTGGATGGAACGCAGAAGTTTTCCAAAGACAGTGCGCTCGATGCGGCGGCCGATAGCACTGCGAAAGTGTTTGAGCTGCCACAGATCGAGGGACTGTCGCCGGCATACTTCCTCGATCTTCGTGTCACCGATGGCAGCGGCACGCTGGTCGGGTCGAACTTCTACTGGCTCTCGACAAAGCCGGAAACGCTCGACTGGACAAAATCGAACTGGTACATGACTCCGACCGCGTCGTATGCGGACTACACTTCGCTCGCGCAGTTGCCAAAGGTAAAGCTGCTTGTATCGAGCCGCAGCGAGCGCAACGGCAATCGCGAAGACGCCGTGACGCGCGTGACCGTGGAAAATCCCAGCAAGTCCCTGGCGTTTTTTGTGCGCTTGAAGCTCGACAAGGGAAAAGGCGGCGAGGAAATTCTGCCGGTTGTCTGGCAGGACAATTACATTTCGCTGCTGCCCGGTGAAAAGCGGGAGATCACAGCAACCTATCGCGCCAGCAGGATGGGAGCGGCGAAGCCAGACGTCGAAGTGAGCGGTTGGAACGTGGAGTAGATTTGGTATGAGTTGTCGTCCCGAGCGAAGCGAGGGATGACAAAATCTGACTTCCCTCACTCGTCCGGGGGCAGATCGAAGTTGACCAGGTCTCCGCGGAAGCCACGTGTTTTCCAGGCGCCGAAGGCGATTCCCGCTGCCATCCAGATGCTGCCCGCGATCTTGGCGGGAGTGCTGAGGCTCAGCCAGAGCAACAAGCAGATCACGAAGCCGAGGATGGGTGGCACGATAAACGACAGTGTCCTCTTGCGATCACGCACCACATAGCGCACGAAAGCGGCAGCGTTCACGCCCATGAAGGCGATGAGCGCGCCAAAATTGAGCATCTCCGCGCCGAGACCGTAACTCATCACGAACGCGCCAATCAGCGCGATTGTACCTACAAACAACACGTTATTTCGCGGCACTCGATGCTTCGCGTCCACCGCTCCGAAAAAGGACTTCGGCAGTGCGTTGCTTCGTCCCATGCCGTAGAGCAGGCGGGCAGCGCCGATCTGCGCGCCCATGCCCGATCCGAAGTTGGCGACCAGCAGGGTGAAGCCGATAATGCCAAACATCGGCTTCCAGGCGCGTCCGGCGACGTGAACGAAGGCCGTGTCGACGTCCGGAAATGGCTGCGACGCCGGCCAGATCAACTGCGCGGCATAGACCTCAACGGCAGACAGAATGCCGATCACGAGGCAGGTCAGCACCGTTGCCAGCAGAATATTGCGGCGCGGGTTTTCCGCTTCTTCCGAGAGCGTGGAGATGCCGTCGAAACCGATATACGTGAGCACCGCGATCGACGTTCCTCCGAGCACGGCCTTCGTGTTCCACAGGCTGGGGTCGTAGAAGGGCCGCGTGTAGAAGCCTGCGCCGTCGTGGGGATGCCCAAAGATGTAGCGCGCCGCGACCACAAAGAAAATTGCAATCACCACGCCCATCCCCGCCGCCAGCGCCGAGTTCACTCGAGCCGAGGTTTTCACTCCCTGAATGTTAAGAAGGGTAAACACCAGGGCAAAGAAGACGGCCCAAGCCCAGTACGGCACGCCGGGAGCAAACACATGCGCCTGCTGGCTGCACCAGATCGTGCAGATGATCGGATTGAGCATGTAATCCATCACCATGCTCCAGCCGGTGACATAACCCAGAGCGGGATTGATTTCCTGACCGACATAGGTGAAGGCCGAGCCGGCGCTCGGATAAGCGCGCGCCATGCGGCCATAGCTGATGGCCGTGAACAGCATCGCCACCATGGCGATCAGGATGGTCGTAACCACGTGCCCATGCCCGCGGTCGCTGAGCACGCCGAACACCGACATGGGTGCGACGGGCTGAATCACGATGATGCCGTAAAGAATCAAGTCCCAAAGCGTGAGTGAGCGTCTCAGGCGCGGGCCGTCAGCGGGCGGGTTGGCAGTTGAACTCATTCGCGTCCTCAAAACAAAACCCCATTATCCTGCGGAGATAACGGGGTCCGGGGAAAGGCTCACTCGTGGCTCGCGAGGTGACAAATAGAACTACGCTGCCGCAGATCCACAAAATTCCTCTCGCATTCTATACGGAAGAGATATTCTGTCAACGAAAAAATATCTGCATTAAAACGATTCTTGCCGAGCTTTGGCAAAACTCAAGAAATTCGGCGGAATTCGATGGAGGCGAGTCTACGGTTATGAACCACAGAATGCGTTTTCTACTCCTGTTCCTTTTTGTCTGTTTGGCGCAGAGCCTCGCCCAAAATGTCCAAGAAACGACTCGAGAGGAAAAGACCGTCCAGGAGCGACTGGGCTATCCCGCCTCTGCGCGCCTGCTGGTGATTCACGCCGACGACCTCGGCATGAACCATTCCGTCAACCGGGCCACGTTTGAGGCGATCGAGAACGGGTGGATTACTTCCGCCAGCATCCTTGTGCCCTGCCCGTGGTTTCCCGAGGTGGTGAAGTGGGCCAGGGAGCACCCCGGCGCCGATGTCGGCATTCACCAGGCCCTCAACAGCGAGTGGACGAGTTTCCGCTGGGGACCGGTGAGCCCCAAAGACAAGGTACCCAGCCTGCTGGACGCGGACGGGTATCTTCCACTCGACACACCTGCCGTTGCGCAAAACGCCAAACTTTCCGAGGTTGAGACCGAACTGCGGGCGCAAATCGATCGCGCCCAGTCTGCGGGCATTCATCTGACGCATTTGGACACTCACATGGGCGCACTGTTCGACTCGACCGACCTGTACAAGGTCTATCGGAAAATGGGCCACACTTACGGTCTGCCCATCTTGGAGGCGAAGGCGGGAACTCACGCACCTGAGGGAACATCGCCGCCTGCGGAAGAAGTCCTCGTTGAGAAGGTCATCGAAATCGATCCGGGGATCGACGCCCGGGACTGGACTTCCTGGTACCGGAAGCAACTCGAGCCTCTTGATCCGGGCGTATACCAGGTCATTGTGCATCTTGCGTACAACGACGAAGAGATGCGGGGCGCGACCTACGATCATCCCGATTGGGGCGCCGCATGGCGGCAACACGATCTGGACATGGTCAAGAGCCCAGAGTTCCGGCAGTTTCTGAAGGAGCAGGGATTCGTGCTGGTGGGATGGAAAGAGTTGGCGAAAGCATTGCCGAAAAACTACGGCAAGTGAGCGGGCAGGTCGTTGAAAGGCGCGGAGCCTTGGATGCCCTGCCCTTCCACGATGGTGTAGATCTTGTCCGCTGGAACGTCTTTCAATGCTTCGACCTTGCCGGAGGGCCAGCGTACTTCGACGGAGTCGATTTTCGCCGCCGATCCCAGGCCGAAATGAAGACGCAGATCGTTCTGCGAAAGATAACTGCCACCGCCGCGCACTTCGTCGAATTGCGTCATTCCTCCGGCTTGAATGGTGACGCGCGCGCCGATCGCGGCGCGGTTGCTTTTGGTTCCAACCAGATGGAAGAGCACACGGTGGTTCGGGATTTTATTGGTGTTGAGCAACAGCGATGGCGGCTCGCCAACATTGAGTACGACGATATCGACGTTGCCGTTATTGGCGATGTCACCAAAAGCAGCTCCCCGCCGGGATTTCAGCGGCATATCCGCCAGCCCGGCCGCCTTCGAAACTTCTTCGAACGTTCCGTCGCGCAAGTTGCGATGCAATAGCATCGGCTCGGCATAGCCGGCGCTTCCCTTCACGTTGTCCATTTGCGGATAGACGTGTCCGCAGGCCACGAACAGATCGAGCCAGCCGTCATTGTCCATGTCGAAGAACGTGGTTCCCCAGCCGAGGAACGGCAAGCTGGGCTGGCCGAGATGCGACTGCATGGCGACATCTTCGAATCCTCGCGGCCCCTGGTTGCGATAAAGCGTGTTGGGCTGATCGGCGAATTCGGTGACGAATATCGAGAGGCGTCCGCTGTGATCGTAGTCGCCCCAAGTCGCGCCCATGGAGCCGAGCGCCTGACCTTCGCCGTTCATCGCTACGCCTGCAACCATGGCTTCGTCCGTAAACGTGCCGTTGCGATCGTTGTGGTAGAGACGGTTGGGAGTGGTGTCGTTGGCGACGAACAGAGCGGGCCAGCCGTCGTTGTCGTAGTCGCCCCAGGTCGCGGTCAGTCCGTAGTATTTTTCGGGATCGTCGACACCGGCTTTTTTCGAAACTTCTTCAAACGTGCCGTCGCCGCGGTTGTGGTAGAGCAGATCGGTCTCGCCCTCCATGCCCCAGGGGCCACACTGCACGGGAACGCCCTTGAAGTGACAAAACTTGGTCGAGCCGAACTCAGGCAAGTCGTTCATGTCCACGTGAACATATCGTGAGACGAATAAATCGACGTTGCCGTCGCGGTCGTAGTCTGCCCAGGCCGCGCCCGTGGAGAAGCCGCCCCCGCGCACTCCAGCCTTGTCGGTGACATCTTCGAAAGTGCAATTGCCTTTGTTGTGATAAAGCGCGTTGCCTCCGTAGCCGGTGACGAAGAGATCGAGGTTGCCGTCGTTGTCGTAGTCGGCGACGGCGACGCCCATGCCCCAACCTTTGCGCGTGAGTCCAGCCTTCTCGGTAATGTCGGTAAACTTGAGATCGGCGTCCTGATGCCAGAGCGTAACCAGAAGATCGCCGCCTTGCTTATAGCGCTCGACAGTCGAGCCGTTCACCATCACGATATCGAGTTTGCCGTCGTTGTCGCAATCGAACAGGCCGATGCCGCCGCTCATGGATTCGATGACATAGTGTTTGTCGCGCGAGGAGATGTGGGAGGCGGTCAGGCCAGCCTGGGCCGCGATGTCCCGAAAAACGGGAACGGGGGCGGTGAGTTTAGGCGCCGGCGATTTCTTTTCAATGCGAGCAGGCGGCAGTTTTGCCGGAGGTCCCATCGGGCCTTGTGTCTCGGTCTGCGCTGACAGCAGGCCGGTGAAGGCGATCCACAAAATGATAATCTGGCCGGCCCGCATGCGGTGTGATTGTAGCGCGATCTCCGGCGAAGCCGACTCTCCCATTGCGATGTCGTCACTTGGGGTATTGGAATGAGTATCCGCTGGCCTCATTCCCCGACATAAACCGGGTGTTGTATTCGAGCAGGTAGTTCAGGTGCTCGGCATCGGAGGGAAACGACTTTCCGGGATACGGATACGTCTCCATGTCGCGGAATGGCAGCGGATCAACCGTATCGCCGCTGTAGGCGTAGAAGTCCATATCTTTTTCGTATCCGTTGGCGACGAAGAAATAGTCGCGCACCCAGCCGCGCGGCAGGGCGGGCAGCTTCGCCGGATCGAAATCGAGCGCAACTTCATCGCCCGATCCGAAGACGGCAAACTTATCGTCGATCGATTCGAGCAGCGGACGCACATCGCCATAGCGCGTGTAAGCGCCTGCGGGCCGCGTATATGGGCCGGTGGCGCTGGCCTTTTCGTAAATGTATTTCACGTTGCCCGGCGGCTGGCCTTCGATCTTCAGCGGAAATCCGTGGAAATTCAGCTCGGCGCGCGTCAGCGGTACCGGCGTAAGGCGCGCGCTTTGATGTTGGCTAGTCCGGCTGATTAGGATGTTGTCCCAATAAATCTGCAGATTCGTGGTGATGCGAATACGCCGCGTGCCCGGCGGAAGTTTGCCGCTGAGATCGGCGGTCATGGTGCGCGCGCCGCCCGCGGGGAATCCCATGTCATCGACAACGCGGACCCATTTTGCTTTTCCATCGTTTCCGTTCGGGACCTGCGCTTCGACATACGGAGCGAACGGCCGCAAGCGCGCTTGATCGGCCGCGTACATACTCGTCGCGGAAAAATATTCGATCTCGCCATGCATCAGCAGCCACAGCGGGCCGCCGCGGTAGGGCTCGCCGAGATCGAGTTCCAGGCTGTGCGGCTCGGTGAATCCCTGGAATGAAAGCACTTTGAAGTCGCCAAAATAGCGATGCGCGAGCAAATCGGGAAGCACGTTGTGCCCGTGCTCGTCCCATGCACCGGCGGGCGGACGCGCGTCGCGGCTGAACACAACCTTGAACGGCGGGTACGGTGGATTGCTCGCGAAATATTCGTTGGGATAAACGTCAACGTCGGCGGGATGATCGACGGCGAGCAATTGCACCTGATCGAGGTAAACGGACTCTTCGAGCGGCTCCATGAAGCGGAAACTCAGCATTGGGTGCCCCATCCTTCCCTGGTTCTGGGAAGGGTGGGAATCGTCTTTTTCGCGGAGCGAATCGCGATCGAGCTTAATGGATTCGGTAGGACGAGCAATATTGCGGACGACTTTGCCTTCGCTCGCCGCGATCCAGTGTCCAACGACGCCTGCGCCGAGCATATCGCCGACGAACTGGTAGTGCGTGCCATCCCAGGCGAAGAGCGTTGGACAGGAACTGCCGCGGCGGTCCATTTCAGTAAAGGTCTGCGGCTTGTTGGCGGCGACTTCGATTTCATCCTGCAGAACGCCGGTCGGCCACGTCATGCGGACGACATCGGCAACTTTCGCTTGTCCGAGGCCGATGGTCAGGTAGGGCGAGTTCTGCCCGAGGTAGCCGGAGGAACCGTACACTTCGAACTTCTGCCGCAGCCCAGCGGAAAAGACTTCCACCTTCGTGCCGATGGCGCTCTTGTTATCGTTCAGGCCCTTGAGCGCGAGACGCAGCGAGTTGTTCTTGTTACCACCTTCGTTGTGGAGCAGCACAGCAGGGCCGTGATTTTGCGTGATCAGAAGATCGGCAGCGCCGTCGTTGTCGTAGTCGCCCACGATGATGGCGCGCGGCTCTTTGAGCTGAATCTTGTCGAGCCCAGTTTCAGTGGTGACATCTTTGAATCCGTCGGGCCCGAGATTGCGAAAGAGGCGAACTTCGCCCTTGCCGTCTTTCGTTTCGCCGACCGCGACGAGATCGACCCATCCGTCGTTGTCGTAGTCGATGGCGGCGATTCCGTAGGCGCGGGCCCAGTTAGGCGAAGGAAAGTCGACTTGCTCAAAGCTCTTGCCGTGGTTATTGCGCCACAGTGTCAGACCCGGATTAGTGCTGTGCGTAAAGGCGAGATCCATCCATCCGTCGTGATCGAAATCGAGAACGGCGAGTCCGATTGCCCGCTCGGGCCCACGCTCAGGCCATAATTCCTGGACCTTGAACATCCCTTCGCGCGGATTTTCGAAGACTGTCGCTCCTCTTGGCCCGCCGGTCAGTACTATATCCACCGCCCGATCATTGTTGTAGTCTGTCCCGACGGCCGCAATGCTGCCGGTATTGCCAGCCAGGCCCACTTCTGGTACGGCTGTGAAGCTTCCGTTCCCGTTGTTACGCCACATCACGTTGCCACCGACGGGCGGCACGGTTTCAGACCAGACATCCTTCAGTGTCTCCGGCTCCATCACCGGAATCAGTTTTGTAACGTATAGATCAAGGTCGCCGTCGTGGTCGTAGTCGACGAAGGTCAAGCCCAGCGCAAAGCCGCTGGTCCTGATCCCCGCTGCCTGGGTCACGTCCTTGAAGGTTCCATTTTTCTCGTTGTGCAGCAAGAGCACTCGACCGTTCACGGTCAGCGCGATATCAACGAAGCCGTCGTTGTCGTAATCGCCAGTCGTGCACCCGATCGCGTGCATGGTGGGATCGAGACCGGCTTTCTTAGTCACGTCCTCGAACTTTCCGCCCAGGTTGTGGAAGAGGACCAGCCCTCCTTCTGGCCCATTGTCGGCAAGGAGTACGTCAATTCGACCGTCATTGTCGTAATCGAGAAAGCACGCACCGGGACCGAGGAATAAGGCCGGATCATCGGGTCCCAGTACCGATGGCTTCAAGAGCAGTCCGGCGCTTTGCGTAACATCCACAAACTTCACCGGAATCGCCGCTGCCACCTTCTCCACCGCCACCGGCGACTCCTCCGCGCGCGAATACTTTCCCTGTTCGCCATACGCCGGGCTGATGGGCGAGCCAAACTTGTTTTGCGTGATGTACTGGAATTTCTTCATCGCTTCGTGGGCGGGGTCGGCTTGCCCGGATTGCTGGTAGGCCCGCGCCAGTCCGAACTCGGCGGAGGCGTGGTGCGGGTCGATCTTCAATGCGTGCTCGAAGGAGTCGATCGCTTCCGGAAATTGCTTGAGTTGCGCGTAGGTAGATCCAAGGAAGTACCAGGTGTCGGCGTCGTTCGCATCGATTTCAGTGATGCGGCGGAACGCATCGACGGCCCGGCCCGCGTCGGTAGAATTCTTGTAATAGAGGCCAAGGTTGTACCAGGCGTGGGCATCTTTGGGATTGCTTTTGGAGGCCTTTTCAAGCAGCGCCTTCGCCTCGTCGCCGCGCTGCAGGTTGAGCAGCGCCACTCCGCGATTGACGGTCGCCACCTCTAACGCCGGATCGTTGGCAGCCGCTTCTTCGAACGTCTTCAAAGCTTTTTCAAAGAGCTGCTGGTTCATGTAAGCGACGCCGATGTTGTTGAGGCGCGCCGCTTCCTGGGGGTTCCGCTGGGGATCTGCAGCACCCAGCCAGGCAAGCAAGAAGGTGGGAATGAGGGCGAGAGTGAGGGCAAACTTGCGCTTAGTTTTGAGCATCGTGTATCCGATCAAATCGTTCTCTCTGCAATTCTGCCGGTAGCTCGAAGCTACGGGAAGCGTTGAGCGGTCCGTTGTCAGCTCGGCTTCGAACTCGCCGGTCCTACTTCCGATAAAACATCAGGTAGATCCAATACGTACCGGCGGGATAAGTCGGGCTGCTGCCGAAACAGGCGCCGACCGACATGGAGTTGATTCTAGGGTCATCCCCCGCTGCGTGCACATTGGCGGGCAATGTCCCTGGATCAAAGGTGGTGAACACGAAATTTCGGACATGCTGGGAAGGGGTTCCGATGTAACCCACATAGGGATTCACGGGCTGGACTTTCAGCGAGTCCTTCTTCGCCATTTCGCAGGTCAGCCCGCGCAGTTGCCGCATCGGAATGACCTTGAAAGGCACCAGTTTGTTGTCCGTCCGCAAGCGCTGCACCGCATCCGCGATCAAGGTCTCGACCTCGTCTATCGTGAGCGATTGGAACGGTCGCGCCAGGTTGGCCACAATAAAGAGCTGCGATCCGCTCTGTATCGCCGCGAATCCTGCCATCGAAAACTTGGGATTCAGCAGCACCTGCTTGATCGTGTCATTGCGCACCAACTCCTCGGGCACATGGTCCAAGTCCCTCGCCGTCAACATGATCTCACCTGCGGAAGCACATGGCGCTTGCGCCAGCCGGAGCCGTTCGAGCAGGCTCGGTTCACCCTCGAATTGATCGGCCATCCGACCATTCTGTGCGAACTCAGTCGCGTGCATGGCAGCCGCCTCATTCAGCCGCTTGTCAGCCGTAAGTGGCGGCATGTTCGCGTTCGCTCGCGCCTGGTTCATTATCGCTAACAGCTTGTCTTCCATCGGCGCATCGCGATTTTCCTGGGCCCGTGCGCGCCACGAAAATGCAACGAGGACCAGAAAGACCATTACTCTTCCCAAGCCGCGGGTGCGCGATTTGATTCCGTAATTCGTGGCCAGTCCGGCAAAGTTGAGCAAAATCCCGTCTTCTCCTGGCATCCTAAGAGAAAATCAAGCCGGAAATTCTCGGCTTCGAAATCGGTAGAGATTGTATACCCATCGCGCCTGCTCTCACGTGGTTGAGGCGATTTTCAACGGAACACGCTGGAGCCCGATCCAGAGTGACAGCGCTATTTCTTGCCGTACGGCCGCGAAGCGATCACGCCTTTGGCTTCTTGGACGGTGATGGTCTGCCCGGTTGCAATGTCTGAGAGCTTGTCCACTTGCCCGCTGGGCCAGTCGATTTCGACGGTGTCGGCTTTGGTTTTCGATCCCATGCCGAAGGTCAGCACCAATTCGCTTTGCGAAAGATAACTGGAGCCGCTCTTCATGGTGAGCCACTGTTTGTCGCTTCCGGCGCTGACGCGGACGATGGCGCCGATGCCGTCGCGGTTGGATTTTGTCCCGGTGAGTTTTATGCGCAGGCTCTGGTTCGTGCCGCCCTGGTTGAGGTAGAGATGTGCCGGGCCGCCGTTGGTCATGACGAGGACGTCGAGGGCGCCGTCATTGTTGATATCGGCGTAGGCGGCGCCGCGTGCAACTTTCGGAGCGGCAAATGCGCTCCCGACCTTGTTCGTAACTTTGTCCGTGACCTCCTCAAACTTGCCGTTCGCCAGATTGCGGAACAGATGCGGAGGCTCGGCGTAGCTGACGCGCTTCTGCACGCTCTCGATCTGGTCTTCGATGTGGCCGTCGGCGACGAAGATGTCCTGCCAGCCGTCGTTATCGTAATCGAAGAAAAAGCAGCCGAAACCGAGCGTCAAAAGCGTCGCGCGGCCTATTTCCGAACGCGGAGCTTCATCGACGAACAGGCCGTTGCCTTCGTTGTGGTAAAGCGCGAGCATCTGGTTGGCAAAGTTTGTAATGATCAGGCTGGCGCCGCCGGAGCGGTCATAGTCAGCGGCATCAACGCCCATGCCGGCGCGGGCCACCCCATCTTCGCTGAAGCCGATGCCGGCGGAAACCGCGCGCTCTTCGAAGGTGCCGTTCTTTTTGTTCAGGTATAGCTTGTTGGGCTGCGTGTCGTTGGCGATCAGGATGTCAGGCCATCCGTCGTTGTTGTAGTCGAGAATGGCGACACCGAGACCCTTCGAGGTTGGATCGTAAAGTCCGGCTTGATGGGTGGCGTCTTCGAACTTGCCGTTGCCGAGATTGTGCCAGAGGCGCGCCGACGTTCCCTTATACGATTCGGGCGTGCAGTAGGACTTGTGCAAGCCATCGAGCGTGCAGTAGAGATCGGTCTGTTCGGACCACTGCACATAGTTGGCGACGACGAGATCGAGTTTGCCGTCGCGATCGTAATCGACCCAAGCGGCACCGGTGGAGAACTCGTTCGGGCCCCAGAGTCCCGCGGACTTGGTCACGTCGGTGAAAGTGCCGTCATGGTTGTTGTGGTAGAGCTTCAATGTGGTCGCGCCGCTCTTGGCGTGGCCGGGGTCCCCATCGCGCCCGGTTTTGGCGAGATGGGGTGGATGACCGGGCCAGTCCTGGCCGTTGACGAGCAGGATGTCGGGCCAGCCGTCGTTGTCGTAGTCGATGAACGCGCAACCGGGGCCCATGGTTTCTGGGAGCCATTTCTTCCCGAAAGCTCCGTTGTTGTGGGTGAAACGGATGCCGGCCTCGACGGTGATGTCGCGGAAGGTGATGGTTTGTGCCCGCGCGAAGAGGCTTGACGCGATGAGCAGCAAAGGCAACACCCACCACGGAGACACAGAGTCAGGGAGGAATGCGCTCTTGGCTTTTAGCTCTTCGCTTTTAGCTAAAGGCCAAAGGCTAAGAGCTAAGAGCGGTTTGGCTCCGTACCGGAGCCTGCCCTGAGCGCAGTCGAAGGGTGTCTCCTTGGTGGATTTTCTTTTCCAAGAGAGCATCACTTGCGGACCCCGGTCGTGCTGGCGCTTGCGGCTAGGCGCTTCGCTGGTAGGTTGTTCCGGATTGGCAGCGGGACTGACGTGTGCTCGTGGATACTCTGGCGTTCATTGTTGTCTTCGGGATTGAGCTGGCGATAGGGGCCGGTGATGGCTTGCGACGCTTCGTCGGCCTTGAAGCGCAGATAGCGGGCCTGGTGCTCTTTGGACATTTTTTCGTCACCGAGACCGTTGTAGCAGAGCATGAGGTTGTAGTGCGCCTGCAAATCCTCGGGATCGACGGCGAGCACCTGCCGCAGGATTTTCACAGCGTCCGCATATTTCCTCTGCAGAAAAAGTACGCGCCCGAGATTGTTCAGCGCCACGCGGTCGCGGGGATATTGGGCGAGCACGATTTGGAAATGCGCGGCGGCCTGCTCGTAGTCTCCCGTGGATTTCAGAAGCGATCCATAGAAGAAATTGGTTCTCGCCAGCTTCGGGTTGATGGCCAGCGCTTTCTCAAGCACGGTGCGGGCGCGGGCAACGTCGCCTTCCTGCAGGGCGGCGCGTCCGATGTTCACCCAGCCATCGGGATTTTGCGGATCGATCTCGGTGACTTTTTCGAAGGCAGCCTGCGCGGCTCTCAGATCGCCTTGCAGCAAGAGGCCGATGCCGTAATCGTTCCAGCGTTGCCAGTCTTTTTTCGCGAGTTGGATTTTGGCTTGCGGCGCGGGGGCGTTCGCGGGCAAAACGTCGAGGGCCATTTCGTTTTCCGCCACCGCAACGATCGGCAAATCGGGAATTTTCTCGGACCTCGCGGAAACGCCGTGGAGCGATCCGGTAAACGTAAATTTTGAATCGTCGTAGTCGGGAGTAACGCGGTCGGGCGTAACTGAGGCTGTTGCGGCCCCGGACTTGGATTGACTGTTATCGCGCTCGTTATCGCGTTCACCGGCAAACGCGAACTGCGTATTCCACCACGCGAACTTGCGATAGCAGAGTCGCGCGGTCAAGGTAATTTTATTGCCCGTTTTCTCCGGAACCTTCATGCGGAAATGCACCGTGTCGGCGGCGCCGGGCGGAACCAGCCGCACGTACACAACGGCGCGCGTGGCCCAGGCGTTGCGCTTGTTAATCGGGTTGCCGTGCGCGTCCACCTGGAGCGAGCGATAGAAGTGCGCGCCCTTTTCGACTGGGCCCTTGCCGTTGTCCTCGACCATGCCGCTCCAGAAAATCGTCTGGCCTTTATCGTCGACACCTTTAAGTTCGAGCCAGGTGTCGTAGGCATCGACGGTGCCACCGGGAAAGAAATGTCCGACGCGTTTGGTGCGCACCACAACATCGATGCGGACGGTGTCGCCGCGACGAACGGCGGGCTGCACGCGGTCAAGAGGAGCGGTGACGGGCGCGGTGACGGGAGCAACGGCCTCACCGTTGGAGCCGGGCGTGATTTTAGATTCCGCTTCTTCTCCCACGGCGAAGGTGGTTGCGAGCTCATGTTCGGCGACGGCTCCTGCTTTCAATGGGGCGGCCTTCAATGCGGCGCTGGCGGGCGAGAGCGCAAAAATATCCAGCGTAAGAGCTCCGCTGGCAAGGAAATCTTCGGTGGCTTTCAACTGCGCGATATCTTCGTTTGCGGTGGGGAGCGCGGTGTTGGCAGCGGGGAAACGGTGGGAGTGCACTTTGCCCGCGACGTTCCCCATGTCGTTGGAGGGTTCGAGCGGCATGTGGCAATCGGCGCACTGCTGGGGCTTTGCGGGATAGTAGAACGAGCGCGCGCCCTCTCCGGAAACGCCGCTCGCTTGCCAGTTGTCGTATTCATTGAAACCGCGAAACCAGCGGTAGCTGTTGACCGGCACGTCGAGGTGCACCTTGTGGCAGGAGGAACAAAACTCCGCCGTCTGATATTTCATGAACGGCTTGAGGAACACGCGGCGGTGCGGCTCCGGATTCAACTTGATCGTGAAGTCGTGCAAGCCGCGAACCAACGGATTCTTGCTGGCCGCGAGTTCGTGCAGCTTGGGATACTCGAGATAGAAATCGCCCTGGCCCATCGTGCTTTTCACGTCGGCGATGGAATGGCACATCATGCAGCCGAGTCCGGCTTGGGCTTCGGGCGTGTGCACGATCTGTTTGATGGGTGTATCCATCTTGCCGGCGCAGAGCACGGCCGGGTCATGGCATCCGCCGCACCATTTTGAAGGCTTGGTGCCGATCGTATCCTGCATGTACTCGATCGCCTTGCGATACCACTGATTGTTGAACGATGAAAAATGGTGGGCCGAGCTGTTCCACTGGTTGTAGATGTCCTCGTGACAGCGCTTGCAGGATTCCGATTCCATGAAGAACTTGCTGGGAATTGTTTCTCTGCCATACACCTGTGCGGAACTAGGGAAAAACGGGCCGTTGGGGCCGTCGCCTTCCCCGTTCATCGTGGCAGGCGGCAGCGCGGGATTTTCAATGCGCCCATGCCGGCTCCAGCGAGTTTCGCGGAGATAGTAGGCACCGGGCGCCAGCACCGCAAGAACACCGAGCACAGCGGCAACGCGGAGAGCGGCATGACGAGGCAGCCATCCGCGATTGCCCATGTGGGCCGCGGCGATCAGACCGGCGCCGAGAAAGCTCAAGCCGATGTGGATATAGACGTTTCGCCGCTCCGTGCTCAGCGCTCCGGTGTAAATCAGCGCCAGTCCTGGGATTGCGCCGAGGAACAGCAAAACCATTCCGATGCGAACCAGCGGTTCACCCTGACGCCACGAGCGCACGATCCACAGCAGCAGCCAGACTGAAGCCACGACGCCAGCAACAGCGTGCAGTAACACCACTCCGGCGTACAGGACATTCGCTTGCGGGAACGCGTAAAGATAAGTCGCGGACACGGCAAGGAAGCTGATCAGCAGCGACAGTACTCGGCCCACAGAATTTCCGGTAGCAGACATGCCAGGTTCCCGCGGCTCACATAAGAGCCTGCACCCCAGGTTGCGACATATTATCGGTTCGCGGGAAGCTGTGTCTCTAATAAAAACAGATTAGGAGACCAAGTATTTCTTCGCGTTGCTGACTTCCCCGCCGCTCTGCTACTTTGAATTGTTTCCCGTTCGCTGTCTGCTGACTTTGTGGGGTGAGACGTAATGCCGGCCATCAAATTCCGTGGTGTGGATTTCATCGATTTCGATACGTTGCTGAACGACGACGAGCGCCTGGTGCGCGACACGGCGCGCCAGTTCATCGAAGACAATCTCGTGCCGATCATCGAGGAATGCAACCGCGCTGGCCGCTTCCCGCGCGAACTGGTGAAACCGATGGCCGATCTGGGATTCTTCGGCGCATCGCTCGACGGCTATGGCTGCGCCGGCATGTCGAACGTCGAATACGGCCTGGTCACGCAGGAACTGGAGCGCGGAGATTCCGGCTTGCGCTCGTTTGTCAGCGTGCAGTCGGCGCTGGTGATGTATCCGATCTACACCTTCGGCAGCGACGAGCAGAAAAACACCTGGTTGCCCGCGCTGCAGAAAGGCGAAAAGCTCGGCTGTTTCGGATTGACCGAACCGGACTTCGGATCGAATCCGGGCGGCATGACAACGCGCGCTCGCAAAGTTGGAAAAGAATATGTGCTGAACGGCGAAAAGATGTGGATCACCTCGGGCACGATCGCCGACGTGGCCGTCATCTGGGCGAAGGTTGAAGATGAAGGGGATAAGATACGCGGATTTCTGGTTGAGACCGACCGCCCTGGATTCAAGGCCGATGACATTCACGGGAAATGGTCGCTGCGCGCTTCGGTGACGTCAGGCTTGTCGCTGCAGGATGTGCGGATCCCCGAGTCGAACCTGTTGCCGGGATCGAACGGATTGAAGTCTCCGCTGATGTGCTTGAATCAGGCGCGCTATGGAATCGCGTGGGGCGCGGTGGGCGCAGCGATGGCGTGTTACGACTGCGCGCTGCAGTATGCGTTATTGCGGAAACAATTCCGCGATCAACCCATCGCCTCGCATCAACTCGTGCAGGAGAAACTCGCCTGGATGATCGGCGAGATCACGAAGGCGCAGCTACTCGTGCTGCAGGTCGGCCGATTGAAAGACGCCGGAAAAGTGCAGCACCAGCACATCTCGATGGCGAAGAGAAATAACGTCTGGATGGCTCTGGAGTGCGCCCGCCTGTCGCGAGATATTCTGGGAGCAAACGGCGTGGCCGACGATTACCCCATCATGCGCCATCTTATGAACCTCGAAAGCGTAAAGACCTACGAAGGCACGCACGACATCCACACACTAATTATCGGGGCTAGCGTGACCGGGATTGAGGCATTCTGAGGCTGAAGCCCAATCTGTCGAACGAGGAAATCCCGCATCCCTATACCCGTCAGCCATAGAGTTCCGTCAGCAACTCGTACGCTCGCCGGATGTGCGGAATCACTATGCTGCCGCCTGTCACCAGCGCCACGTTGATTGCTTCTTCCTGCTCGGCGCGCGTCACGCCCAGGCGATAGGACTGGATCACGTGGTAGTAAATGCAGTCGTCGCAACGCAAACAGGCGGAGGCGATCACCCCCATCAATTCCTTGTATTTCGCGGGCAGAGCGCCTTCAAGGTAAGTGTTGTGATCCAGGTTGTAAAAGCGTTTGACGAGGAAGTTGCCTGCTTTGTCGACGTTTTCATTGAGACGGGTGCGATTGTCCAGAAAACGCCGGGCAAGTTCACTTTTTTCCGCAACCTGCTTCTCGGAGAAGAGAAACGCAGGTTCTTTGCGGTCTTTTGCCGTTATTGCAGAGGTCGTTAATTCAGGGGTCGTGGGTTCAGTGGTCATGAGGAAAGATTAGCAGACGTTCTGGCCGTTGAGGATACTGGCTCTGGGTCTGCGGCAAAGAGCCAGCGGTCGAGCCGGGCTGAAATGCTGTCCCGGAAATTCATTGCATGAGGGCGGGGCCGTTTTGTAGAGTCTGAGCCGTTCACCTCAGGGGCTGAAGCCCACGTTTCCTGGATCGGGTTGCGGCATCCTTCGGCTCCGCTCAGGGCAGGCTCTGAAGCCGCGCCCTTCAAAGCATTTCTGCGACGCTTGCACTTCCATCTCGGCTCCGAAGGAGATATATTGCAAGGCGCATTCGTATTCCGGAGGCACTGATGGCAACCCAAACCCGTCTCGAACCGCACGCGAAGAATTTTGGGGAGAATCTTGAGAGCGATCTGGCGCTGGAATTTTTGCGCGTGGTGGAGAACGCGGCCATCGAGTCGGCGCGCACGATGGGCCAAGGCGACCGTCCGCTGAGCGACCAGGTGGCCACGGAATCCATGCGCAAGACGATGGACACGGTCCCGATGCGCGGCACAATTGTGATCGGCGAGGGCGAGCGCGACGACGCGCCCATGCTTTATATCGGCGAGCAGGTCGGTGGCCCGTATCCGGACGGTCGCGAGGTTCCGCAGGTCGACATCGCGGTCGATCCGCTGGAGGGTACGAACCTGTGCGCCACCGGCGCGCCGGGAGCGATCACGGTGCTGGCGGCTTCGGAAAAAGGCGGGTTGCTGCACGCTCCCGACTGCTACATGGAAAAGATCGTCGTGGGGCCATCATGCAAGAACGCGGTGGAACTGGACGCTCCGGTAGCCGTCAATTTGAAAAACATCGCGCGGCGGATGCATCGCGGAGTGGAGGATCTGGTGGTGGTCGTGCTCGATCGTCCGCGGCACGAGAAGCTGATCGCCGATATTCGCAAGGCGGGCGCGCGCATCAAGCTGATTGGCGACGGCGATCTCTCGGCGGGCATTGCCGCGGCGGTGATGGGAACTGGGGTGCACGCAGTCATGGGACTGGGAGGCGCGCCGGAAGGCGTGATTACGGCGGCTGCGATCCGCTGCCTGAATGGATACATGCTGGGACGGCTGGTGATCGACAAGCCGGAGTTGGAAGAGCGCATTGCGAAGATGGGGATTAAAGAGAAGACACAAATTTATGAAGCGGGAGACCTGGCTCCGGGGAAACAGATGATCTTCGCTGCGACCGGCGTGACCGAAGGCGCGCTGCTGAAAGGCGTCCGTTTCTTTGGCGAAGGGACGCGGACTTCTTCGGTGATTCTGACTTTAAAGACCGGACTGGTTCGATTTGTCGACAGCATCCATTTGGACAAGGGGCCGGATGTTAAGGTTCGGTTCGCGTAGGCAGCTCTCAGTTCTCAGTAAGGCCCCAGTGGGCTCGGGCCGAGCCTCGCCCTTTGGGGGAAGTGATGGAGTCTCCCGGGGGCCCTTCTCGATTGTTGCTGCTTTATTGTTCAGGGGGTATTTATTGGTTAGTACCCCTACCCCCCTCCCCCCCTGCCTATAGGAATCATGGGGTTAGCGGAAATTTTTCCATTTGGTCTTTGAAAAATAAGGACTTAAATCAAAGTATTCCGGAATAAGGACTTAGCTCTACGCCTACAGTCTTTGGGATTTTTGGCTCGGGTTCCGGCTCTTCAATCGGACAGATTCCTTCGGCTTTGTTCAGAGTTTCGATTTTCAAAGAGCGCTGGAGATGGCTTTCGGGCGGCGTCGAGGACCGTCTCTGGAGACGGACACACTTCTACGCTGGCCAATCAGATCTTCATTGTCGCGCAATGCGGGTGGGATGTCTGTGATTGGGGACACAATTGGTTTGTGATGAAAAAAGGTCAGGCGTCAGATGGAGGAAGTGGGAACGCTCGCGGCATCCCACTCATCGCAAAGAACGCGATGAGTGGGGCACCCGCGCCTGAGGGCTCCTCACTAATCTCGCAAGGGGGCCAAGCAACAGAGCCGGAACTTGTCCCCGGAGCCGCAGATGCACGGGTCGTCACCGCGGATACCACGCTGCTTCGCTAAGTCTAACAATATAGATCGGGACTTGGCACGCCAGAATCGCGTCGTGTCGTCGGAGCGAAGGGAATTTGCCCAAACGGCCGGAACTGGAGAAATCGAGACGTTTTCGGTGAGGAGAGAGGAGAGCTTGTCGCGTGCCTTCTCCAGAACCGGGATTGGAATGTTCTTCTTGAGTCCGGCATTAATCGAAGCGGAAAATTCGCTCGCCGCGTTTGCTAGAAGTTGATCACGAACCTCTCTGCGGAATGCCTCGCCCTCAGCGGTGTCGCGGAACCGCAGGATCGTCTGAAGGATCGCGGGCTGAGCAATGAGGGCGGCCCCAACATCGGTGTTAAATCTCTGCGAGAGAACATAGCTAGCGTAATGGTCGGCTGATTCCGCAGATGACTGCACGCCGAATGCTGCGCTTGTTAGCCGCACGCCGCCGAAAGGTATCTTGGCTGCTTGAATACCAAAATGGTCACAAATAGCACCGGTGTGAACGAGGTGCGCCATCCGCAGGCATGGAAACCTGAGCCAAGTCGGAATTTGAGTTGGCAGAATGGCTTCGCCGATGCCAAGTAGGCGCGATACTTCCGGCATCATGAACGATGCACGAACTAGATTCGCTAACTCTATCTTGTCAGCCTCGGTGAACGGAATGATCCGCGACTCCACATCTGAAATGAGTTTCTCTCCCTCCGTTTCTTTGCCGGGATTTGGTTTGATCACCCGCCGCAGAAGTTCCCCTGCGGATTGTGGGTCTCCGGTTGAGGATGACATTGTGACAAGTCCGACATCGCCGGTCAGGGCGCCCTTAGCAGACACGAAAGCCGGCTCATGTTGCAGATGAATGAACCCAATCGAACCGGTCTCTACTAGCGGCCATAGGGAATCTCCTATCAGCATAAAGACCCTATCGATCGCTGTGAGCGGCAAACAGACGACGTCAAAACATATGAGACCGACGATGAGGTCGTGCGGAGCAGTTGACTCGCGGAATAGGACTTCGTCGACCGTGAAGCCTAAGCCCGTGGTCAGTTCGGAATCTACGTCGGCGTTGTTCTTGAACCCAAGCGTTAGTGAGTTAGTCCAGGTTCCGGGGGGCATGAAGTCCGAGATGAAATATGCCGTCTTGGCCCCGAACGTCCGCCTGCCCTCACCCGTCTCTTCTGCCCTGGCTACAGGGCGCGCGGCCAGTTCGCTTTTTCTCGCTTCGACCTGCAGGACGATGTCTAGTACGGTCAGTGCAGTACGGTGGTCTGGGAAGCGTTTCAGCGAGTAGCTTATTCGGCGAACTGATGGAGTTTCCTTGAAGGCGGTGCTCACCACAAAATGGGGCCCTGCGCCAAATAGACTCATGTCCCGCTCATTGTCTGAGAGAAGATCAATTAAGTATTGATCGCTGACGCTGTAGCCAAGGAACACGACGGTCGCTGTTGCAAAGATAACCTTCAGAGTGTTGACATAACCCGTATCGGCCTTGAGTTTCTCGTAGTCTTCGTCAGTAAACACTGTGCACTCGATCGAGCTTCGAGAGCCGTGCAGCTTAGCAATAAACGGGTTGCCGTCCTGGAGTTGCTTTAGACAGCCGCTAATGTCGGACCGCTGAAAAACTGCGGCCCCGGGAAATCTTTGTTCGATTGACTCGTCTACGTTGGTTGTCAGGATGTGTAGCGGCGCGATTCTTCCGAGGGCTTGGGTAAACCGCAGATATATGGGAGTATCGGGTCGGGGTAGAAAGCTGTCGCTCAGGAATCGGTGGTAGCGTGCGTGGTCGAGGTCGCGACACTGTTGGAAAAATCTAGGAAAGGAGCCCGCGTCGATTAGTTTGAGGGCTCCGGCATTGTCAAAGGTAGCGACGTATTTAAAAAAGTCTTTCCTCAGGTCAAGTGCGACCTCCTTCCACAGCGGGTAACCAAGCCATTTGCTTGCGCCCGCACCTACCCATAGGACAAGCGGCTTATTTGACTCTTGGATCGACCGTTTGAGCTCGCGTATGGCGAGAAATGTCGCTTGATCGGTAGCGTCCAGCATAGAGTTTCCGGCGGGTCTGACTCGCGCGTTTCCGCAATAAGTATAAAGTGGATCGCCGCCTTTATCCCTCCAATTCGACCGACTGCGAGCGGGTGGCCCGGTCGAGCGCATCCGGGATTACTCGCCGGGTGCTCCGGCCTTCGGTCGAAGATATATCTCGAAGGACTTCTCCTAAGGAAACTTGGGTGCCTCACTCTTTGCGGTTTTTGCGAGGGGCGGGCGTGCGCCCCGTCGCATCTTTCGTGGGGGTAGGAACCGTTCCCTCAGCGGCTAAAGCCGCCATTATATTTGGCGGCACATACGGCGCGGCTGAAGCCGCGCCCCTTCAAAACAAAGCCGAAACCCTAGTTTTTCCGCAGCCTGTAAGGCCGTCGGAATTGAGCGCCTAGCGCGGTTCTCGTGATGGTGTAGAGTGCGCACCCTCAGCGGCTAAGGCCGGCATTATATTTGGCGGCACATGCGGCGCGGCTGAAGCCGCGCCCCTTCAAAACAAAGCCGAAACCCGAGTTTTCCCGCAAGCTGTAAGGCCGTCGGATTGAGCGCCTGGATCGCAGTGGTAAACCGCTGCGGCACCTAAAGGGCTCCAACCCGTCGGCAGACAGACATGCGGACGTCCACTTGATTTGGATCGCTGCGCTGGAGGTAA
Organism: Candidatus Acidiflorens stordalenmirensis; assembly: GCA_003139995.1. Classification (GTDB taxonomy): domain Bacteria; phylum Acidobacteriota; class Terriglobia; order Terriglobales; family Acidobacteriaceae; genus Acidiflorens; species Acidiflorens stordalenmirensis. The sequence continues at coordinate 6,568 of PLIC01000124.1, read as the reverse complement.
GATTCTGCTACACTTCGTTTCCATCATGCGTTGCACGACTTTTGCAATCGGTGGGATCGTAATCCCAATCGGTGGGATCGTAATCCTGCTGCTTTCTTTGGTGGTAGTGGTTCCGATAGCGGTTCCGGTATTGGCGCAAGTTCAAACCTTGCATCCCCGTAGCGGGGACTCGAACCCGCAGGGGCCAGTAGACGGGGTTTATCGAGTGGGGCACGGTGTCAGCGCTCCCCGGGCTACGTACATGCCCGATCCTGAATTCTCGGAAAAGGCTCGCCAGGCGGGATATGAAGGGGTTTGCGTTCTGGAGCTGGTAGTGGACGCTGAGGGGATGCCGCAAAGGATCAGGGTGACGCACGCGGCCGGCCTGGGACTCGATGAGAAGGCCATGGAGGCGGTTCGGCAGTGGAGATTCACACCGGCGATGAAAGATGGCACACCGGTAGCCGTTCATATCAACGCTGAGGTGCAGTTCCAGCTCTACGGCCCGAAGGCAGGGTTATTCCAGAAGGCCAATGCGGGGGATGCCAAAGCGCAGTTCGAGCTCTCGCAAATCTTGCTTTCCGATCCTGAGCTGGCTAATGACTACTCCAAAGGATTTGCGTTCCTCGAAAAAGCTGCCAAGCAGGGGCTTCCCAAGGCGGAGTTCGCGATGGGGGAGTATTGGTCGTCCCGCAGAAATGATTTGGTGACTGCTTATGTTTGGTACGCTCAGGCCCAGCGGCACCATTACAAAGACAGCGATAAGAGGATGAAAGAGCTAGCGGAGAAGATGACTCCGGAGCAGTTATCCGAGGCGAGGCGGCGAGCGGATAGCAACAACCCCTTCTAAGGAAGTGAAGCTGACGGGATTCCTGGAATCGCGCCAACACCGAGGCGTGTGCCCCCCTCCCTGCCTCCTGCTACAATCGCTAGCTCCGTGATTCAAGGGAACTTCCTGCCCGACAGAAACGTATTTCTCCTGTGCTGTTAAAGGCGGCGTTGGGGACCGGCGATTCAGATCGTGCAGGTGCTGGCGGCGGGGCCGAGCTGCGCTCGGCTTGGACGGGCGAGGACGCCCGTCCCCACACGGGCGCTTGTCCCCACACTGAGCTAGGCAGTTAAACGGATTTCACGGAGTCTGGTTTTGGAAGAAGCCCAGGTTGTCGGATTGCTGGTCCGTCGCTGCGTTGGGGGCGATGCCGCGGCTTGGGAAGAGATTGTGCAGCGCTGTCACCGGAGGATATACAACGTCTGCTACCGGTTTGCCGGGGATTCCGAGAACGCGCAGGACCTCACGCAGGAGGTCTTTATCAAAATGTATCGGACGTTAAACACATACGATTCGGGTAAGGGCGCGTTCATGACTTGGGTAACCGCCATTACGCGCAACCTGCTGGTGGATCATTTCCGGAAGTCGAAAGGCGACCGGATCACGGATTCGCTGGATTCAGCGCCCTCCGAGCATGAGGATGCGCAGCCGCTTAGCGAGCGGATCGCGGACCGGGGTCTGCCTCCGGATGCCGCGGTGCAGAGCCGGGAAACGCGCGAAATGGTGCATTTAGCGCTGCAGAAACTGTCTCCGGAGCTGCGGGAGGCGGTGATTTTGCGGGACCTGCAGGACATGGACTATCGGGAAATTGCTACGGCGCTGAGGGTTCCAGAGGGGACCGTCAAGTCGAGAATAAACCGGGGACGAGCGGAACTTGCGCGCCTCCTACAACGTACATATAGGCAGGTGATCTGATGTCAGGAGAAACCAAAAACGGGACCCCCACCCCGCCCGGCCAAAACCGGGCCGGTCGGGGACCCCAGGTCGAGTGCGCCGAGTTCGAAGCGCTGCTTAGCGACGCCTTGGACGGTGAAGGGCAGTTGAGCCCGGCTCGCAGGGATAGCTTCGAAGCTCATCGGCGCATCTGTGCGGTTTGCGGTCCGCTGTTTGCGGACGCGCAGGCTGGGCGGCAGTGGTTGCGGTCGCTGGAAGCGGTCGAGCCTCCGGCGAATCTGGTGCACAACATTCTGGCGGCCACGAGTGGAGTCGTGAGCACGCGACCGCTGGCGGCGACGCGCGACGGCAGCGCGGCTCCGATCGGCGAGCGGGCGCGCGAGTGGTGGGATTCCTTCTCTGCTTCTTTCTTCACGCCGGTGGCGGCCTTTGTGCGGCAGCCGCGGTTTGTGATGTCGTTCGGGATGATCTTCTTCTCGTTTTCGCTGGCGCTGAGCGCAGCGGGCGTGAAGCCGAAAGATGTGGCGAAGGTCTCCCTGCGGCCGGCGGCGATACGTCATGCGTACAACGATGCGCAAATCAGAGTCGTGAAGTACTACGACAATATCCGCTTCGTGTACGAGATCGAATCGAAGCTGCGCGAGCTGAAGCGGGCCAACACTCCCGCCGAGCCCGGCCCCGCGGAACAGAAAGAAAATCGCAAGAACAATACCAGTGGGCAACCGGACCAGAGACAGGATCGTAACTATTCCCAGGAATACAACCAGCCGGTGTTAGCCGCGCTGCGGGCCGGGGCCCCCATCACGCCGGTTTTGGGTGATGGGGTGGGGGATGCTGCTCCTGCCGTGACGGTGGCGTTGACCGCGACTACGAATCGGAGGTTTGTATGAACTGCGCCAATCATGCTGATGCGTCAGCAGTGGCCTATTGCCGCACTTGCGGAAGGGCACTGTGCGCGAATTGTACACGTCCCGTGCGGGGCGTGATCTACTGCGAGGATTGCCTGGGAGCGAGGATGGAAGGCGCTCCGGCGGGAGCGGCGGGATTCGTTTCCGGCGGCGTCGCCCCGGCGGCGGGGCGAGTTCCTCCACCGCCGCCTCCTCCGGGAATCGGGAGTGGACCCAACCCGACCGTGGCCGGAATTCTTGCCGGATTCTTTCCCTTCGGCGTGGGTGCGGTGTACACGGGCCAATATGCCAAGGGACTGGCGCATCTGGGCATCTTTGCGTTGCTGATAGCGGGCATCAACACTGCCGAGAGTCATGGCTCAGAGGCGTTAGAGACAATCTCGATATTCGGACTGGTATTCTTCATTATTTACCAGATCATCGACGCCGTCCGCTCCGCGCGGGCTCTTCAGGCGGGTCTGCCCGCTCCTGATCCTTACGGTCTGGGAGCAACTTTTGGCGGCGGGGCAAAGATCGACGCCAGTAAAGTCCCAACAGGTGCGATCGTGCTCATTTTGCTGGGCGTGATCTTCCTGCTGAACACCATGGGCCTGATCGAATTCGGTCTGGATCGCCTCTGGCCGTTGATTTTGATAGCACTCGGCGCCTGGCTGTTGGCACGCAACTGGGGTCTGCTGGGACCGTGCGGTTCGGGCTGCGGATGTGCGCGCTGCCGCACCCGGCGACTGATGGGCCCGGCGATGCTCCTGACCATCGGCGTTTTGTTCCTGCTGGAGAACCTGCACGAGTCGAGCCTTGGATTTCACCGCACCTGGCCGGTAATTCTGCTGGTGGTCGGAGCGGTGAAATTGCTGCAAGGAAGCGCATCGGTGGAGGGACACATTCCGTCGCTGAAGCCGGGCGCGAGCCCGCCGATCGAGGGAGAACCGATTCCTCCGGAGCCTCCGGTTCCACCCGTCCCACCCGTTCCGCCTGTTCCGCCGACAAGTGAGGTGAACCATGGCTAGCCCAATAATGACTCCGCCTCCGCGCCCTCCCCACCGTTCGATTGCCGGGCCCGTCGTGCTGATTCTGATTGGAGTGCTCTTTCTGCTGGGGACGATGCGGATTCTGGATATACACCACCTGGGATCGCTGTTTGCCCGCTACTGGCCTGCCTTGCTGATCCTGTGGGGCGTGCTGAAGCTGATCGAATACGAACAGGCCAAGCGCTTAGGCCAGCCGACGCGCGGCATTGGCGTCGGTGGCGTTTTCCTGATGCTGTTCCTGATCGGGGCCGGACTGATTGCAACCCAGGCGTCGCGTTTGGACTGGAAGAGCATCGGGGAGCACATCCAGATTGGCGATGAGGACGGACTGGACGAGATCTTTGGCGGGTCCACGTTCGACTACAGCGACGAACTGACTCAGGAAATTCCGGCGGGCAGCACCCTGCACGTGAATGACGACCGCGGCACGATTACGGTCAATGTGACGGACTTCAAAACGAACGACAAAACGATGAAAGTCTCGGTGCGCAAGAAGGTCCGCGCGGAAGAACAGCGGGACGCCGATAACTACAACAGCAAGACCAAGCCGCAGATCACTGCCGCCGACAAGGTCGTCACGCTGAACGCCAACACTCAGGGCGCGGGCGACAAGGGCGTCACAACGGACATAGACATTTATGTGCCAGTCCATACCGCGTTGGCGATCACGTCGGGCCGAGGCGATGTGACCATCGCGGGCATGGCCAGTAATGTTGAGGTCAATCACCATCGCGGCGAAGTCAACATCAACAACCACACCGGAAACGTCACGCTGAACCTGGACGGCAGTTCCGTCCGGCTGGAACATGTGAAAGGCGACGTGACCATTCAGGGCAAGGCGAACGAAGTCGCGGTGGAAGATGTGGATGGCGCGGTTCATCTGAATGGAGAGTTCCAGGAAAGCGTGCGGCTGGTTCGAGTCAGCAAGACGGTGAGTTTCCGCTCGTCGCGCACGGAGATGGAGTTTTCGCGCCTGGATGGCCGGCTGGATCTGGATTCCGGCGACCTGCGCGCCGATTCGCTGAGCGGACCGATGCGCCTGACGACCCGGTCGAAGGACATCGCGCTCGAAGGCTTGTCGGGCGATCTGCGGCTGGAAGACGAAAACGGGACGGTCGAGGTCGGGCTGCGCAAGCCGGGGAATATACAGATCGATAACCGCAAGGGCGACGTGCAGGTCTCGATTCCGCCAAATACGCCGATCAAGGTGGAGGCGCGCACACGCGAAGGAGGAATCGAGAGCGACTTCGACGAGATCAAAATCGACAGTCGCGACGACCAATCGAGTGCCAGCGGTTCCATCGGAACGAACGGTCCGCGTCTGGTGATGAACTGCGACAAGGGAGCGATTGAGATTCGCAAAGGGACGGTTGCAGTCGCCGCTCCGGCTGCTGCGCCGACTCCGCCAGCCACGCCGGGGAAACCGGGGAAGCCAGCGAAGGCGCTGCCCGCTCCGAAAGCGGCGCCGGTGGAGAGTGAGAATTAGAGGTGCGGCTGTTAGCTGTTGGCTGTTAGCTGTTGGCTGTTAGCTCTTGGCTCTCAGCTTTCAGTTCACTACTTCGCCCACGATCAGGGTTGTGAGTGAAATCGCCTGTGGCTGTTGAAAAAGGAACCAAAGCAGTAATTTCAGTGAATTTCAGCGCCCACGGCGAACGAAGATTCAATAACTTGCGAACGAATTTCGTTCGTGAAGTTCCCTGAAAAGAATTTTTCAACACCCACGCCTGATTTCAACAACGGAACTCGAGCAGCTCGTCTGGTGTCTTTGCTACTTAGGGCAGCAACCGAAAGAGTGCGGTTCTCCTGATGAACGGAGTCTGTCTCAACTCGTGGCGACCGTACGGGTGTGAGTGGAGTGTCGGTTACTTGTGGCGCTGGATGAACTGGATTGTGCGCCTCGATGTCATCGTGCTTGCGCTCATGCTCGTTTATGTCGTCGTCGTTGTCACCCGCGTTTTCTGTCGCTACAACTTAGCTCGACGTGTCAGAGAGATTGATAGCGCGAGCAGGAGGAAACTCGCCGCCTTCCTGAGCATTGAGTTGGGCGGTCTCAAAGCAATTGCCTCCAGCGCTCCGTACCTCGGGCTTGCAGGCACATGCGTCGGCATAATGAGCGGACTCTGGTTCGGCGGAATCGACATGGAAAAGAACGCTGCGCTGGCGCTGATTTCGTCAAGAATAGCCGTAGCACTGGTTACAACCGCTGCGGGAATACTAGTGGCTGTTCCAGCGATATGCTCCTATAACTATCTTTGCACGCGCAAAGACTTGCTTAAGAGCGAAGTGTCTAATGACCCGCCTGCGCAAATAAGCCTATACCATCAGGGCACCCGGAGGCTCGCGTTAGCACAACGATTCTCTCAACTCCCGGCGTTCGCCTTAATTGCAGCACCCGGTCTGGCTGTTCTCGTTGCGGTGTATACGCCGTATTTTGCTCCGCGAGAGGCAACGGGCTTCGGCATCGAACTCGCCTCGGCCCGCTGGGAACATGATTGTAACGAACGCCTCATCGTTCTGCACATAACCGACGCGGGTAAACTCTTTCTCAATCAAGAGCAGGCAGACTGGAACAGTCTGGCAGGTCGTTTGTCAGAGATTTACAGCATGCGAGTGCACCGTACGCTTTATCTCCTTGCTGACGATGGCGTTCCTTTTCAAACTGTAGCTGATGCGCTCGACACCGTGGAAAACGCTCCCGTCACGGTAGGGCTTCAGGCGGTTGGCATGGGAATGGACAAGCTAGACATCACGGTGCGGTTGATAACTCCAAGAGCGTTGAACGCTCGTTGCCCCGAACCTGTCGTGACTGGTTCGAGCAAGCATGCTTCAAGATAGTTGGCGAAACATCGCGTCTCTGACAAAGTCGGCGGTGTCAAGCACTTTTTGAGCGTACTGCTCCGTGCACTCCGAGGAGCGCGCCATTTCGCTCT
>PLIC01000102.1 GCA_003139995.1 Candidatus Acidiflorens stordalenmirensis | reverse complement strand
CGCGATCTGCTTGCCACACTGAAACCGGTCTGCCCTCCCGATGATCAACACGAAGGCCAACGCGGTTAGAGAACCGACCCCAGGATGCGTCATCAACCGCCGTGCCTCGGGATACTTCTCCACTTCCTGCTCAATCGCTTGGCTGAGTTCGGCAATCGTTGGGTTCAGTCGGTCCAGCAACTCCAGCAGATCGCACCGTCGCCGGCTCGCCCACGNNAGCGCAATCCTTCGTTGAGCGCCACCGCTTGCAACTGGTTCATGATCCGCGTGCGCGCCTGCACCATCCGGTGTCGATGCCACAGCAGTTGCCGCAGATCCCGATTCTCCCAATTCGGCACCCAGATCTGCGGAAAACGATCTTCCAGCATCAATCGCAGAATCAGCTGCGCATCCTAGCGGATCAGGGCGCTGCGTTCGTGATGCTCGACCGCAGAGGCAAGGTGCTCGCTGTTACTGGCCCCGTCTCGTCATCGGATGCCAAGCTCCGCAGAGCGCAAGCGCTCGCACTCGGCAATGGGACGGCGCTCAAGATTTCCCAGGAACTTATCTCCCAGAAACTCGCCGGGCAGGAGCTACTCGTGCGGGATATGCTGCACGATCCTGCGACGGCAGGCGCAATTGCTCGATTCAGAGTCGATCTTTCGGGCGCTGAGAGTATCGAGTCTGTGCGCCTGATTGAATCACAAGCGGCAAGGGCGTATTGGCAGGCATGGTCTGATCTTCCGATTCTTTGGCCACGCAAGGACGAACGCCGCGTAGGGACGGCCCGCCGTAGTGTCGCTGCGGCCAACGTTACGCGGACTCGATAAGCGAAAGTAATTGCTCTCAAGACGGATGTGCTGGAATAAAATGAAGCGGAGTCAGCGATGTCCGCTGCATGAGCCAATTGCCGCCACCAGTTCCCGACAGCAAGACGAACGAATCCCGCACTCGTACATCTCTAATTGATCCTGCCCTAAAGAGAGTTGGTTGGGACGTAAGCGACCATACCAAAGTCGGTTTGGAGATTCCTGTAGATGGCTATGATAGGGAGCCGTGGAACGGTATCACTGACTACTGCCTCTACGATGCCAGCGGAAATGTGCTCGCTGTAGTCGAAGCCAAGAGGTTCTCTAGAAATCCCCGCGAGGCAGACGCACAGCTTAACTACTATGTAACGGAAATCGCAAACCGGCAGTCTTTTAGCCCGTTCGGCTTCATGAGCAATGGCCACAGCACGTATTTCTGGCCGATTGGGGATTCTAATCCCCGGCTCGTGAGCGGATTCTTCACGTTTTCAGATCTCGACCGCCTTCGATTCATTCGCCAAAATCAGCAGCCCCTGGACTCAGCTCTCATCAATACAACCATCGTTGACCGGCCATACCAGCACGAAGCGATCCGCCGCGTGTGCGAAACCTTCATGAACGGCAGGCGACGCGCATTGATCGTAATGGCTACGGGCACCGGTAAAACTCGCACCACAATGGCTCTGATCGACCTTTTCATGCGTACGAAGCAAGCGCAAAACATATTATTTCTGGCTGATCGAGATGCGCTGGTTGACCAAACGCTTACCGACGGCTTTAAAGCCCACCTGCCCAACGAGCCGCGCGACCGAATTTATACTCAAAGAATAGACACGTCAAAGCGGCTGTTTGTGGCGACTCTCCAGACAATGAACATCTGCTTCGAGAAATTTAGTCCAGGTTTTTTCGATCTCATTATTTTTGACGAAGCCCACCGGTCAATCTTCAATCGGTTTTCGGAAGTTATTGAATACTTCGATGCCAGGATGATCGGACTAACTGCGACGCCAATGTGCGTGACCTTGCCGTCGTTGACTAGCGACTCTGGACAGAGGGCACAGACGCCATTTTGCATCGCTATCAGCCGAGGCCGAAGTCTTGCAAGCCGGAAGCCTTGCGCTCGCAGCCTGTTCGGACGCCAATTCCGCAGCAGATGAACAATCATGTTCTTATCGCAATCAATCATCATTGGACAAACACTCCCCAAACTCTGGCTGAATTTTAAGCTTTTTGCGAGTCAATGAGCGCGGCGTATACTGCGGGGTCATGTGGAAGCAAAACAAGGGCATCATCATCTTGGCGTTAATCGTACCCCCTGGGGGTAGGGGGGAGCATTTTGCCCTCGTGTCGTATACTCCCGTCAAACAGCATTAGGGGTATTGTATGGCGACGGCAAAAGTGACCCCCCTACCTTTCGAGCCAATTCCGCACATAAGAAATTGCCCTATATGGCCGGGGCCCGCGCGCTAGCGGGGCGAGCGCGGGGCGGGCGGCGTGTGGGGTGTGAGCGAGCGGGGCGGGGGCTGGGTGAGGATACGCGCACGATTGACGCTTTCGAGGCGCTCGGCTTGCGATCCTTGCTCGATTGATTGTTCGTTAATTTTCAAAGTAACCCACTACCGCCAAGCCAAGGACACCGCATTCATGCGAATTTCATTGCTTTCTTACCGTGCGGGAGCCTAGAGTTAAAGAGGTCCCTTACGCATCACTCCGGCGCTCTCTAGGCGTTCACGCCTCCCGCGACGGTCCCCTGCGCAACCGATAGAAATGAGGGGTTCACCATGGAACCCGGTGTTTCCAAGTCTCCGGACAGCAGATATTGGAGGCAACTGTATAGAGCTGCACTCTCTGAGATTGATAAGAGCAAACTATCGGAGCGCATTGCAGAAGCCGAGAGGGCGGTTGTGCTGCGGGCGCGGGAATTGTTTCAGGCAGCCGACGATAACGGCGAAGAGGCAGAGGCTCTGGACGACGTGATGTACGCTTTGCACGCTTTACGAAGCAACTACCAAAATCTGGGGGTGTCCTAGTTTGCTTTCTTCTTGGCATTAAAAGTGCGATCAACGTAGGAGTTAGTTGCTGCCACTATGATTCCCAACGCACCACAAAAGGAGCGATCATGCGTTCTAATCTCAAAGAAAGAAAGTTGCGTTTAGAAAAAAGTCTCAAGAAACGGCAAACAGAGCATCGCAAAATCCAAAGGGTGCGCAATCTAATCGACAACGAATTAGATGCCGACCAGAGCCACGGATACGCAGCGCGTTGCAAACGATTAGCGCGGTTGAAAGCCGAACACAGGCGTCTGATGAAAGAAGACGTTCTGTTCGCTGCTGGTGTGAGCAACTTGGGCTTTACCAAGGCAGTGAAAGGGGACAATGTTGACGACATACATATCTGGATGTCTCAGATGGGGCGCGACCTTTTCTTCTATCGCGAGGTCTACGGATTCCCCAGCAAGCGAGTTTCCAGCGCAAGTTCAAAGGTCGCTGCTCCTCGCAAACGACTAAGCCGCAAACGAGGCACACAACCCAGCCATCCTCGCGGCGCAAGTGGTGACCCCGGTGCTCGTTGAGCGGGTTCACTTCACAGCCTCCATCCATTTGCTTATCGGCGGGTGGCTGGCATTTCCGGGTGGTTAGTATAGCGCCTTAGTTCTTAAGTGTTGGCAGAGAAGAAAACGGGGGTGCCCCACTTCTCGCGCTTTTCGAGAAGTGGGCTCTTCGTACGCCGAACCGATATTCAAAGTTGATGGCCCGCGGTTGCTCTACTTCCCCGCCAGTTTCCTCGCAATCTCTTCCACGATCTTCGGGCGAAGATCGGCCAGCACGCTGTCCACGATGCTGGCAATCGCGCTGGCGTCCGGTGCAGACGTAGACGCTGCACCCTTTGCCGCTGCCGCCGCTGCCATGGCCTTTGGAACTTCCTCGGCGCCCTGTTCGGCCTGTTTCGCCGCTTCCACTACGTCACTCTGGGCAGCAGCGCTGGCCGGCGCCGTGTGAATCTGATGCCAGTTCGATTTCCCCGATTTCGCTTTCACGTCCTTGCCCATGAATTCCTGACCCCCGGCATCTGAATTCGAATCCTGAATCTCTTCCGCCACTGCAGCCGTCGTCTCGCTGACAGGCTCTCCATTCTGTTCCGACGCAGCCTCGACCTCGTCCCGGCCCACCGCATCCGCGAACGTCGCTGCCGCGGCCTCTTCCGCAGGTGAATCTTTCTGCTCTGCTTCGAGCCTTTCTGGTTCGAGCTTCGCTGCTTCGACCCCGTCCACCGCCGGACTGGCTGCGCTCGAAACCGCCGCCATCACCTCCGCAGCCGCTTCGGCAGCCGATGTTTCCGCAGCTATGGTCTCTGAACGATGCTCATCTGAACTATGTTCAACTGAACCATGTTCAACTGAACCATGCTCGGCCCCTTGCTCCGCCAAACTGTTCGAACTGGCCGCCAGCCCTGCCTCTGCCAGTGTGTTCTCGACCGCGGCCGCAATCGCCGACACCCCGGTGATCCGTACCGGTTCCATTTCGCCGCCGGGCGCTGCCGCAGGCATTGTCGTGAAAGTGCGGAACATTTCCGCTTCCAGCGAAATCGCCGCTTCCTCCGGACTCAACGCCACTGGCTCCGCTATCCACCGCGGACCGGCCGCCGCATTGGCTGCCGCTTCTTCCGCCAGCAACTGGCCGGCCGCCACCAGGGTTCCGTGCGACGGAACCGTCGAGGAATCCGCGTGTGCGGTCGCGGGTGTTAGCAAGCGCAACGCTTCGGCCAGATCCTCATCGGTCGGCGCTGGCTCCTCCGCCTCCGTCGGCTCTGGCACGCTCGTCGCGACCGGTCGCTCAATCTTCTCCGCCTTCAACTCTTCGGCGTTCGGTTCTTCGGGCTTGGATTCAAGATCCTTCGCAGCAACTACTTCCGTGGGCGCGCTCGCCTCGATCGCCTCGATATTGGCGACGGCTTCGGCCGGCTTCCCTTCAATCTTTTCTTCCGCCGCCGGCTCAACCGCGCTCTCAGCCGAAGCGAACATCGGCTCATCGTTCCGATCTACGGGCGCGAGTTCCTGCGCGAGGAGCGCAGTATTCACCGCGACAACCGCAACCGACGTTTCGGGCTGCTGGGTTTCCGGAAGCTCGGTTGCTGGACGCTCGGTTTCGTGCTGATGTGTTTCGACCGCGGCGGGATCGGCAACCACCGCAGCAGTTTCGGCCGCCTGCTCAAGGTGTTCGATCGGAATTTCGACTGCACTCTTTCCTTCAACGGCTAATGCCAGGCCCTCAACCGCTAATGAGGTTGCTGAGAAATCCGGTTTTCGATCCCCAGCCTCCAAAAGAGCGGCTGGTTCCGAAGATCTTTCGGCATCGCTAAAGCGATGCGCTGATACGAAACCGAATTCTTCGTCAGCCTGTAAAGCCGGGGCTGCAACGGCTGACGCAGCGGGTTCAAGGACCGGCGCCTGAGTTTCAATTTCTGTCTTCTCTTCGTCCTTCGCTTCCGCCGCAGCAGCGGGAACTTCCACTTCAGTCTTTGCCGCCGCCAACTCAGCCGCCGGAGCCCCAACCGGGCCCATCTTTTCCGCCAGCGGCGCAATATTCTCAGCCACCGAAATCGGTCCATCGAGTCTCGCGGCCAACGCGCTCAGTGCGTCCAACTCATCCGGCGTAATGTCGCGTGGAATATCCGGAACCAGCCCTGGCTCCTGTCCCGGTGGCGGCGGCGCCTTTACCGTGAACACTCCGCTCGCGCCAGTCTTGCCCTTCGCCTTGCGGAAATCCCGGAAAGTCGCTCCGGCCGCGACATCTTCTGCTTCCGGTTCCGGTTCGTCTTGCTTTTTTTTTGATGGAAAGCGCAGCCGGCTCTTCCATCCGGCGTCGGCATCCGTGTTACTTTCCGTTTTCCAGGCGCTTCCCCCGCTGCCGAAGCGCTCCACCCCCGAAACCGACGCGCTGAAGCGCGCACCCTCGGATTGCTGGGGCACCATGCGGTCTTCGAGCCGCGTGATCGCAGTCAGCAACTCGCTGGCCTCAAATGGCTTCACGATGTGAGCGTCGGCCTTGACCCGGCGCGCTTCTTCCGGCTTGAAAGGCTCCAGCTTGCCCACCGTCAACAGCACCGGAATGTGCTCCGTCTCGGCCGCGTCTTTCAGCCGCTGGCACACTTCCAACCCGCTGTAACCGGGCATGTACACATCCAGCACGATCAGATCCGGTTTGATTTCGGTGATCCGCTTCAGGGCGGCAGATCCGTTGTTGACCGTGACCACGTCATACCCGGCATCGGCCAGGATCTTTCGCCCCATGTTCTGGGCCGTCACACTGTCATCGGCGAGCAGTATTTTCCGCGCCAAGCGTCATCCTTCGCAAAAAAGGAGAGATAACGCGAAACTACCTTGTCCCTCAACCTAAGTCAACGATTCAGGCAGGGGTAACGGGTTACGACCGTACCTAGTCTGTTGGGGAGTGTGCGGCATCTGGGTCGCGTGCCATTGGTAACCTCGGCTGGGTCTATCTGGGGATTGATTGCGGGCGTCTGGCGACGCGCCGGCTGGCATTTATAAATTGTCATCCTGAGCGAACCGGGGTCCCCATCGCACCCTTTTTTGGCGCCATGGTGTGGGGAGCGAGCGAACCGCAGTTCGCCGCAAAATGCAGATCCCTCTCCTTCGGCTGCGCTCAGGGTCGGGATGACAATTCCAGAGGTTTCAGCCAGCTCCTAGAACGGGTTCAGCTTCCCTAAGCCCTTCTTCTTTTTCTTCTTGCTGGAAGAAATATCCGCCAGCTCCTCGGTTTTGGCGGGCGCACTCGAAGAGACGGCGCTCGGCGAGCCGCCACTGCTGTCCAGTTGATTACTCTGCTGCAGCGGTGGGAGCGCGTTCGGATCGGCCTCAACGTTCGGCTTCAGTTCATTCGGATCCGCCACATTTGGCTTCAGCTCGGCTGCCGCTGCCGCTGGATTCTGGGCCGCAGGCTGTTCCGGAGCTGTTGCTGCCGACGTGTCTGACGCGGCTGCTGGAGCATCCGAACGGGGCGCCTCCTGGTTCGGCGCTACGGTCCCAGGGGGCATCGTGTCCACGCTGACCTTATTGTTACCGCCCACCGATCCCAGCGCGTTGGCCATCTGTTTTACCACTCCCGTTGCCGTCACCGGCTCCGGATCCACCATCGTCGGCTCACCCACATGCGAGGCCTTGGCCACGTCGGGATGCTTCTCGAAATTTCCGAGCATGCTCGACATCATGCCCGCTTCATGCCGGCTCGCAACTTCCTCTTGGTTCAGTTTGAGCATCGCCCGCGTCGGCCGCGGCACCGGCTGATGCAGCGCCTCCAGCCGGGCCTTCGCATCCAGCGCCCGATCCATCGCCGGATACCGCGTGATGATTCTCCCGTACCCTTCCGACGCTTCCTTCGTCAGTTCCTCAATCATCTTAGCCTTGGCCACTTCACCCATGCGCGGGTTCTTGCGGATCGCATTGATCTCGCCTTCGTACGATTGCCCCAGCAGATACAGCGCCTGGTCCGCGCCGCTATATAACGGATAGCGGTCCACCAGCGTTTTCAGGCGCGCAATCGACGCCGGATACGCCATCCGCAGATAATAAAACCGCCCGATGCCGAACTCCCGGTCCGCCAGCACTTCCTGCACTTCGCGCAAGCGCTGTTTCGCCTTCGGCACCAGCTTGCTGTCGGGATACTCCTGAATCAGCGCCCGGTATTCCTCCTCTGCCCGCATCGCGTGCGTGTAGTCGCGGTCCGGCTTTTCCATTTCCTGATAATGGATGTTCGCAATCTTCAGCTGCGCCTCGACCGCCTCCGGCATATTGGGAAAGAACGTTATGAAGTCCTTGTATTCGATCTCGGCTTGCTGCATCGCCGTCGAACCGCCCTCGTCGTACCACGAATCCGCCACTGCCAGCTTCGCCCGCGCGATAAACTCCGAATCCGGATAGGTGTTGATCAGCGTCTGCAGCGTCATGCGCGCCACGTCGAAGCGGTTGTGTTTCATGGCGTCCATGGCCCGGTCAAACAGCACTTTGTCGGGCTGTTTCGACCCGACGTTGGCCAGCGGATTCACCGCCTTTTTGTTCGTGCACGCCACCGTCAACGTCAGCGCCAACGCAAGAAGGACAACAGTAGAATTCCGACGCATAGAAGACCTCAAAACCGCAGAACAATTTTGCAATTTCGTAATCGGGTAATTTGGTAATCTGAAACTCCGCAGAGGATGGAGTTCAAATTACAGAATTACCAATTTACACAATTACAAAATTCTCTTAGCCTACACTCGCTGCAAACTCGCGCTACGCGCTGCTTCCAGCAACGCCTGCGCATTCACTTTCGCATCGCCCTTGCCGAACACCGCATTCCCCGCCACCAGAATCTCCGCCCCGGCGCGTACCACTTCCGCCACCGTGTCCATATCCACGCCGCCATCTACTTCGATGCGGTATTGGTATCCCCGCGCCGCGCGAATCTCCGCCAGCTTCCTCATTTTATGCAGCGTTCCTGGGATAAACCTCTGCGCCCCAAACCCCGGATTTACGCTCATTACCAGCACATAATCGACAATATCGAGCACTTCGCCGAGCGTCTCCACCGGCGTCGCCGGATTAATCACCACTCCCGCCCGGCATTCATGCTGTTTAATAAGATTCAGCGTCCGGTTCAGATGCCGGCACGCCTCCTGATGCACCGAAATCCAGTCCGCTCCCGCTTCCGCAAATTCCGCAATAAACTGGTCGGGATTCTCTATCATCAGATGGCAGTCCAACGGCAGCCGAGTTGCCCGGCGCAAAGATTTCACCACCGGAGGCCCGACCGTCAGATTGGGCACAAAATGCCCGTCCATGATGTCAACATGGATCACGTTCGCGCCGCCCGCGGTCGCCCGCTCCACCTGGTCCGCCAGGTGCGCGAAATCCGCCGCGAGTATCGAGGGTGCAAGTTCGATCAAGACTAGGGTCCAAAAGTATAGGGTCAGCGCTGTGGAAATTCTAGCACGGCGGGAGCGGCAGAGGAGGGCGCCGGCACAGTCGAAGTTCGGTTACCTCAAACTTCTTTCGGCTCACTTCCGCTTCCAGTCTGAATAGTAGGCCCCGTTTAGCTCGTACATCACGAGCTCAGGACTGTTGCGCGACAACCCTGTATCCCACTTGAATGCCCCTTGGAACGTGTTCTGCAGGAAGTAGTATTCCTTGCCTGCTTCCAAACGCATTTCAAAGCCGTTGGCATTTACTGACTGAGAAACAAGCTTGTATTTCCCCGGGTCAAGATAGGCAATACTGTAAGTCCCCGCCCGGTTCACTGCGATGACACGATCGTTGGCATGCAACTTAAACTGATTGCCGCGACCGGCACCCCAGTTCTCCAGTGCCGGACAAACAACCACTACAGTAGCCTTCTCCGCTTTTACTTCCGGCAATGGGTGACTTTTTCTATCGGCAGTGAATGTGTGTTTTGACTTCAAATCAGGGAGCGTGTTCGGATCGATCTCCTCACCTTTTTCGTCGAACTCCGGCATTGCGACGCGCGACCCGAAGAGATCACGAGCCTTTGCAATCACCTTCTCAGACGAACTCTTCGGTATATCAAAGAGAACCGGTTCGTTGTGGTCGCCGCTCTCGTACTCAAGATAGAACCAATAGTCAGTCACGTGCTGGCCGGCCGCAATCATTCCAGGGACGCTTAAATAGGCGATGGGGCCGCCTCTCATACGACTCGTCCTTTCGAAAATCACTTTTGTAATATCGTCATAACCAATATCAACGTCATCGCCGGCCTCGCTCCGGAACGTAAGTTTTCGACCGGCGTCATCGAACTTCAAATCGCCATCTTTATCCACCAGCAAGCGGCTACGCTCATTTTTATGACGTCGTATCTTCACCCAGCTGAACTTGACCGTCTCAGCCCCCGACAAAGGGCTTGCCAGAAATGCAAGAACGATCAGCAGCACCCATCGCCTCATTTGCCTCAAATCCCCTTCCTTGCTTTAAGAAATGGCACGATTGTATGTCGAGTTCACCTATTCAAGTAGCGAGAGCCCTTCGTTTCTTCTGCTTGCGCTTCGGCCAGCTTCCGCCTCACTTTCTCGACTTCCTCCGCCATGGCAAACTTCAGCTTCTCGATTCCCTCGCCGGTAACTGCCGAAATTGGATAGAGTTTCAACTTCTTGCGCGTCGCCCACTGCTTCAGTTTCTTAAGCTTCTCCGGATTCGCCACGTCGATCTTGGACGCGACCATCAGCGTCGGCTTCTTTTCCAGGCCCGCTCCGAAACTCGCCAGCTCACCCCGGATCACGTCCACGTCTTTCACCACGTCGGCCCGTCCGCTGCTGTCGGAAACATCCACCATATGCACCAGCAAACGCGTGCGCTCGATGTGCCGCAGAAATTGCGTCCCGAGGCCCGATCCGGCGTGCGCGCCTTCGATCAAGCCCGGAATGTCGGCGACCACAAAACTCTCTTCTTTTCCCTTGTCTTTCCCCGCACCACCTGCCAGCACGACGCCGAGGTTCGGTTCGAGCGTGGTGAACGGATAATCGGCAATCTTCGGCCGCGCCGCGGAGATGCGCGAGATGAGCGTCGACTTGCCCACATTCGGATAGCCCACGAGGCCGACATCCGCGAGCAGCTTCAACTCCAGGCGGAAATTGCGCTCTTCGCCCGGACGTCCTTCCTCGTGCTCGCGCGGGGCTTGATGCGTCGAAGTCGCAAACTGCGCGTTGCCGCGTCCGCCGCGTCCGCCGCGTGCGATCACGACGCGTTCATCGGCGCGCGAAAAATCGTACACTTTCTCGCCCGTGTCCTCGTCGTAAACGATTGTGCCCACAGGCACCTTCAAGACGATCCCTTCACCGTCGCGGCCAGTTTTCTTCGCGCCTTCGCCGTGCCGTCCGCGCTCGGCCTTGTATTCAGGATTGAAACGGAAATGCACCAGCGTATTGTGGCGCTCGCTCGATTCCATCCAGATGTCGCCGCCCCGGCCGCCATCGCCGCCCGAAGGCCCGCCGCGCGGAACGAACTTCTCCCGCCGGAACGCCATGCAGCCGTTGCCGCCATCACCGGCCTTCACTCGAATTTTGGCTTCATCGATAAACATTGGATTATGCGGCGCGGACACTCTTGTCCGCGAAACGAAAAAGCCTCGACTCAAAGCCGAGGCTGCTGCTGTGGTTGCGGGGCTTCGCCCCGGACCGCACTATCTTTAAAAATCCTATTTCGCTTCGATAGCCTCGGGCTCGACCATCACAAACTTGCCCATCGATCCCTTGTCCATGAACTTGATGCGCCCCGTGATCTTGGCGAAGAGCGTGTCGTCCTTGCCGCGCCCAACGTTCAGTCCGGGCTTCACCCGCGTGCCCCGCTGGCGGACGATGATAGTGCCGCCGGGGACCAGTTGTCCGCCGAAAGCCTTGAAGCCAAGCCGCTGCGCGTTCGAGTCGCGCCCATTTCGTGAAGTGCCCTGTCCTTTTTTATGCGCCATAAATCAGTTCCCGGTTTCCAGTGGCCAGTTGCCAGTAAATTCAAATCTTAAGCAATCCGAAATCAATGTCATCCTGAGCGGAGCCAAGCCGAGAGCGAAGTGATTGGCTTGGGGGAGTCGAAGAGCCTGCCCTGAGCGAAGCCGAACGAACCCCTATTCATCATCCCTTTGCGTCGCAGCAGCAGGGAGTTCTCACGATGAATCCGGACTACTTCTTTTTCTTCTTCGTGGCAGCTTTCTTCGCTACCGGCTTCCTGTGCGCTACGTGCTTCTTCGCCTTTTTCCCCGGCCTCTTCGAAGTCTTCACTTCTTCGCCGCCCTCGTGTTCGCCGCCCTTGTCCGCCTTCTTTTCTTTCTTCGGAAGCTCGGGCGCTTTGAACGACTGACCGTCAAAAGCAATCTCGGTGATACGGACCGCGGTATAGTCCTGCCGGTGTCCACGCAGCTTCTTGTATTGCTTCTTGCGCTTGAAGTGGAAGACCAGGATTTTGTCGCCGCGTCCCTGCTCGACGACCTCGCCGCTTACGCTCGCCCGCGAACCCGCAGGCACAACGCTGCCCGCCTCGGCCGAAACCGCCAGCACGTCGTGGAACTCGACCCGTCCGTCCGTGTCCTCTACTTTTTCGACCCGGATCACATCGCCCGGGGCCACCCGATACTGCTTTCCACCTGCGCGGATCACCGCGTACATAAACTCTCCTCCACAAACTCTGACAAGACCGGACGGTTCTCGTCCACCCGGCGGAAAGAAGCTCCGCTTGCACTCACATGTGCTTGCTGTTTTCCCGCTGCGGCTTCTGACCGGAAACGCGGCGCGGACATCCGGGGTCCCCGGCACGCCCGTCTTTGGCGTGACGGGGTGGAGGGCGGGTCCGCAAGTACAGGCAAACACAACTAGTCTATCGTGCCCTGTGGAAATCGGTCAAACGGAACACGCGGAGTGGTGGTGCCTAATATCGCGTTGAGTCGAAAGACAGCTCAATCGCCTTTCTAGGAATGGGGTCTTGCCGCCCATGATCCCATAAATGGCAAAAGCACTTGCTAGGAGAATATTGCTTCCGATTGTCTGGTGGCCTGTGATGAGAAGAACAATTCCTCCGATGCAACCGGCCAAGGCAGCAACGAGTATCACCTTCAGGTTGAAACTGTCTTCTTTCAATTTCTTGCAGCGGAACTCGTGATCGCGCTGATTTTGATTGTCACGGTTCTTCAGGTTCTCTTTGTACGCCTCTAGCTTCGACGATTCAGCGTGCATCTCCGTCTGGGAAAGGATTTTCGCGGTCTCGGGATCTGGGCCTATGGTTGTGCGGGAAAACGCAGCAAAAAACTGGGCAATAAATTCTTGCGGGGGTAGCTGCGCAAGTTTCTTCTCCAGCACTTCCTGCGCAGCTTCCGGAGGCAGAGCTTTCACTGCGGTCTGAGGAGGCGGAGTAAAGCTGCGATCTGCCATTAGCGTGCAACGCGCGGCGCAAACATGTATCTAGCGAACTGCTTATACAATCGTGACCACATCTCGCCGTAGACCTGAGTCACGGGGACCTTAATCACGCGAAATCCCGACAGTTCGGAGTCCACCGGCACGACGCGGTATGCGTTCGCGGGGTCTGTCCGTCGTAGGCTCGCGGCCTTCGCAGCGGCTTGGTCAAGAGAAAGCGTGGGCTCGTCAGACTGGGTGTATTCGAACACCTCGTAGTCAGCGACTGGCGACATAGAACACTTCCTTACTGGGGCTTCCTAAGCTTCTTAGATGGGGCTACCATCAAAAAGGTTCCATCGGCTTGTTGTAAACTCTTGATTCCATTGCCAATATTTTATTGGCGACACAAACACAACACAAACGCACGGGGGAGAAACTCCTAGGCAGGAGAAAATAGTATGCGCCCCGTTCCCTGTCAAGTTAAATATTACCAGTGTCGTTAGCACATGATATG
>PLIC01000181.1 GCA_003139995.1 Candidatus Acidiflorens stordalenmirensis | reverse complement strand
TCCAGTGCCTTTCACGGCGCACTATTAACGCGTGTTTACCACCCCCCCTCCCCCCTATCTATTGGAATCATGGGGTTAGATTGTGGAAATTTTCCAAAATCTAGAGCGCAAAGGACTTATATGGAAAATATTCCGGAATAAGGACTTAGCTCGATTATTCGCTCAAATCTATTAAAAATTCACAGTTTCAGCGGCATTCTGACACCCGGTGATCGCCTCAAGTATAGTTATCAAAAGTTAACTGACGAATCGGGCTAGGGCAGCTTCGAGGGCCATCTTGGTGGACGGGTACAGCTCTTCATTGCCCCAATCAGATCACTATTATCGAGCAATGTGGGTTGGAAGTCTGTGATGGCGGACACAGACGGTTAGTGATGAAAAAAGTCTCAGGCGTCAGATTGCAGAAGTGAGAATCCTGCGGCGTCCTACGTCTCGAAAACCGCGAGACGTGGGGCACCCCCGGTTCTTACTCTGCCGAGGTTAACTACCGGTACGCTATCTTAACCAACCAAATGTGGGCCACCTGCCTGGATTCCGGTGGCCGCTGTCGGGCTTCGCCCGACTGGACAGACGGGGGCGTCTGTCCCTAGGTGGTTTGTTTTGGCTGAGAACTGATAGCTGAGAGCTGATGGCTTCTTCAGGCGGCGTGGCCGCGCCAGTCGGCGATTTCCTTCAAACCTTCTCCGCGGGCATGCTCGAAAAGTCTGACTTTGTGGCGGGCATGTTCAAATTCGTGGATGTCAGCCCAGACCTCCGCCTGCCACGAACTCTCGTGGGCCGCAGTCTCGCCGCAACTCGCACAGCGGGTGTGAAACGTAACGCCCGCCTTCGGAGTGGTCTGCGCGTCCTGCAATTCGAGGAAGATGCAGCGCACTTCTTCGATCTCTTCGTTGGGACCCAGAATGTGCTCGTAGCGCAGCAGGTATCCAAAACCGAGTTTGCGGGCTTGAACTTCGGCTTCCTCGCGCGTGTGGAACGGCCCGTATTCGGCCCGCAGTTGCTCGGTCGAGTCGCACGCCATCCAGAAAATATCCTTGTAAGCCATACCTACCTCAGCCTCGGTCTGAACCGATGAAGAACTGGACTGGTGAAGCTCTGAGCCGGTCAAACGCTGAACTGTAAGGCGTTGAAACTGATCAAGCAGATCGAAAATGGTCCGCAAGTAACCGAGCAATTTGATTACCGGGATTGCGGGAGCCGACGCGCCTTTTTAGGGGGCGGCTTCCAGGAGAAGTTGGTAGGCTATTCGATTGAAAACATGTTACTTATGTCGACGGTCGCGCAAAATCAAAGGCTTGCCGGAACCGCCGGGGTATCGCGACCAGTGTGAAATCTGTTTCCGTCCCCAGACATCGAACGGGAACAATTCCACCCCGATCGCTTCGGCGGCCTTCCCTGAACTCGCAAGTCCACCGGCCCGTCTTTGCAAGAATGCTACGCGCTCCGCAGCTCTCCTATGGCTCAGCGGAGAACTGGCTTGCTTCACGGCGCCTGCTGCAATATGCACGCTGCCTTTCGTCAGTTACGCAGCTTGATTAGTCGCAATCCTTGGTCACTTAGAGTGTGTTTCATAAATGGCTTTCAGCTTGGAAGGCGCGTCCCTCAGGGGCTAAAGCCCGCATTTTTCCAGACCCTAAACGGCACGGCTAAAGCCGTGCCCTACCCAAAACCAATTTATGGAACACGCTCTAGGCAGCTTGGTTAGTCACGCCGCTTCGTCAGTTACGCCGCTTGCTGGCGACGGAACTTGGCGTTGCTGCCCAGCCGCTGCTAACCTCCGGTCCCGTTCGCTGCGAATCGCCTGCTGGCGTTCGGCCAGCATATCCTTCGGCGTGATGTAGCGGATCACACTGATCACCTTGACGGCGATCAACTCCACGAAGACGCCCGCGAGTAGCCGGGATGCCGCAGTTTCTAGCGAGCCCCTCCGGAGGCCGCAGCAGCCGTCTTTCTTTCCGCATCCGCGTGGGCAACGCCTTCCTCACCCGCGGCTACGTTCCACCCTGCCGCCGTTGACAACAGCCCGTTCCCCAGTTGCACATGCCAGTTCGCTCCGCCGTGGGCGGCCACGTAGAGCGCAAGTTCGAGCCGGGTCCAGACTCCCAGCTTGTCGAAGGCGGTACGCAGGTAGTTCTTCACGACCTGCTCGCTGGTCCTGAGCACCCTGGCAATGTCTTTGTTGGTAAGGCCCTGCCAGACCAGGGTAGCGACCTGAATCTCCTTGGCGGTTAACCGATCACGGGGTTGCATGGTGGCATCTGCTCCTTGATGAACATGGCGGTGGCGAGTTTCACTCGCTTCCGGCCTTCCTTGATGCCCGCGCGCAGAAACAGCGTGCGCAGGTGCTGTTTGACCGTCCGCGGACTGATGTTCAAGTGGCTCGCGATTTCTTTGTTGCTGCATCCCTGCACGAGCAGACGTAGCACCTGCTGGTCACGGGGAGTGATTTTGATATCATTAAGGTTAATCATCGGCTTTTCGTCTGCTCCTTCAGTTCAGTCTTGGGGGCGCGACCCGCCATAGAGAGAAGCAACCTGTTCGCCAAATCTTCGCTGCCTAACAACACCCCTTAGAACCATACAGTTACACTGCAAGCTCCTGCTTTCCTCGGCCATCTCTTAGACCGTTTTCATGAACCGCTTCCAGATTGGTATCCCCAAACAGGAATCCCTCCTAAAAAGCCCCCGTTTTCTTTCGTTTTCAGACTGTCAAACATGCATTACAATGGAGTTAGCTTGGACTGTCCTTCTCCCCTTCTGATGCCATGCCATCGAACCGGCCAAATCTGACACTCGACGAACAATCGTTTCAGGGCTTGCTCTCGGCCGCCTTCACCATTCAGGAACACAACGACCGGCTGAGACAGGCTCGACAAGCGCCGACGGAGCCGGAAGCCCACCTCGAACCGGGAGCCAATAGCGTTTGCCCGCATTGTGGCGCTCCGAAACCAGCAGAAGGATCACGGTGCGAGAGCTGCGATATGAACGAGTTTCGTCCGGGAGAACGCTTGCAGCGCAATTGGGCCTCAATGTGGCTGATGAGCCAGGAGCAGAGCTTGTGGCCCGAACGTTCTCCCGGGATTCGCGAAGGCCCACAAAAGGAAGTCCCGCTTGAGGCCGAGCGCGGGCTGCGAGCTCATTCGGCGCGCGATTTTGCGGATGATCGAGTGCTCAGCAAAGCAGAAACGGAAAGCCAAAGGATCACTGCAGCGGCCGAAGACTCGACACGAGACGAGTTGGCGCCGGAAGACCCAGATCTAACCGTCCAGCCATTCCAATTATCCGCAAGCGACGATTCCTCCCTGACCGGTGTCAGCGACACCGGCGCCAGATCCGTAGTGCGGCGTCTCGCGCACTGGCGCGTGAAGCTGCGCCTTCACCGCGCCGACCTGTATCTGGGGGCAGCAGTCTTCGTGGCCGCTCTCGCCCTGCTGTGGCCGGCGGCGGGCTCGCCACAACGGGCCGCGCTCAGCCCGTTTGAGAGGGCGCTCGTGACGCTCGGAATCGCAGAGGCGCCCGCACCCGCGGTCCGTCTTCAGGGAGACCCGGGCATCACGGTCTGGGTCGATCCGCACACTGCTCTCTACTACTGTCCCGGCGAAGAGCAGTACGGAAAGACCGCCGACGGCCGCCTCAGCAGCCAGCGCGAAGCGCAAATGGACCGCTTCGAGCCCGCCGGTCGCAGCGCTTGCGAGTAACAGTTAAGAATAAAGACTGGGGCGGACACTCTTGTCCGCCAAATGCCCGCCGCGAACTCGGCCCAGACTTCACTAATTTATGCCGACCGTGTCTTACGATCGTTGACACATTCCGTCGCCCTACAACTGCTGCGATAGGTAGTTGGCAATGCCCATTTCCTTGATGGAATGAAGCTGGGCCTCCAAGAAATCCGCGTGCCGCTCTTCGTCGTGAATCATGCGCTCGAACAAAGCCTTGGAGCCGTCGTCCTTTGCTTCGACGCAAATCTTCACGGCTTGGTTGTACTGGCGCACCGCATCCAGCTCGTCTTTGAGGTCAATCTCCAATTGCTGCTGCACCTTGCTGCCAAGTTGAGGCTTCAATCCGACATCGACAGTGGGTACGCTGTCCAAGAAGATAATGCGCTCAATCAGCCCTTCCGCGTGCTTCATCTCCTCCATAGCGCGAGCCTTCGTGCGCTCGCCAAGCCGCTTGTAGCCCCAGTTCTGGTACATCTCCGACTGCGTCATGTACTGCACAATAGCTGTCAATTCCGAGCTTAGAGCCGAGTTCAACTGCTCAATGACCTTCTCGTTGCCGTGCATAGTTTTGCCCTCCGTCGCTCACCATTTTGCAATATGGACAACCGGGCAGGCTGTGATCCAGCGCACAACGGCGTGGTAGGCGGGCATCCTTGGGTTGGGAGATCCTTTCCGTGTCCCGTCAGGGCGTTTTTCGGGACAGCTGCGCACAGTGACCAGCGGCAATTCTCGTCCTTGCAGCCGCGCGACGGCTTACAATACTCGCCATGGCAACCGTCACACGACATGCGGCATTGCAAACCCGTGCAGCGTTGCTCATCATCGATGTTCAAGTTGGGCTGGTGGAACTAATGCCACCCGAAATCCAACGCAACGTTCTGCCCCGGATCGGCACGCTCCTTGCCAAGGCCCGAGCCTCGGGAACACCGGTGATCTACATCCAGCATGATGGAAAGAAGGGACATCCGCTGGAAGCGGGAACAAAGGGGTGGAAGATCCATCCTTCGCTCCAACCCGCCGATAAGGAGCTCGTAATCAGGAAGCGAGCGTCGGATTCTTTCTTTGGGACTACGCTTCAACAGGAGCTTGAACAAAGAGGGGTGAGTCACCTCATCATTGCAGGCGCCATGACCGAGTATTGCGTAGACACTACTTGCAGACGGGCAACCAGCCTAGGTTACAACGTTACGCTCGTGGGCGATGCTCACCTCACGAGGGACACCGAGGCATTGACTGCCGCGAAGATCATTGCCCACCACAACTTTGTGCTCGATGACTTTAGTGCTGGAGATCATGCCATCAGGGTCAAACCTACGGACCAGATCGTTTTCTGAATCTGTCCCATCGGGAACATCTCCACGTCGTGCCACCAAACCCGCGCAGGGACGCGCACGACGAGAGGGTGGTCACTCCGAGTAGCCGTCGTCTGTGTCGTCAGCATCGTCATCGTCATCGTGATCGTCTTTGCCGTCGCCTTCGTCTTCCTCTTCTTCCTCTTCGTCTTCTTCCTCGTCTGGCTCTTGTCGAAGGAGGACATCGGCAGCTACCGACCGATCAAAAGGGTCGGGGCCGGGGCATTGTGGATGTATTCTGCTCATGCCCAATGGTACGCCTGGTAAGACTGTACTTTACGCCGCAGCGGCTCTCATTTTTTCTCTTATCGGCTCGTTGTCGCAATAGACACGCCACTCGGCGACTCTTCCATCCTTGACAAGCGCTCGCCACACCGCCGGGGTCTCCCATTTGTTTTCGGGTTTCATCGTCCCACCCTTCGGGACGAACGTCCCTCCGGCGCTGCCGAAGAGAATGATTGCATTCCCTTCTGAGACGATTTGATCGATCTTGATCCAATAGTCGGGCACCATCGTAAAATATTCTTGCCATCCACTCCGCATGGCGGAAGCCGGGAACCTGTTCCCGAGCGAATCGACGAATACATGGTTGCTGGACATCAGTTTGGTCAAGCCGTCCGTGTCATGTGCATTGATGGCCTCTACAAACCTCTGTGCGATCTCCGTGGCCGCAACGTTTTTGGTTCGCATGCTGAATCTCCGCCTGCTCCGCCCGATCCTGCTGCCGATCACGCCGATCCTGATCTGGCGGTACCGAATGATGCGGTCTTTGAAGTCGTCCTTTGAAGGTGGCAACAAATTGACCCTGACCTGCCGCTGCAACTTATGCCACCAAGGCAGGTGCACACTTTCACACTAGCAGACCATTTTGCCGGTGATTAAGCGGCACAGGTTGGCGCGCATTTTCCAGTTCAATTGAGTTTTGAGACAATCTTTTCCGCAGCCTCCAGGACTTTGCCGTCCTTGGCCACTCTGGTGAGGGTGTTGATGTCGTCGAAGAGCGGACGGTCTTCATCGAGTCTCTTCACATGACTGCGGACAACCTGGTACGCCGCTTCCGAGGCAGGCGAGGGTTTGACCGGCGCGCGCATGTCGAACGCCTGAGCAGCCGCCATCAGTTCGATGGCGACGATATGCCACGAGTTCTCCAGAATCTGCCGGGTCTTGATGGCTGTAGTCATGCTCATGGAGACAAAGTCTTCCTGGTCGGCCGCGGCTGGAATCGAGCCGGTCGCCGCCGGGTGACAGAGCACACGGTTCTCACAAACCAAGGCTCCAGCGGTGTACTGGGAGAGCATGAGGCCGGAGAACATTCCGGCGCCTTTGGTCAGGAAAGCAGGCAGCCCCATCGACAAATGAGGATTCATGAGCCGGTTCAGTCTGCGCTCGGAGAGAACTCCGACCGTGGTCACCGACATGCCGACGAGTTCGAGCGCGAACGCCAACGGTGTGCCTTGGAAGTTGGCGCCCGTGAGTACCAGATCCTCGTCCGGGAAGAAAACTGGATTGTCGGCGGCGTGGTTGAGTTCGATCTCCAGCATGTGCCGGCTCCACTGGAATGCGTCTTTGGCGGCTCCGACGACCTGCGGGCTGGAACGGAGCGAGTAGGCGTCCTGCACCTTCTTGCCGGGCCGCTTGAGG
Source organism: Candidatus Acidiflorens stordalenmirensis (assembly GCA_003139995.1). Classification (GTDB taxonomy): domain Bacteria; phylum Acidobacteriota; class Terriglobia; order Terriglobales; family Acidobacteriaceae; genus Acidiflorens; species Acidiflorens stordalenmirensis. Next base: position 10,401 of record PLIC01000181.1, on the reverse strand, counting down.
AGTTCGGATCCAGCGGTCAGCCTGCGAATGTTCTCGGCGCAGGCCTGCGCTCCGGGGTAACCGCGCACCGTGTGAATTCGCGGATCGTAAGCAACCATGTTGGCGTTGAGGGCTTCCAGAGTCATCGCCAGGCAGACTTCCTGCGTCTTGACCCACCTTTCCGCATCGTAGAGTTCGAGACAACCCATGCCGGTGGTGAGATCGGAGCCATTGATGGTGGCCAAGCCATCCCGTTCGCGGAACGCAATCGGCGCGATGCCAGCGGCTGCCAGACCCTCTTTCGCCGGCAATCGTCTGTCCTTGTAAAACACCTCGCCCTCGCCCATTAGCGTGATGGCCATTTGCGCCATCGGGGAGAGATCTCCACATGCACCCACCGACCCTTTTTGGCACACGACCGGCGTGACGCCACGGTTGAGCATCTCGATCTGGATTTCCACGATGTCGCGGCGAATTCCAGAATGGCCCCAGCAATGAGTGTTCAGGCGTGAAAGCATGCCCGCGCGCACATCCTCTTCGCTGCAGGGTTCTCCACAACCCGCGGCATGGGAGTAGAGCAAGTATTTCTGGAATTGTTCGGCCTGCTCTGGAGTCAGCACGACTTCTGCAAGTTCGCCAATGCCAGTGTTGACCCCGTACATGATTTCGCGGACGCCGATCTTCCGCTCGAGAAGGCCACGGCACTTGTCGATCCGCGCAACCGCGTCCGGGTGTAACTGGATGGGCTGGCGATGGCGGGCGACAGCAGCGACATCCTCAATCTTCAACGAATGCCCGTCCAATACCAGACTGATTCCTGCTTGATTCGGCCGCACTTCGTCCCTACCAACGCTCATACACTCCCTCCGGGTCACGTGGCGATGCACTGAACCGTCCACGGCTGGCCATCGGGTCCGGCTTGGTGGACGACTCCGCAATCTAGCGCGCCAGTTTCCAGAATGCTGTGACCGGAATCACCCAGACCTGTACGCTCTACACTCCACCCTCACTTCTCAATCAGGCAGGACGCGCCAATCTTTCCGGCTGCTTCCGGTGGGTCTCGATCCCCTCGATGGATCTCAATTTTCTTCCAATCGTGCATCCCGAAATTTTTGGGCAGTTCAACCATCAGGCGCCCCAACTCGAATGTCTGGGCGGTGTTGGCGGGATGGGCCGATGAAATGCAAGAGTGGGTTGAATCTGAATTCCGGTCTAGAATAGTAGGGTAGTTCTTTTCTCGGGAACCCAGCCTGGTTCTTGACCCAGGTATTGCTGCAGAACGGAGTTTGCTCACCGGTGAAGATCGGCATAGATTTCGGTACAACCCGCATTGTGGCTGCGGCCGTGGACCGCGGTAACTATCCGCTCGTCAACTTCGAGGCCCCGGACGGGCACGCCCGCGACTGGTTTCCTCCGCTCATAGCCGTGCGTGGAGAAACGCGCGTTTACGGATGGGACGCCTGGCTTGCGCAAGGGCAACCGGGCTGGACCATACTTCGCTCTCTGAAACGTTGTCTGAAGGACGCCGGTCCTGAGACCCGGATGGAAATCGCGGGCCACGCTTTTGAAGTCAGGCAACTGTTGCGGGAAATGATGGCGGCTTTGCGCGTGCAACTGCGCGAGCATTCCACCTTGCCGGACGATGGGAACAAGGCCTTGGAAGCAATGCTGGGAGTGCCGGCAAATGCGAACAGCAGTCAGCGCTTTCTTACCACCGAAGCCGCTCGGGAGGCGGGGTTCGACGTTCTGGGCCTGTTGAACGAACCCTCCGCGGCAGCGGTTGAATTCGCCCATCGGGACCTTGTCAACCGCAAGGGCCGTTCCGGGGGCCGACTCTTGGTCTACGATTTGGGAGGCGGCACTTTCGACGCTTCGCTCATCGAACTCGGCGACGGCGAGCATTCCATTGTCGCCTCCGACGGCATTCCAACCTTGGGCGGCGACGACTTTGACGAGATTCTGGCAGAGCTGGCGCTGGAGGCTGCCGGGGTTTCTCGCGATGAGAGAGATAGCCTCTCCGGGGCGGAGTGGTTCGTCCTCTTGGACGAATGCCGCGAAAGAAAGGAAGCGCTTAGTCCCAACACGCGCAAATTGACCGTCGATCTCGAACGCGTGCGGCACAACTGGCGCGAGATCTCAATCGGCGCGAGCGCGTTCTACGAACGGTGCAGACCGCTGATCGAGTCGACACGCAGGGTTGTCGATGAATTGCTGGCGGCGCACGCGGAGCGCCCGATCGATTCCCTGTACGTCACTGGCGGCGGTTCGGAGTTGCCGCCGGTCGCGCGCATACTGCGTGAGAGTTATGGAAGGCGGGTGCGGCGCTCGGCCTACATGCGATCGGCGACGGCCATCGGATTGGCGATCCGGGCCGATACTCAATCCGGCTTCGTTCTGCGCGACCGGTTCATGCGGAATTTCGGATTGTGGCGAGAGACGGATGAAGGGCGCGGCGTCGTGTTCGATCTTGTGTTTTCCCGCGGCACGGAGTTGCCGGGCCCCAAACAACCGCCGCTGCGCAGCGTGCGTGCTTACCGTCCGGCGCACAACGTCGGACATTTTCGTTATCTGGAATGCGCACGGCTGGCGCAGGACGGACGGCCGGTAGGAGAAATTACCGAGTGGGACGACATCCGATTCCCGTTCGATCCAGACCTGCAGGACCGTCCGGACCTTGCTACAGTCTTAGTGAGGCGAACACCCACCACCGCCGCTTTTGTCGTTGAGGAGACATACACCTGTGACAGTAGCGGCAATCTCGCCGTGGCGATTTCCAACAAGTCCACAGGTTATGAAAAAAGGTTCCGTCTCGGCCGGTGGTCCGAAAAACAACCGAAGATACTGTCGAGCCGCACCGCAAAACGGAGCGCGTAGCGCGGCTTCGCAGCTTGTCGTTTGCTTTTCGCGAGCTGAGGTCACACTCGTGTGATGTAACGCTGGCAGGCTGCTCCATGAAAACCGGGCGTGTCATTCGTGACTTCAGTTTGCGCTCTGTTTCGTGAGCGACGGATGCGGCTGCCGCAGATCGTCAAGCACCGGTTGCTTCAGCCCTTTTAACACCGGCCTCGTCTGTGGTTTCAGATCGAACACTATGATTTCATTCCCCTTCTTTTTCAACCACGGGCCGGGGAGATAGAGCGTCCCCTGCGGACCAATATCCCAAAACCTCCCCAGCTGGTGATCATTGACCCATACGGTTCCTTTCGAAACCTCCGACGAATACTTCGAGTATCCGTCCCACGCGTCGCGGCAAGGCCGCTGGAACATTTACGGCCTGCATCTTCCGGATGACGTCCTCCGGAAAATTTATCGTGAAAACGCGCCGCGCCTGCTCATCCTTTTCATTTCCGTTCTGATCGCGGAAGCCGGTTTAAGCGCGCAGATGGCGTCGGGGTTCTCGGCGGATCAGAGCCTTTCCGCAAATTCGCCAACCGCCCGCAGGACCGCCCCAGCGGACCAGCTACAGGCGCTTTCTCGCATTGCCGCCGCGCGCGAAGCTCTCCGCGCGCACCCCGATTCCGCGCAGGACAATTGTCGCTAGGGTTAGCGTTAAGTTATCTCGGACAAGATGGAGAGGCATCCGAGGCTCTTAAGCGCGCACTCAAGCTCAATCCAGCCCTTGCGGACGCTTGGTATCAGGAAGGGCTGCTAGCGTCACGCCGGGGAGATTGGCCGGAAGCTGCCACGAGCTTCAAACAGGCCATTGCAGCTTCCCCAAAGAGCGTCGAAGCGCATCTTGAACTAGGCGAAACGTTGCTGCGTATTGGCGATTTCGAACAGTCCGCCCGGGAACTCACGACGGTTACGGAACTCGACTCGGCAAACGCCGGCGCACACTATGGATTGGGTTTGATCAGCTTGCAAATGGGCGATCTAAGCAAGGCGGAGGATCAATTTCGACGTGCGCTGGCCCTTGACCCCGGGCATCTCGCAGCCCAGGCCAGTCTCGGGGAAACTCTTTTGAAGCTGCGCAGGTGGCAAGAAGCGGCGGACCTATTGAAGGGCGTCCTGACAGCGAATCCCGATTCGGTCGAAGCCAGCAATGCACTCGGCACGGCGCGGCTCAATCTCGGAGACAAGTCCGGCGCGGAAGAGCAATTCCAAAAGGCGCGAGATCTTTCGCGGCGACAGGCGATCAAATTGCGGGCACAGGGCGAAGACAACTGGGGAATCGCTCTCAGAAACGAAGGTAAGCTGAAAGAAGCTGCTGCTGCTTTTCGCAGCGCGATCGAAGCGGACCCTGGCTCGGCTGAGGCGCATGAGAACCTAGGAAGCACGCTGTCGCAAATGAACGATCTTTCTGGAGCTTTGGCGGAGTTTCAAGCAGCCGTCCGGTATCGTCCGGATTTTGCTCCGGCCCACAACAATCTGGGAAGCACTCTGCTTTCATTAAATAGAGACATCGACCAGGCGATTTCGGAATTCCACATCACGCTAAGTTTAAGCCCAGGTTTCGCGCTGGCACACTTCAATCTGGGACGTGCTTCGGTTATGAAGCGCAACCTTGCCGCTGCCGAAGAAGAGTTTCGCAACGCCATATTGCTCGATCCCAACATGGCAGCCGCCCATGTGGAACTGGGTCTGTTACTGACTTTCAAGACGGACAAATTGTCAGAGGAATCCCGGGCTGAACTGAATGAGGGCTTGCGACTGAATCCCAATCTTCGCAGCCTGATACCAGCCCAATATCTGAACGAATTGCGTTGAGGGAGTTCTCACACCTTTGGCGGCTTGCTTCCCGATCCTTCTTCAATGGTGATGTAGCGGTCGATGGGCAGATCGGTGAAGCGCTCCACCACTGTACTCGGCCTCGGCCACTGTACCTCGATCCAATCGATTTTCGTACGCGGGCCAACCCCAAGCACCAGCGCGGATCGTGAGCAGACATGAAACTTCCGCCGCCAGTCTTCGAGATCTGCCGCTTCAGGTCGTCCGCCTTCCAGGTAATCTTCGCGCCGACAGCGTCGCAGTTCGATTTTCTGCCAATCAACCGGATGCCCAGCCAGTGGCTTCCTTAGGCGGCAACGTTCCGCAGCAGGAGGGGCGCGTCGTTGTTGTTCGAAATCAGCACATCGATGGCCCCGTCGTTATCGAAATCGCCCACCGCCAATCCTCGCGCGGAAAAACTTTCCTCAAACACTGGGCCGCCCTGCGCGCTCACATTTTCAAGCGAATGTTGAAAGCTGCCGCCCACGTTCCGAAACAGTAGGAGCTTTTCTCGGTAGTGAATGTTGGTGAAGCGCTTTTCAATTGTGTCATCGGGATGGCCGTTGGCCACAAACAGATCCGTGTTGCCGTCGTTGTCAAAATCGAAAAATTTCAGTCCCCATCCGCTCATCAGGACCGTATTGGATGCAATCCCGTTCGCAACCGCCTCATCGGTGAATGTTTCATCGTGACTATTGTGGTAGAGGGAATACATTTCGTGGTCGACATTCGTCAGGCAGAGGTCCATCCACCCATCCTGGTCGTAGTCGGCCGCATCGACTCCCATGCCGGAACGCGGGCGGCCGTCGGCGCTATAGGCGACTCCGGCCTCCAATCCGGCCTCTCTAAATCTTCCGTCGCCCCGATTCAAGAACAGAAAATTTGTAACCGTGTCATTGGACACAAACAAGTCCATGTTCCCATCGTTGTTCACGTCGGCAGCCATGGCACCCCAGGCCTTGCCAAGCGATTGGCCAATCCCGGATTCCTTGTTCACATCGGTGAAAGTGCCATCTCCGTTGTTGTGAAAGAGCCAACTCGGCATGGACTTGTAGACGCGAGGAATGCAATAGGCGCTTTTCCCCGTCTCCGGATTTCCGCAAAACAAGTTTTGCTCTTTGCTGAAATCGACGAAGCGGCCGACAAAAAGATCCAGGCGCCCGTCATTGTCGTAGTCGAACCATACCGCGCTGGTGGACCACCCCGGAGCCGCGACACCGGCTCGTTCGGTAACATCGGAGAATGTCCCATCGCCATTGTTGTGATACAGAATGCTTCTGCCGTATTGCGTTACATAGAGGTCGGGGAACCCATCTCCGTCGTAATCCGCTACGGCAGCTCCCATTCCATACCCGCCCCCTGAGACCCCGGCTTTTTGCGTCACATCGGTGAATGTTCCATCCCGATTGTTGCGGTAAAGGGCGTTGCGCAACGGTGGATCCGGATTGTAAAAATCACAGCGGCCACTGTTTACGAGATAAATATCCATCCAGCCATCATTGTCGTAATCGAGAAAAGCGCAGCCTGCGCCGGTCGTCTCCGGCAGGTAGGCGGCAGCGGACCTGCCATTCACGTGGGCCCAATGAATACCACCGATCTGGGGGGCACCTTGACGAAAAGAGGACCAGTTCGGATATCGCCAGCCGCTGTCCGATTCGCTGCGGAATCGACCAGCGGCGCGATGGAGCAAAACAAAGGGACATACCCAAGCCCGGCAAAACCCATAACGCCCAAGAACCGGCGCCTGGAGAAGATCCTTGAATTCCCCTGTTGCGACAAAATCTTACTCCCACGGAAAAGCGAGACCGCAGCCTCCGAGCAATAGTAACCGGATTCAGCACACCAATTTCAGTGCGCTGAGCTTGCTATTATGCCAGACTGCGGCAAAGTGAACTGCACCTTCACCGTTTTGATTTCATATGGCTTGGTATGGACGATGACAGCCCCGTCCTGCACCGATGCCGCACCAATCGGCCGTTCCATCAGATCCGTTTCCTCAGCCGATTGCGCTCCCGGCGGGAGCGCAATCTTTGCGTCAACTTCCTTGCCTGCCCATTCGTAGAAGCGCAGAACCAAGCCATCGCCGTCCTCGGCTTTTTTCACCGCCGTAAGCACAAGGTTGTCTGGCTCCACCTGCACAAACGAGTGCTCCGCAGCAAGCCGTCCCTGGTGCTTGCCGGTTGGCATGGAGAACAGCTTGTAGTTGAGTTCGTACCCGCGGCGAATCGTCTGCGCATCGAGCCAGGTTCCGCGGTGCGCATACAGCGAATACGTGAATTCATGGTGACCTTCATCGGCATGAGGATCCGGCCATTCCGGCGATCGCAGAAGCGAGAGCCGCAGCACATTGCCCTTCGCATCGTAACCATACTTGCAATCGTTCAGCAGGCTGAAGCCATGATTCGCGTTCGAAATATCGCCCCAGCTCAACGCCGGCACTTCAAATTCGGCCTGTTCCGCCGGCGTGTTGCGAGTGGTCGGCCTCTGGATCGAGCCATAAGGAATTTCAAACGTCGCTTTATCGTTATGGGCACTGAGGGGGAAGGCTACCTTCAAGAGGATATGTTTTTCGTTCCAGTCGGCCTGCATCTTGACGTCAACCCGTGGGACCCCAGCGTACATGGTGATATCGCGCACGAAGGTGGAGTTCTGGAAATGGTTTCTTACGCGAATGATGGCGCGCAGGGGCCCGCTTTCCACCAGCTTGACTTCATCCGCGTTGTCGAGATCCCAGTGTTGCTTTTCAAAATCCGCATCGATGTTCCAGGCATCCCACCGATCCTTCGGCTTATCGACAAAAGTTTGCAAAAGGTTGCCGCAAGTACGGTCCTTCGGCCCGCCGGTGTCGGTTTCGGCTGGGGCTAGCGTTTCCGTTTGGCTGCGCTTGTCAAAGAGACTGGTCATGCATCCGGTTTTTGAATCAATTGTGAGCCGGATGTACTCGTTTTCAAGACTGTTTGCGGAAGACTTCAATGCCGATGCCGGGGTGACCAGCTTGGAAACCGCGCTAGCACCCACGCGCACAAAGTAGACTTTATACCCAAGCGCGGGAGTATGAGTGAGCACTAACAAGCGGAAGCGATTCGTGGCGGGATCGTGAGCCAGAACCTGGGAGGGCATCTGCTTGCCAGCCGCATCGAAGACTTGAGCGCTGCCAGCCGGCGTTGTAAGTTGGGCTTCGATTTCCGTTGCTTCCGTTCGAGGCCACGAAAGAGTATTGAAAACCACCACCGGGACGCCGTCTCCCTGTGTGTTGATGTGCGCGGAGATTTCGTCCATCGCGGCGTTTGTAATCTCGGTGCCGGAAAGCTGGACCTCTTCCAGATTCCGTTTCGCGTCAAGATAGTTCACGGCAATGCCGGATCCCGGCATGATGTCGTGGAAGTGATCGAACAGCAGGCGCTTCCAATCGCTGACCAGCGGGTCCTGTGGATAGGGACGGCCCAGCAAATAGGCAAGCGATGAAAATTTCTCCGCGTCCAGGATGTTCTCCTCGCTGCGCCGGATGCGCCGCTTGGTTTCGGCCTGAGTGGTCATCACCCCGCGGTGATATTGAAAATAGAGTTCATCGTTCCAGGTGGGCACCTGCATGGAGGGAAGCTTGGGCTCGAGATCTTTGAAAAACTCGGTGGCCGTGCTGAATTCGAACTTAGGGTAGACTTCGTTGGGCGACGTCAACTGCGGCACGTTATCGAGCATCGAGCGCGTCGGCCCGCCGCCATGGTCGCCGACTCCGTACAGATGCATCATCGTGGGATTGTTTTCGGTCTTACTGCCATACATCGACGGCGCCCAAATCGACAAATCTGTCGCCATGCCGTCTGCATCAAGACCGCCCTCATAGTTATGAGGGAAGTAGGTGAGCATGCGGCTGCCGTCGGGCGATTGCCACCAAAATAACTTGTAAGGAAACGTGGTGTACTCGTGGGCCCAAAGCAGTTTTTGGGTGACGAAGTAATCCATGCCCGATTTCTTATAGATCTGCGGGAGTTGCCAGTTATAACCAAAGGAGTCTGGATTCCACCCAATCTTAGGGTCCACTCCAAACTTCTGCTGGAAGTATCTTTTCCCGACCAGAATCTGCCGCACCAGGGACTCGCCGGCAGGCATGTTCAAATCGGGCTCAACCCACATACCACCGACGATTTCCCAGCGGCCTTCTTTGACGCGCTGTCGGATTTCTTGAAAAAGGTCGGGATATTTTTCTTCCATCCACTCGTAGGTGCGAGCCGACGACATCGTAAATTTGAAATCCGGATATTCGCGCATCAGGTCGAGCGCGCTGCGAAACGTATTACGAACGACCTCTACCGTCTCCGTCCAGGGCCACAGCCAGGCCATATCAATATGCGCGTTGCCGACGGCTCGAATCGTGAACTGGCGCAGCCACGGCCGCAATGCCTCGAGCTTCGCCTGGGATTGTTGCAGCGACGCGTCAAAGCCCTTTTGGTCGCCCTGTTCCAGCGGAGCAAAATCGATCGCTTTTATCGCCTCGTCGAGTGTGTGTTGACGTTCCGCTTTCCCGTCCTCATAAGCGGCGATCATCGGCCGCGCGGATAAAATTTCCATCCGTAGAGCGCTCGGGTCCGGCCGATTTGCGGGCGCTTCTAATTTCAACTGGGCGACGACCAACGCGGTATCCACATCAGCTGCGACCACGCGGACGGCAATAAGGAACTGTTGCCCCGGCTGGGCATTTTCGGTGAGCAATATGGGCTCTTGCATGTCCTGGTCTCCGCGCGAAACCAGCGATCCGTTGGAGAAAATAGTAATGAGCGCGCCATCGTCCTCGCTTTGGACCTTCAACGCAAGCTTCACCCGGCTGCCTTGAACGTCATACCCGCCGATCTTTTCGGGAATGACGATGCGCCGCCGAAGCACGCGAGCTCCCTTCCAGATCACAACATCATCTTTAGACCGAACTTTGCGAAAGTCCTTGACCTCGATTACCTGCCAATCGGCGTCATTCAGGGAAAGATTCTCCGGGTGGGCAATGTCGCTATGAATGCGCCATTCTGGTTGAGGCAAAAGGCTTAGCGACTCCAACCGATCAAGGGTAAGTTTGTACGAATCGTTCGCTTCCGGGATTTGGCCATTTTGTGAAAACGCCATGGTTCCAGCAAGCAGCATGAGGAGACAGGAAAACGCGATTGATCGCATCATGAAATGAAGGGTCACCAGTCCGTGTTCGTAGCCGGATGATTATCCGTGCCATTCTATCGCTGCCAGGGCTTCTTGGCATCGTCAAAACTCGGGCGTAAGAGCGGGGCGCAGATCATCCTGGCATGGCCCACATTTCACTCTGCCGGCACTCTGCTGCCTAATCCTCTAATGTTTTCCAATTGACCGGCAGTGTCAATGCATCCAAATGTCATATAAGCATTCCCTGCCAACTGATTGATATAACTGCATTTATATTTAGTGATTCCCGCGGTTGCCAGGCACTTACGGGAGGTCGACATGCTTCTAGACTGGGTTCAGCGTTGCTGTACCCCGCTTTTGTGGAGACAACTGCCTCGGCTGTCGGGCCGGACGAAGCCCGGCAGCAGCCTGTGGTCACGGCAACTTTGGATTCGCGCTAGGAGTCTGTCGGGAACAGAATTTGCGCTACGAAGAATCAGCAAGTTACAAGTCGTCCCGTGCCTGTAAGTGATTCTCCGTTCCTGAGACCTTATTCCCGACAGACTCCTAGAAGGGCGTTTGAACTAAGCCGCT
>PLIC01000210.1 GCA_003139995.1 Candidatus Acidiflorens stordalenmirensis | reverse complement strand
ATCTTGTATTGGACAAGACTAATCGTTGACACCTTCGCCGCCACAGTGTTATTTTTAAGGGTTTTAGGGGCAGCTCTTCTTCCAGCAGGGTCAGCCAGGATTCGATCGTCAATTCGATCATCAGAAAATGGACGAGACACTCCGACAACTAGGCGAACTACTGCTCGGAGCCGTGCCCACGGTCATCCTTCTGGCGACGCTTTACATCCTTTATACCTTCCTTGTCCATCGCCCGCTGACCGCCGTGCTCGCCGAGCGCCGCAACCGTACCCAGGGTGCCATGGAAAGGGCGCGCGCCGATATCGCCGCCGCCGAGGCCCGCACCGCCGATTACGAGCAGCGCCTCCGCGAAGCCCGCCAGAAAGTCTTCAAGAACCAGGAAGCCCGCCGCCAGCAGGCCACCGAGTCCCGCAGCCAAGCCGTGACTCAAGCCCGCGCCCGATCGCAGGAACAAGTCAAGCAGGCCCGCGCCGCCATGGAAGAAGATAAGCAGCAGGCCATGTCGAAGCTGCAAGCGGATGCAGCCAGACTCGCCAGTGATATCGTGCGCAGCGTGTTGCGTCCCATGGCATCGCCCAGCCAGGTCGGTGGCCAATGAACCTGCCGCTAGAGTTCGTGGAGGGACAGGCGTCCTCGCCCGTCCAGGGTTGCGTGGGGGCAGGTGCCCTCGCCTGCCCAGCCGAGCGAACCGGGGCCCCTGTCAAGCCCGGTTTTGGCTTGACGGGGTGGAGAAGCTCGGCAGCCGCCTGTGGTCACAGCAGCTCTGGATTCGCCATGATGAGGCCGAAAACGATGCCGGGAATTGTCCCGCCGTTGCTCGCGCTCGCGCTGTTAGCTTTCTTGTCGACGATCCCCGCACGCGCTCTCGCCTATGCCCAGGAACCCTCCGCGCCACCGTCTTCCGCGCAAACGTCTGCCGAGCCCACAAGAGAAGCCAGCCAGCCTGCGCCCGAGCAAAAGTCTGCCGCAGAGGATCAGGAAGAGAACGCAGATCTCAAGTACGCCGCGCCCGTTCGTTGGCTGGCGCGCAAAACGGGTTGGAGCGTGCATCTGGCCTACATGCTGGCGCTCGGTGTGAACTTTGCCATCATTGCCGTCATTGTGTTCTGGGCCGTTCGCAAGTACGTGCCCGGCGTGCTGCGCAACCGCAGCGCATCCATCCAGCAAGCTTTGGACGAAGCGCGCGCCGCCAGCCAGGACGCGCATCGCCGCTTAGCCGGCATCGAGAATCGTCTCCGCCAGTTGGATGTTGAAATCGGACAGATGCAGGCCACCGCCGAAAAGGAAGCCAACGCCGAGGAAGCCCGCATCCAGAAAGCCGCCGAAGAAGATGTTCGCAAAGTGGTCCTCGCCGCCGAGCAGGAAATCGCCGCCGCCGCCAAGCAAGCCCGCCGCGAGTTGACCACCCACACCGCCGGCCTCGCCATCGCCCTGGCCCGCCAGCAGATCAACGTCGATTCCAACACCGACCAAGTGCTGGTCCGCACCTTCGCCTCGAAACTGGCTTCGGATGCTTCTTCGCATGATCACGATAAAGACGGCGGAAAGGGCGGCCACTAGCCATGGCTTCCGTCGTCGGGACCTACGCCCGCGCCTTCGCTGATGTTGTGATGACGCCGGTTGGCGTAAAAACGGCCAGCCAGCTCGATCCCGCGCGCGCCCTCCAGGAATTGCACGGCATCGAGGCCCTGCTCAAGGAAAGCGATCAGTTGCGCCGCGTCCTCGAAAACCCGTCCATTCCAGGAGACCGGAAACGCGCCGTGATCGATGCCATCACCACACGGCTGGGCGCCGCAAGACAAGTGCGGAATTTCATCGCCGTACTCACCGATCACCGCAGGCTGCCGCTGTTTAGCGAAATCCTGAAACAGCTGGAACAGGAATTGGACGGCCGCCAGGGCTTCGCCGAAGCCCAAGTAAGCAGCGCGCGCCAACTGAACGACCCAGAGAAACAAATGCTCGAAGCCGAGATCGCAAAAATGACCGGCAAAAGAGTTCGCGCCCGCTACGAACAAGACGCTTCGCTATTAGGCGGCGCAGTCGTGCAAGTAGGCAGCACGATTTACGACGGATCGGTAAAGGGCCAGTTAGAAAAAATTAGGGAGCAGTTAGTGGAGAGCTGACTGCTGTGAGGTGCGAGCCACGAGCAAACAGGTCCGCTCGCAGCGCAAAGCCGTGAAGGCAGAACTGGCGCGAACGACGAACAGCGAACGACGAACAACCAACGACTAACGACCAACGACTTGACTCTATGCCACAAATCAAAGCAGACGAAATTACCCAACTAATCCGCGAACAAATTGAGAACTACGAATCGAAGATCGCAGTCGACGAAGTTGGCACCATCATCACCCTCGGTGACGGCATCGCCCGCGTTTACGGCCTCGACAAGGTCATGGCCGGCGAGTTGCTCAGCTTCCCGCACGGCGTCGCCGGAATCGCCATGAACCTCGAAGAAGATCAGGTGGGCGTCGTCATCCTCGGCGAATACACCGAGATCAAGGAAGGCGACGAGGTCAAGCGCACCGGCCGCATCATGAGCGTGCCCGTGGGCGACGCCCTGATTGGCCGCGTCGTCAACTCGCTCGGCGTGCCGATTGACGACAAGGGCCCCATCGCCACCGATACATTCATTCCCATGGAGCGCCTTGCTCCCGGCGTCGTTGACCGCCAGCACGTGTGCGAGCCCATGGCCACTGGACTAAAGGCCATCGACTCCATGATCCCCATCGGCCGCGGACAGCGCGAACTGATCATCGGCGATCGCCAGACCGGCAAGACCGCCGTTGCCCTCGACACCATCATCAACAACAAGGGTAACAACCTCATCTGCATCTATAACGCCATCGGTCAGAAGCGCTCGTCGATAGCGCAGGTAGTAAAGATTCTCGAAGATGCCGGCGCCATGGAATACACCATCGTGGTCGCCGCATCGGCTTCCGAACCCGCGCCCATGCAGTACATCGCTCCCTACGCGGCCTGCGCCATGGGCGAGTATTTCCGCGATGCGGGACGCCACGCCCTCTGTATCTACGACGATCTTTCCAAGCACGCCGCCTCTTATCGCGAGATTTCGCTTTTGCTCCGCCGTCCCCCTGGCCGCGAAGCCTATCCTGGAGACGTTTTCTATCTCCACTCGCGCCTGTTAGAGCGCGCCGCTAAGTTGAGCGATAAGAACGGTGGAGGGTCACTTACTGCGCTTCCCGTAATCGAGACCCAGGCGGGCGACGTTGCGGCATACATTCCGACCAACGTGATTTCGATTACCGATGGCCAGATTTATCTTGAAACCGACTTGTTCAACCAGGGCGTCCGCCCAGCCGTGAACGTTGGCCTGTCAGTGAGCCGCGTCGGCGGCAGCGCTCAGATCAAGGCCATGCGGCAAGTTGCGGGAACCTTGAAACTCGACCTGGCGCAATATCGCGCCATGGAGGCCTTTGCGCAGTTCGGCAGCGATCTCGACAAAGCCACTCAGCAACAGCTCAACCGCGGTAAGCATCTGGTGGAACTGCTGAAGCAGGCACAGTTCTCGCCGCTCCCCTTCTCGAAGCAAATTCTGATTATCTTCGCCGGCACCAGCGGTGTGCTGGACGACATGCCGGTCGATCAGGTGCGCGACTTCGAGAAAGATCTTTACAAGTACGTGGACACGACAAATCCAGGCCTGCTAAACACGATCATGGAAAAAAAGATTCTCGACGACAATCTGAAAGACGAGATGTCCAGAGTGATCAAAGAAGCAAAACAGCAGTTCGTGGACTCAAGGCAAGCAGTAGCAAAGTAGCACCCGTAGAGACGCGGATTGCGGCGTCTCCATAGGCTGCGAAAGAACTCGGGTTTTGACTTAGTTTTGAAGGGGCGCGGCTTCAGCCGCCCCGTAGGCTCCTCGAAAGTAACGCCCCTTTAGGGGCTGGAGCGAACGACGAACAGCGAACGAGCGAACGACTAACGACTAACGACTAAATAATGCCCAACATCCTCGACATCCGGCGCCGCATCCGCAGCGTGGTCAACACGCGGCAGATCACCCAGGCCATGAAGACCGTCTCCGCGGCGAAGTTGCGCCGCGCGCAAGAGAGCGCTCTGGCCGCGCGTCCCTATTCGCAGATGCTCACCAACATTCTCAAATCGCTCGTGTCGCGAGCTGATATCTACGATCCGTTTACCGGGCTGCCGCGTCATCCGCTGCTCGCCGAGCGCCCTGAAAAAAACATCCTGCTGATTGTGGTCACCGGAGATAAGGGCCTGGCCGGCGCGTTCAACACCAATATTCTGAAGATGGTGTCAAGGTTCATCGAGTCCAATCCGGATCGGAATATCGACGTCGAATGCATTGGACGCAAAGGCCGCGACTTCATGCGCCGCCGCTATCCAATCGCCCCGAAGAGGGCATCCTCTGCCGATGGAGCGACGGGCGCCTCGCCCGTCCAGCCAGAGAATGAAGTCGCTCCCCCCCGCGCCGGTCGCGTGCAGATCGTTGGCGAGTATGTCGGAGTCTTGAGCAAGGTCGAACACAACTTCGCGGCCACTCTGAGCGAGGGCGTGATCGCCCGCTACACCCGCTGTGAGATTGACGCCGTCTACATTCTCTTCAACGAATTCAAGTCGGTCATCGCGCAACGCCTCGTCGCCGAACGCCTGCTGCCCATCAAGGAGATCGGCGAAGTTGACGTCAGCATGGCGGAAGAGGCTTCGGAAGAGGAACGCAAAAAGCGAATCGAAGCGGCGAAGTCGGCGGGTGTCGGCTTGCGTCCAGCCGATACCGCCGCCGTCGACGAGGCCGCCGCCAGGTTCGCGACGTTGCCCATCGATTACATCTACGAGCAGCGGCCAGAGCGGCTTTTCGCGGGAATCCTGCCGAAGTACATTGGCATCCAGATTTTTCATGCGCTGCTCGAATCCGTAGCCGCGGAGCACGCCGCTCGCATGACGGCAATGGATGCGGCAACCAGCAACGCCAGCGATATGATCGATTCGCTAACGCTAATAATGAATCGCGCGCGCCAGGCCAAGATCACAAAAGAAATTATAGAAATAGTAAGCGGAGCGGCAGCGCAGTAGAAGCAGATAGCTTTGAAGGGGCATTGCTTTAGCGATGCCGCAAGCTGGTAGAAATCAAAAGCCCCTTTAGGGGCCGAAGCGAACAGCGAACGACGAATAGCGAACGACCAACGACTAACGACTTTGAGACCTTATCTATGTCGGAAAATATCGGAAACGTAATCCAAATCGCCGGCCCCGCCGTCGACGTGCAGTTCACCGAAGCGGCCATGCCCCCCATTTATCAAGCGCTGAAGGTTGTCAGCGATGGCTTCACCGTGCCTTCCCCCATCAACGTCATTCTCGAAGTGCAACAGCACCTCGGCGAAGGCCGCGTCCGCTGCGTCGCCATGGAAGCCACCGACGGCATGGTGCGCGGCATGAAGGCGATCGATCAGGGCGGGCCGATCTCCGCCCCCGTCGGACGCGGCACGCTCGGCCGCGTGATGAACGTCATCGGCGAACCCGTGGACAATCTCGGCCCGATTGCCTATGAAAAGAGAATGCCGATTCACCGCCTTGCGCCCGCGTTCGATGAACAGTCGACCACGGCCGAAATGTTCGAAACCGGCGTGAAAGTTATCGACCTCATCCAGCCGTTCTTGAAAGGCGGAAAGACCGGCCTTTTCGGCGGCGCTGGCGTCGGCAAGACCGTCGTCATCATGGAGCTGATCAACAACGTTGCCAAGGAGCACGGTGGATTTTCCGTGTTCGCCGGAGTAGGCGAGCGCACCCGTGAAGGCAACGACCTCTGGCTCGAAATGACCGAGTCGGGAGTAATCAAGCCCGGCAAGCCCGACGAGTCAAAAGCCGCGTTGATCTATGGCCAGATGACCGAGCCGCCAGGAGCGCGTCTCCGCGTAGCGCTCACCGCTCTGACCGTAGCCGAATATTTTCGCGATGAAGAGGGCTCCGACACGCTTCTCTTTATCGACAACATTTTCCGCTTCACCCAAGCCGGCTCGGAAGTATCCGCCCTCTTAGGCCGCATGCCATCTGCGGTAGGTTATCAACCCAACTTAGCTACGGAGATGGGGGAGTTACAGGAGCGGATTACTTCTACTAAGAAGGGTTCGGTGACTTCGGTGCAGGCGATTTATGTGCCGGCAGATGACTTGACCGATCCGGCGCCGGCCACCACGTTTGCTCACCTTGACGCTACGACTGTGCTTTCGCGGGCGCTTACGGAGATTGGAATTTATCCGGCGGTGGATCCGCTGGCTTCCACTTCGCGCATTCTCGATGCTCGGATCGTTGGGCAGGATCACTACGATGTGGCGCAGATGGTTAAGCAGACACTGCAGACTTACAAAGATCTGCAGGACATCATCGCCATTCTTGGCATCGACGAACTTAGCGAAGACCAGAAGGTAACGGTGGCTCGCGCTCGCAAGATTCAGAAGTTCCTCTCGCAGCCGTTCTTTGTGGCCGAGCAGTTCACCGGCACTCCCGGACGCTACGTGAAGATTGCCGACACGGTGAAAGGTTTCCGCGAAATTGTGGAAGGGAAGTATGACGATATTCCCGAGCAGGCTTTCTACATGAAGGGAACGATCGAGGAAGTGATCGAGACGGCGGAGAAGATGAAGGGGGCGGCTGCGTAAGATCAGCCGTTGGTCGCCAGTCGTTAGNNCTAACGACTGGCGACCAACGGCTAACGACCAATGGCGAATACTTTCCAACTCGAAATCGTCACTCCCTCCAGGCTCTTGGTGAAGGATGTGGCGGAGGAAGCGCAGATCCCGGGGTTGAGCGGGTATCTGGGGATTCTTCCCGGGCACGCTCCTTTGATTACCGAACTTGCCGTCGGTGTGATTACTTACAAGGCGAATGGCGCGACGCACACGCTGTCGGTGGCGTGGGGGTTTGCGGAAGTGCTGCAGGACAAGGTGACGATCCTGGCGGAAACGGCGGAGCGTCCGCAGGAAATTGACATTGAGCGTGCGCAAAAAGCGAAAGAGCGCGCTGAACAGCGTCTGAAGAGCAACGATCTTAAGGTTGACTACACGCGCGCAGAAGACGCATTGCAGCGCGCGGAAACGCGTCTGAACGTTGCGAAAGAAAAGTAGCTTCCCCCGCGTGGATAGAAACCACCCGCCAGTAAATTTCCGCCCACGCGGAGCTTGGACGGGGCACCCTCGAGATTATTGCTGAGCGCCATCCGAATCAGAGCCTTTCCACGACCTTCCAGAGCCTAAGATCCTTTCTGCTAAACTTTCCTGTTTCCTTCTTTGGTGGTCCAATCTTTGGCGAAGGAATCGGGGGTGAGGCAATTATGGCGATTCAGCTTGTGGGAGTGATTGGGGCGGGCACGATGGGCAATGGGATTGCCCACGTGTTTGCGCGCTGCGGGTTCAACGTCGTGCTCTGCGATGTGGAGCAGCGATTTCTGGATCGCGGCCTCGCGACGATCGCGAAGAACCTCGATCGCGAAGTGGTGAAGAACAAGATTACGGCGGACGACAAGGTCTCCACGCTGGGGCGGATTACGGCGGTGGTGGATCGGGCGAAGCTCGCGGATTGCGATCTGGCGATCGAGGCGGCGACAGAAAAATTTGAGATCAAGGCGGAGATTTTCCGCGAGTTGGATCGCCTAATGAAACCGGACGTGATCCTGGCCACGAATACGTCGTCGATTTCGATCACGAAGATTGGAGCGCTGACCGGGCGTGCCGACAAGGTCATCGGAATGCACTTCTTTAATCCGGTGCCGGTGATGAAACTGGTGGAAGTGATTCGGGGCCTCGCGACGTCACAGGCTACGTTTGAGACGGTGCGCGAGCTGGCGGTGAAACTGGAGAAGACGCCGGTGGAAGTGAACGACGCTCCGGGATTTGTGTCGAACCGGGTGCTGATGCCGCTGCTGAATGAGGCGATGTACGCGGTGATGGAGGGCGTGGCGACGGCGGAGGCGGTGGATGAAGTGTTCAAGCTGGGGATGGCGCATCCAATGGGGCCGCTGACGCTAGCGGACTTTATCGGGCTCGACGTGTGTCTGGACATCATGCGCGTGCTGCAGGATGGGCTGGGCGATCCGAAGTACCGGCCGTGTCCGCTGCTGATCAAGATGGTGGATGCGGGCTGGCTGGGACGCAAGAGCGGGCGCGGGTTCTACACGTACTCGTAAGATAGGAAACTCGTAAGATAGGGATTATGACGACAGCCTGGGGCGGTATTCTTCCGAAAAGAAAATCTGGCCTCGACGGTTTTTATTATTTGCTGGCGGCGATGTCGGGAGCGGCGGCGGGGTGGTTGGACATCAAAGTAGGCGATTTGCTGTTGACGGCGATGGTAGTGCTGGCGGCGAACATGCTGCTGGGATTTCTGAGCCCGCGCAGGCCGTGGCGCTGGGTTGTCCTGGTCGGAGTGTTTGTGCCGGTGGTGGAGTGGCTGGCATATTTTTTTCTTTCGGAAAAGCCGGAGCGGGCGCAAATCTACGAATCCTTTCTGGCGTTCGTGCCGGGAATCGCAGGCGCATTCGGCGGATCGATCGGGCGCGGAGTGGTGGATAATCTGTTTGCCGGGAAGTGATCGGGGGAGTTGGCTATTGGAATTATGGCACGCTGCCAGGGGAGCGGGAGAGTGCAGTCGGACGCGGCTTCTCGGCCATAACGGCTGCTCGCGCCGCAAACTGCTATCTAATTTCGCAACGTGGCGGAACCTCCTGGTGGCGCCATCCACCGGCCGCTAGCAATCGGGAGCAACGGCGTAGCTCACGCATTTCGACTTGTCATTCCCTACGTACCAAAACGCTGACATGTCACTCTGATTGGCGAAATCAGTAAACCAGAAAATCCAGTCGAAACCGCCAAAACTCAAGGGAGTTCCGAACCCAAACTCATCGGCCCAATTGTTGGGGTCGCAGGTCGCGCCGTAATACAGGACCGCGTTAAAGGGATAGGTGCCCGGGTTGGCGACCGAGATCGTAACTCCTTGGTAGCGATTACCGTCCTGCTGGTACCAACATCCCTGGAACGTCGCCCCGGGACCTGAGGATGCCACATCCAGCGTCAATGTGGCGCTCTGGGAAGTCGTGCCATCGCTGGCTTTCACCCGAAGGGAATAGGTTCCCGGCGCCGCACTTTCTGAAACAGCGATGTGTGCGTTGGAGGTCCCAGCTCCGGGAGCGGGAATCACCGAAGGAGTAAGGGTCACCGAGACCCCGGCAGGCACCTTCGAGACGGTCAGGTGCAGTGCTTCATCGAATCCGGACGTCACCTTGGTTGTAACTTTGGTCGATCCGGAGTGCCCGGTGGCTATCGTGACGGTGGATGGCTTTATCGCGACCGTAAATGGGGACGTTGTCGCAGGAGCGATATTGAGCGAGGTCCCCGCGACGGTATCCCCGTAGAGCGCGCTGATGGCAACTGCGGTAGCGGCGCTGACTGGTGATGTCGAAGCCGCGACCGTAGCGCTGGTCTGCCCGGAAGGAATTGTCACCGTCGCGGGAGTTGCGACAACGCTCGCGTCAGAACTTTTCAGTTGCACGGCTATGCCGTCGCCCGGAGCGGGCTGGGTCAGGATCACCGTGATTTCGGTGGAAGCGCCGCCTATGAGGTGGGCAGGGCTCAGCCTTACGCTGGCCACTCCGGTACGGCTCGTAAGCGTGCCGGTCGCGCGGTCACTCTGGGTGGCAACGGTCCCGGAGAAATTGCCGGAGTTCATCACCTGCGAGCCCGAGCCGCATCCCGCCAGACCCAGGAGGGCTCCCGCCAGTACGATCCGCGATGCATGCATGTGTTTATGAAGGATCAACACGTTGGCACCTCAATGGTGAAAATCGAAAGGAACCCGAATGCGGTTGATTCTGACATAACCGGAGGGAAACCGCAGACTCAGAAGTGCATCCGGCTGTTTCCATCGGCAGTGCGAATGTCGTCCGCCCTCGCGTGTATCGTCGCTGGGCATCTTGCGCATCACGCTACTGTGCTGCACAAGCGATACTTTACAAGGTGGAGTCGGCGCTTTCGGGAGCGCGCATCAAAGACAGTCCCATCAAAGGTACCGGCCGCTGAAAAACTGTTCCCGTTTCCACAGCCGCTGGGGGTAAGCTACAGCTATGGGAGTATCGGTGTCGGTGCTCGCTAGCGGGAGCCGTGGGAACTGCGCGCTGGTGGCGACAAGCGCAACGCGTATTCTGGTGGATGCCGGTCTGTCCGGCCGCGAAACTTTCAAGCGGCTGCAGGCGCTCGGCGAGCGCGCCGAGGAAATCTCCGCGATCCTGATCACGCATGAGCACTCCGACCATGTTGCCGGCCTGCAGCGGCTGGCAACCAAGTTGAACGTGTCTGTCTTTCTGACCGCGCCGACGCATCATGCGTGGAGCCGCGCCGTGCGGGATGAAGACGGTGCGATTCCCGAACTGCCGAAATCGGAACATTTCTCTGCCGGGCGCGGCTTTCGCGTGGGCGATATCGAGGTCATGCCTTTCACGATCCCGCACGACGCCGCCGATCCCGTGGGCTTCACGTTTCGCGCGGAAGGCGTCAAGATTGGCTTTGTCACCGACCTGGGCTACATGCCGGCGAGCGTGCGCGACCATCTGCGCGGCTGCGGCGTGCTGGTGATGGAATCGAACCACGATGTCGAGATGCTGCGTTCGGGGCCGTATCCGTGGTCGGTGAAGCAGCGGGTGATGAGCCGGGTGGGGCATTTGTCGAATGACGCGCTCGCGGAATTCTTCTCCAGCGACTATGATGGAGGAGCTGAATACTTAATTCTGGCCCATTTATCTGAGCAAAATAACCATCCCGAAATCGCGCGAGCCGCGGCAGAACAGGCGCTCGGCGGCCGTCAGGGGCTGTGGCACAATCGTGTGCTGCTGGCGACCCAGACGGAAGTTCTCGAACCCATCCGGCTGTAGCCTTTTATGAGCGAGTGCGTCGAACCGATCGTAGGGAAAATCCTTGCGGGATGGCGCTACGATATTTCCGGCCTGGCTCCAGAGATGCGCGGGGACTACGAGTTGCATTTCGCCACCTGCGAGCGCTGCCGCCGCCGCCAGAAACTGCACCGCATCATCGATATTTCGCTGATTGTGCTCGCCTCGGTATCAGCCGCCGTGTTTCTGCTGGCGTTTGCGGTGATCCGTTATTTTGGGCCGCGCCATGCTTTCTGGCTGGAGATCGGCGCGCTGGCGGGCTTCGCGCTGTCGGCGTTGATCTGGTTGGTCGTGGCCGTGGCAACTCCGGCGCCCATGGTGGTTGTGGATGTGGCCAAGCTCGGGGCGCGGCGTGTGCATGACCGGCTGCCGGCGGAGATCCGCGAGCGCCTGCCGGAAGAAATACGTGTGAAGATCACCGGATCGTAAGGGCGCCGCCTGCCGCTCTTGCAGTGACCGCGTGATGACGGCTTTCCCCGTCTCTACAGGTGGAAGGGCGTCAGTCGGTCAGCAGACCACCGGTGAGGTCGCTGAGGCGCTCGATGCGGTGTTCGCGGCAATATTCGGTCAGTTCCTCCACCAGCTTTTCGGTCGCCACCGGATCGAAGTAACTCGCCGTTCCCACCTGCACGGCGCTGGCTCCTGCCAGCATGAATTCCACTACATCCACCGCGGTGGCGATTCCGCCCATGCCGATCACCGGAATTTTCACGGCGTGAGCGGCGTCGTAGACCATCCGCAGCGCGATGGGCTTGATGGCCGGGCCGGACAGGCCGGCGGTTACATTGGCAATTCTCGGGCGGCGCGTTTCCGCATCAATCGCCATGGCTAGAAACGTATTTACCAGGGAGATGGCGTCGGCGCCCGCTTCCTCGGCCACACGCGCCATCTGCGCGATCGAGGTGACGTTGGGCGAGAGTTTCACGATGATGGGCCGCGACGCTACGCGTTTCGCCGTCCGCACCACTTCGTCGAGCAAGTGCGGGTCGCTGCCGAACTGAATGCCGCCCTGCGACGCGTTGGGGCAGGACA
The DNA here is from genome assembly GCA_003139995.1 of Candidatus Acidiflorens stordalenmirensis. Lineage (GTDB taxonomy): Bacteria > Acidobacteriota > Terriglobia > Terriglobales > Acidobacteriaceae > Acidiflorens > Acidiflorens stordalenmirensis. The sequence continues at coordinate 13,426 of PLIC01000210.1, read as the reverse complement.
CGTTGATTTCGTACGCGGCAATGCCCTCGCCTTGATTGAGGATCTCAATCGTCTGCTCGTAATCCGCGCGAGTGTAGCCGAAGACGTTGGCGAACACGACCACATTCTTCTTCTCGCGCAACGCCGGAAGTTTTTCGGTGAGGAACGCTGGCGCTCCGATATTCTGCAGCCCTATGGCATTCAGCATTCCCGCAGCAGTCTCATAGAGGCGCGGCGGCGGATTTCCGGTCATTGGTTCTTTGGAGAGACCTTTGACGACTAATCCGCCGAGCCGGTCGAGATGCACAATGTCTTCGAATTCGATGCCATAGCCGAATGTGCCGGAAGCGGCGATGATCGGATTCTTCAGCTCGATGCCGGCGAAGCTGACGCTCAAGTCCGGATTGTCAATAGGCGTCATTGAGTACCTCCGGCGGACGGAGCGATGGCGTGATGCGGCGGCAGCAGCGCCTCGGTCAGCACTCTTCCCGTAGCTTTCGCGGGAGCATTGATTCCGAGCAAAGAGGCCAGCGTCACCGCGAGATCGACCGGTTCGGCGTGCGTCCGGTAGGTTCCGGGCTGGAAGACGAGCCCATAGAAGGCGAGTGGCACATGGGTATCGTACGAGAAAGGCGTCGCGTGGTCGGTACCCTTCATGATTCCGACGTTGAACGGAGTGGGAATTCCGATCACATACCACCCACCTTCGGGCGAGTAGCTATGGGCATAGCGCCGCCCGATTTCCGTGGCCGGAGTTTCTCCACGCGCAAGCTGCGACTTGGTAAAGTATCCGGCCAATCCCGCCTGTTTCATGGCTTCGCCCGCGTCGGCTTCGGCATCGGACTCTTTATGTCCAGCGAACGCGTCTTCGCTCAGCCAGGCGAGCGGGTAATCGAGATCGAGCACATAGTCGGCTTTCTTCGCGTATTTTTTCGAGAGCAGGGAATTGATCTGTTCGCGCAAAGCTTTCGTGTCGAGATTGGCGGCAGGCAAGCGAAGAGTTTTCGCGAATTCAGGCAGAGGCGCGACGCCGTGATCGGCGGACAGCGCCATCCACACGTTGGCCATTCCAATCTGATGACCGAGGAAGCCAAAAAACTCCGCCAAACTTCGGTCGAGTTCGAGCGCCATGCTGCGCATTTGCGGGGAGTCGGGGCCAACCTGGTGGCCGAGAATATCGTTGGCCGAGAGGCTGATCATGAGCAGGTCAGTCGCCGGGCCTGCGCCCAGTTTCTCGTACAAAACAAGTTCCTTGGCGAATTCCAGTTGGTAATCGTTGGCGAAGGTAGTGGAGCCGACGACCTCGTAGAAGCCGGCGGGCGCGCCGTCCTTACCATTTCGCGGCGCGGTTGAGCTGAGCGTGTTTCCGTCGCTGTCTTTCCACTCGCGGTTCCAGAATTTTGCCGCGCGTCCTTCCCCAGGACGTCTGCCGTTGAAATTGCGCACCCACTCGGGAAGATCCGGACGATAGTACGTGGAGGTGATCCAGTCGCCGGTTTTGGGATCGATCCAGTAGGCGGCGTCTCCGGAAAATCCTGCGGGCAACACGGCGGCGCGATCTTTCAGCGAGATGGCGAATACCCGGGCTTTGCCGCCTGTGGCCAATTTCAACTCGTCCCCAAGCGTATCGCTCAAGAGGTTGTGCGGCGACGTGCCGGGGGTGCCCCGTCCAAGCTCCGCTTGGGCGGGTTTTAGGTCGCGGTCGCCGCCGACAAGTTTTGTCGTGTCGTCTTCGACCGACGTTACCCGCTTCTTTTTTTGCGGGTCCCACCATTCGTTCGCAACGATGCCGTGTCCGCTGGTATAGCTTCCCGTGAAGAGGGTGGCGTGTCCGGGAGCGGTGCGGGTGTTGGCGTAGTCGTAGTTGCAGTCGGTGAAATAAGCGCCGCGATCGAGAAAGACGCGGAACCCTCCGTCGCCAAACTGGTCGCGATAGCGTTCAAGGTAGTCGCCGCGGAACTGGTCAATCACGATGACGACAATCAGCTTGGGGCGGGCGTTGTAAGCGGACGCGAATGCGCCTGGAATCGAACAGAGCAAGACCAACGTCAAGCCGAGCAACACCAGCACCACATACAGGGAACGGGAGAGTCTCATCGCGAGCTAGTTTACAGGAGAAAGGACGCTAACTGCAGAGGACGCAGAGGTCGCTGAGGTTTTTTTGCCCCGTTCTTCTCAGCGCTCTCCGCGTCCTCTGCGGTTCAAGACTTTGATCGTCGGCGTGCATTGCATCCTACTTTTCAGCTAAAGTTAAAGCAGAATGCTCGATCTAAATTTTGTTCGCGACAACCTCGCGCTGGTGGAAGAAAACCTGCGGCGGCGCGGAATGAATCCGGCGGAAGTCTTGAAAGACTTTCGCGCCATCGATGGCGAGCGCCGGCAGGCCATCACGGCGGCGGAAACCCTGCAAGCGCGTCGCAACCGGGCTTCCGAGGAAATTGCCAAGCTCAAGAAGAGCGGGCAGGACGCTTCGGCGCAAATCAACGAAACAAAAGAACTGCGCGAGCAGATTCAGGAGTCTGAAAAAAAGGCGGCCGAACAGGAAACGCGTCTGCGCGAAATTCTGACCTCGATTCCGAACATTCCCCATGACAGCGTGCCGGTGGGGACGAGCGTCGAAGATAACGTGGAAGCTCGCCGCTGGGGCGCGCCGCCGCATTTCGATTTCAAGCCCAAGCCGCACTGGGAGCTGGGCGAAGAGCTGGGCATCCTCGACCTGGAGCGTGCCACCAAACTTACGGGCGCTCGCTTTGCCGTGTATTGGGCGCTGGGTGCGCGATTGGAGCGGGCCCTCGCCAATTTCATGCTCGATCTGCACACGCGGGAGCACGGATACACCGAGGTGCTTCCGCCGTATATGGTGAATTCCGAGTCGATGTATGGTACGGGGCAGCTTCCGAAGTTCGCTCAGGACTTGTTTCGCGTGCCGCACGGCGAGAAAGATCTCTGGCTGATTCCGACGGCCGAGGTTCCGGTTACGAATCTCTATCGCGACGAAGTTCTGGATGCGGCGAAATTGCCGGTGAGCCTGACCGCGTACACTCCCTGTTTTCGCAGCGAAGCCGGATCGTATGGGAAGGACGTCCGCGGCATCATTCGCCAGCACCAATTTCAAAAAGTCGAGTTGGTGAAGTTCTCGCGTCCGGAGACTTCTTACGATGAATTGGAGAAGCTGACCCACGATGCCGAGATGGTGTTGCAGAAACTCGACCTGCACTACCGCGTAGTCACGCTGTGCACCGCCGATATGGGATTCTCTGCAGCTAAGACTTATGACATTGAAGTCTGGCTGCCGGGACAGAATTTGTTTCGCGAGATTTCTTCGTGCTCAAATTTCGAAACTTTTCAGGCGCGGCGGGCGAATATTCGCTACCGTCCCGAGGGAAAGAGTAAGACGGAATTCCTGCACACATTAAACGGCAGCGGTTTAGCCGTAGGACGCACATGGGTTGCGATCGTCGAAAACTATCAGCAAGCCGACGGCAGCGTGCGCATTCCGGAGGCGCTGCAGCCTTATATGGGCACTGACCTTATCCCGGCGCCAAAAAGGAGCGCATAAACAGCTTGCGGAAGAACTCGGCTATCGATTTTGTCTTGAAGGGGCGCGGCTTCAGCCGCGCCGTAACTGCCGCAAAATTAATGGCGGCTTTAGCCGCTGAGGTCAGCCGCGGCCTTGTACCCGCGCGGCGGCCTCGATTTGCCATCGCATGAATTCCCAAATACACTGGCAGCAACCCGAAACAGCCTCGACGGTGCTGGAAAGCGCCGTTTCTCCCATGGGCGCGATCTGGCGCACAATTCGCGGATACATTCTTTGGTCGTATGAGCGGGGCAGCCTGCACTACGACATCATGGTCACGCTGATTCTCCTGTTTGTTTTTGTTTCGCCGCATTTCATCAACTTCAAGGACAAACCGGTCGAGCGCAACCCGCATCTTACCGGCGTGGTTGTGATTCCCGGTGAGAAGGGCGACTTAATCTATCAGATCCAGGCCTCGGCAGTGAATACCACTGAGGGCGCGGATGTTCGCCGGCAGTTGGAGCAGATCATTGAACCGATCTCCGGGGCCGTCAGCATTACAAAGTACGAGCCGGTCAAAGACGCCTCCGGCCACACGCAGAGTTACAAAGTCTGGGTTGAAAAAGAATAGAGCTGGGTTCATTAGAACTGGTTTATCAATGAGAGCTGTGCTTAGAACGCTTGTTCTCGGGACCGTGGCGATCGGCTGGCTGCTGGCGGCGACTGCGTGGCCGCAGAGCGAATCCGCTGAGCTCGATCGCGTCCTCACCCAGATGGATGCTGCCGCCCGAAACTTCCGAACCACCGAGGCGAGTTTCGTCACCGACCAATACTATGAGGTCATCAAGGCCGTCGACGAAACCGCGAGGCAGAAGGGGAAGATTTATTTCCGCCGTGAAGGCGGCGAAATAGAGATGGCTGCCGACATCGTCGAGACCGACAAGAAGTACGTCCTCTATAGCGGCGGCAAAGTTCAGGTGTACCATCCCAAAATCGATCAGGTCGAGGAATACAATCCCGGCAAAAATCGCAGCGACGTCGAGAGCTTCCTGGTGCTCGGCTTCGGCGGCGGCGGGCACGATTTGCTCAAGTCTTACGACGTGAAGTTTCTGGGGTCGGTGGCCGCCAACGGCATCAAAGCTGAGGAACTGGAGTTGATTCCGAAGTCTGCCCGTTTGCGAAACAACATCGCGCGTATCCTGCTTTGGATTGACCCGGACCGGGGCATTTCGGTGCAGCAGCAGTTGTTTGAGCCGGGAGGCGACTATCGCCTGGCGAAATATTCCGAGATCAAGATCAATCAAAACAAATTTCCCGAGGACGTCTTCAAGCTGAAGACAACCGGAAGAACTAAGTTTATCTCTCCGCAAGGATAAGCTTTCAGATCGGGCAAAACCCGGACCAACAGAAACAAGCTGAAAAAGACCGGCTGGAGCGATATACTGCACGAGAACCTCCGAAAGTTGAGTTCGCATGGCCAAGGTTTTTACCATCCCCGTCCCTCCGGATCTGTCTCGTAAGAAGCGCGATCGCACCGACGACTCCCGCTATGTGGACGGCCAGAAGATGCTGGTGAAAGCGATTAGCTATCTGGCGAAGGCCGATCGAGTGACCAATCGCGAAGCCATCGAACTGCTGTCCGAACATGTCCGTACGCGGTTCCGCATGACCGACTCGCCGCTGAACTAAGAACTACTTTTCCCAATCTGCAAAAGGCCGCTTCGGTCGAGTCGGACTCACGGTTGCTCTATCCGGAACCAATGCGCCGAGTGTATACAGAAGCCGCGTCAAGCCGCGTCTCTACTCGGCTTGGCGGTTCCTCTGTGCCAGCAACGAAGATGCGAGCACGATGACTACGGGATAGCATTCCAGTGTGTAGCGCGGCTCCGGATTTTCCAGCGTTCCCAGAAATGCCGAGCGCAGCAGCAGGAAGCCGACCAGCAATCCTGCCCAGCGAATTCCCGGCGGCCTGCGAACCAGCGCCAGCAGCGCCGTCGCCACGTAAGCCAGGTTCAGCAAGCCGAACCCCACTGCCGCGAACGAGCGCGGTGCGTCGTCATTGAATTCCCACCAGCGCACGTCGGGAGGAAGAATTTCGGTTCGCGGGTGCAGCCACATGTCCGCGACGCGCAGCAGGGGCAGCACAACGTAGTAGCGCACGGGGTGGGCGCGAATGCGATCGGCGGCTAAGTTGGCGAAGCGCGCATCCAGTTCGGGCGTCATGTCCTGCGCCTCGTTATAGTCCGCGACGGCGGCCAGCGTTCGGTCCCTTTCCGTCGCGTTATCGAGGGCGCGCGACGGCAGCTTCTGCGGGTCAATCTTGTCGCCGGGAACGTTCCAGTAGATTTCTTCCACGGACACGTAGTCGACGATCCAGGTTTTGACCCAGCGGTTGAAACCTCGGGGGACGAGTTCATCCGCGTCAGTGGCGTAACGGGGAGCTAGCGGCTGGAAATGATGGAGCGTCCGGAAATTACGAATCGTCCAGGGAACGAGCGGCGCCAACGCAAATACTGCAACGATGATGCCCGCGACGAGAACGTCAGCCATATTTTTCCCGTCGGTGCGACGCTGCCACGCAAGCACCGCCAGATAAAGCGCGACCGCCGCCAGCAGGATGCCGCCGTCGGGGCGCAGCAGGATACAGGCCGCAATCGCCGCGCCGGTCGCGGCCCAGAGCTTGCGGGAACTCCGATCAAGAGCCTGCCCTGAGCTTGCCGAAGGGATCCCCATCCCTACGCGAGCGTCATACATTCGATTCAGAGCGGCCGCCGCGCAATCGAGAGCGAGCGCGGTAAAGAAGATCTCCAAGGTTTCGGTGAGCTCGACGGCGGCATAGTTCGCCAGGAATGGACACAGCGCCGCCAGCACAAAAGCGATTCTCGCCGCGCGTTCGGAGATCGCCCGGCGGGCAAGGTCGGCAACAATCAGGCAGGTGGCCAGGTCGAACAGAATCTGCGTCAGGAGGACTGCTTTGACGTTGCCGGACCCAAATAGCCAGAAAATCCCAGCCAGAAAAGCGGGATATCCCGGCAGGCGCGTGTCGGTCGGCATGGTCGGCTTCTCCGGCTGCCCGCCCTGCGTCTGGCCGTAGATGCCGTGCTGCAGCCAGTTGGTGGCTAGGTCGGCGTAGACGCGCGAGTCATCCGTGACCACTGGAAAATAGACGAAGAAAAATAGCCGCAATGCCAGGGCGGCCAGAGTGGCTCCCAGGAAAAAACTGCGATGTTCGCGGATCAGGCTGTGCACGTTGGAAATATATCGCGAATCACGCGATTTTCCTGCACAGCTCACCGGAATGGCTGCCCTACTGGGAACCGGGTTTGACCCCCTGCGGCTCTCACCTTAGGATGAAGGGACTACAACGAGATGGCGAAACAGGTTTTTTACGATCCCTTGCAAGCGCGCTGGAGGCGGCTTCGCCGCTTGGTCGACGCGGCCGCCCTTTCTTTTTCTTTGCTGGTGATCTTTTTTATCTACAGCGCCCTGCGCAGCGAGCCTTTGCCCGACCTTTCCTGGCTGTCTGAAAAGAAGCCTTACCACGCTCTGAAAGAAGACGAAAAGGAGAAAGCGCGCGAGAAGCGCCGCTTGGCCACTCTGGCCCGCGCCGGACACCGCCATCAAGCCCGCAAAGCTCCTTCTCAACTCACGCTGAACTCCGAGCAAGGGGTTCGCGCCGCATTCTACGTCTCCTGGGACTCGGCCAGCTTTTCTTCCTTGCGCGAGTATGCGCGCCAGATCGACTTGCTCTTCCCGACATGGCTGCAGGTTCTCAGTGCGGACGGCCATCTGCAAGCCGTGGATACGGAAACGAACACCATGTTTGATGTGGTTCACGGGCAAAAAGTCCGTACCGTGGATGACAAGGTAATGACGTTTCTGAAGGCGGAAGACACCGACATGGAAGTGTTTCCGGTGGTGCAGAACTTTGACGGCATCGACTTTGTTCCGGGCATCGGCGATTTTCTGAACAATCCGGAAGCTCACGCCAAGTTTCGACGCGAGATCGGGATTTATCTTGCCTCCGATCATTATCGCGGTTTGATGATCGATTTCGAATCCTTCCCGAAGAAAGCGCAATCCGGATACGTGGCCCTGCTGAACGAACTCTCGTCCGATCTGCACGCCAAGGGAATGAAGCTGTACGTCAGCGTTCAGGTGCGCAACGAGGATTTTGATTACAAGGCCATTTCGTCTGCCGTGGATGGCGTCGTCATCATGAACTACGACGAGCACTTTCCCGGTGGAACCCCCGGCCCCGTCGCCTCGCAGGATTGGTTCACGGCGAACCTTGAGTCTGCACTCAAGGAGATTCCGAAAGAGAAGCTCATCTGCGCCATCGCCAACTACGGCTACGACTGGCCCGAGAGGCCGAAGAAAGGCAAGCTGCCGCCCGGAGAAGCCGACAAGAGCGTTTCCGTGCAGGAGGCGTGGCTCGGGGCGCGCGATTCCGAGGTAGACGTTGATTTTGACGGCGACGCGCTCAATCCGCACTTCAGCTATCAGGACGACGATAACTTCCGCCACGATGTCTGGTTCCTGGATGCGGTGACTGCGCTGAACGAGATGCGTGCCGCCCAGATGCTTGGCATCCAGACCTTCGCCTTGTGGAGGCTGGGCGCGGAAGACCGCTCCCTGTGGCGTGTTTGGGACATGCCCGGAGAAGCCAATGCGTCCGATCGATTGAAAGACGTCCCTCCCGGTCAGGACGTCGACATGGAAGGTGAGGGCGAAATCCTGCACATCGAAGCGCGGCCTGCCAACGGCGAGCGCGAGTTGACCATCGACAGGCAGACCGGGCTCATCGACGGCGAAGACTTCAAGAGTCTGCCCGAGCCATATCGCGTGGCCCGTTATGGCGCCAGCAAAAAGCAACTCTCCATTACTTTCGACGACGGTCCCGATCCGGAATGGACCCCGAAAATTCTCGATGTCCTTAAACGCGAGCACGTGCCGGGAACATTCTTTCTGATCGGAATCCAGGCGGAGAAGTTCAGCGGCTTGACCCAGCGTATTTATCGCGAAGGCCATGAGATCGGGAACCATACCTTCACGCATCCCGACATCAGCTCGATTGGCAACGGCTACATGAAGGTGGAGCTGAACCTCACCGAGCGCTTGTTTGCCAGCCGCCTGGGCATTCGCACCATGCTGTTCCGTCCGCCGTACTCCGTCGATGCCGAGCCCGACACCGAAGACGAGGTGCGGCCGCTCGAACTCACGCAGAGCCTGGGCTACATCACCATCGGCAACAAGATCGATACCAAGGACTGGAACGACGAACCCGCGCTTTCGCCGCAACAAATCGCAGCTCGCGTGCTCGACCACTTGCCACCCTGCCAACCGAACGATACCCAGTGCGGCAACATCATTCTCATGCACGATGGCGGCGGCAACCGCGAAAGAACCGTGCTGGCGCTCCCGCTGATTATCGACGGCGCCCGTGCCCGCGGATTTCAATTTGTCCCCGTGTACCAGTTGATGGGCAAAACAAAAATCGCGGATGTCATGCCGCCGCTCCCGCACAACGAGTATTGGTCCGCCCGGCTGAATTGGATCAGCTTCTGGCTCTTCAGTGCGACCATGACGGGCATCACCGTCATTTTTTTCCTCGGTGACATCCTGATGACCGGGCGCCTGATTTCAATCGGCGTCCTCGCCATCTATGACCGTCTCCGCTCGCATGTGTACGGAACGCCCAGGCAGATTACGGCCTACCGGCCCCGGGTCGTGGTTCTCATTCCCGCTTATAACGAGGAGAAGGTCATCGAACGCACCATTCAGGGCGCGCTCGATTCCGACTATCCCAATCTGCGCGTGATCGTCATCGACGACGGTTCCAAGGATCGTACTTTGGAAATCGCGCGCCGCGCGTTTGCCGCCGAAGAAGCCGCCGGCAGGGTATTGATTCTCACCAAGCCCAACGGCGGCAAGGCCGAGGCGCTTGACTTTGGACTTGAGCACATCGGTAACGCGGAACTCTTCGTCGGCATCGACGCCGATACCATCATCGCGCCCGATGCGATCGCCCGCCTCGTGCCGCACTTCCTCAATCCGAAAGTTGCAGCCGTCGCCGGCAATGCCAAGGTTGGCAACCGCGTCAACCTCTGGACGCGCTGGCAGGCGCTCGAATACATCACCAGCCAGAATTTCGAGCGGCGCGCGCTCAACACCATGGGCGCGGTGAGCGTGGTGCCGGGCGCAATCGGCGCTTGGCGTGCCGAGGCGGTTCGCGAAGCCGGTGGCTACCACATGGACACCGTCGCCGAAGACGCCGATCTAACCATGGCTCTGCTGCGCAACGGCTATCGCGTGGAATATGAAGACCTGGCGCTCGCCTTCACCGAGGCTCCAACGACCGCAAGCGCTTTGATGCGGCAGCGTTTTCGCTGGTCGTTTGGAATTCTGCAAGCCGTCTTTAAGCATCGCGGCGTTTTCGCGCGCAAAGGCGTCTTGGGATTCGTCGCACTCCCTAATATCCTCATCTTCCAGATTCTGCTTCCGCTGGTCTCGCCCTTCATTGACCTGATGTTTGCCGTCGGCGTGATCTGGTATTTCGTCCAGAAACACTTCCATCCCGAATCCAACGATCCGGCCAGCTTCCAGCGGCTGCTGCTCTTCTTCGGCGCATTCCTGGTGATTGATTTCATCGCCTCGGCGCTCGCCTTCGCCTTGGAGCGTCGCCAGCCCGAAGCCCGCGAAGATGCCTGGCTGCTCAGCCAAGTGTGGTTGCAGCGCTTTGCCTATCGCCAGGTCTTTTCCATCGTACTGTTCCGAACCCTGAAGCGTGCCATCCAGGGTCGCCCCTTCGCTTGGGACAAACTGGAGCGCACCGCCGCCGTAAAATACGTTCCTGCCGAACGGCGGGACTCCGTCAAAGTTTCCTGATCGTGACAAGAGTGGGAAACTCGGACTTCGTATCAGGGCATCGCTTTAGCGATGCCGAGAGTTTCTTCCCCTTGTACGGACGGGGCTTGCCCCGTCTCGGCCATTCGGACATTGCGATTTCGCCAGCGTGGGCAAATTCAGAGACCAGCTCCCGCCTTTGCGTGATCTCGGTCACAGACATCCGCGGGGCGAAGGGTGTGTGGTAAGAAAGGAGAAATCAACATGTCCCACACGATCATTGAACCGTTTCGCATCAAAAGCGTCGAGCCCATTCGCCGGACAATCCGCGTTCAACGCGAGCAACTGCTCCGCGCCGCGTGCTACAACCTTTTTCTCCTGCCCGCGGACGATGTCCTCATCGACCTGCTCACCGATTCCGGCACCGGCGCCATGTCAACCCACCAGTGGGCGGCCATCATGGAAGGCGATGAGAGCTATGCCGGCAGCCGCAGCTTCGAGCGGTTCCGCTCGTCGGTGCAGGATATTTTCGGCTACAAGCACGTCATCCCCACCCACCAGGGCCGCGCGGCCGAGCGCATCCTCTTCAGCGTGATGTGTGGAACAAAGAAGGGCGATGTCGTCCCCAACAACACGCACTTCGACACCACCCGCGCCAACGTGGAGTTCGTCGGCGCCGAGGCGGTCGACCTCGTCATCGCCGAGGGCCGCCAGCCGAGCCTGAGGCATCCCTTTAAGGGCAACATGGACGTCGCGGCACTCGAGGCTTTGATCCAGAAAGTCGGCCGCGAGCGCGTGCCTCTCGTCATGCTGACCGTCACCAATAACTCTGGCGGCGGCCAGCCCGTCTCGATGGAGAACGTCAAAGCCGTGAGCGCAGTTTGCCGGAAGCATCGCATCCCGCTCTACTTCGATGCCTGCCGCTTTGCGGAGAACTCCTACTTCATCAAGATCCGCGAGCAAGGCTACGGTCAGAAAACGCCGAAAGAAATCGCTCAGGAAATGTTCAGCTACGGCGACGGCTGCACCATGTCGGCGAAAAAAGACGGCATGGCGAACATCGGCGGATTTCTTTGCACCAACGACGATCTGCTCGCGCAGCAGGAGAAGAACCTGCTCATTCTCACCGAGGGCTATCCCACCTATGGAGGCCTAGCCGGCCGCGATCTCGAAGCCATCGCCGTCGGATTGCAGGAAGCTCTGCAAGAGGACTACCTCGAATACCGCATTGCTTCCACTGCCTACCTCGGCAACCACATCGCCGCCGAGGGCGTGCCGATCGTGCAGCCGCCCGGTGGCCACGCCGTCTACATTGACGCGCGCGCCTTTCTGCCCCACGTTCCGCCCGATCGCTTTCCCGCCGTTGCGCTCGCCAATGAACTCTATCTCGAAGGCGGCATCCGCTCCGTCGAGATCGGCACCCTTATGTTCGGAGCAGCAGCGAAAATGGATCTGGTGCGTCTAGCCATTCCCCGCCGCGTCTACACCCAGAGCCACATCGACTACGTGGTTGAAGTCATCCTGGAAGTCTGGAAGAGGCGCGACCAGATTCAAGGCATGAAGCTAACCTACGAAGCCCCATTCCTGCGCCACTTCACGGCAAAGCTGGAGCCGGAGCCAGCAGAAGTCGCAGCCGCCGTGCGACGCTGAGTAAAATCACAGAATCTGAGGGTGCCCCGTCCAAGCTCCGCTTGGGCGGGTTTTTTCGTCGGAAGGTTCCCGCACATTTGAATGGTTTGCCCATCACAGACGAAGGCGCCGCTCAAGCACCATACTCACCCCATGCCCTGGGGTCTAAAGCGTTACCAGGAAACTGGCCAACTCCACTTCCTGACCTTTAGCTGCTATCACAGACAGCCGAAGCTGAGAGATGCGAAATCTTGCGCCGTATGCGAGGCCGCGCTGGAGCGAACCCGACAGCAGCACAGGCTGCAAGTCTACGGATACGTGCTGATGCCCGAGCGCCTCCACATGTTAGTCAGCGAACCGGAACGAGGCGTTCTTGCGCGAGCCATGCAGTCGCTGAAGCAATCCGTCTCGCGCACGCTGGCGCTGCGTGCCGCCGAACCATTCTGGCAAGCCCGCTACTACGATTTCAATGTTTGGAGCGAACACAAGTTCGTGGAGAAGCTCCGCTACATGCACCGCAATCCCGTGGCACGCGGTCTCGTAGCGCGCCCGGAAGATTGGCCCTGGAGCAGCTTTCGTCATTACGCAAATGGTGAAGAGGGGCCGGTGCAAATAGAATCGCAGTGGACCGCGCGACGCAGGGAACGCGCAGGAATCTTTCCGACAGTGCGAGTGCAGTCAGGCGACCAAACCCCCCGCCCAAGCGGAGCTTGGACGGGGCACCCTTCAGAGCCCAAATGAAAGCGTAAGCCGACCCGCCCGCCCAGCAGAAGTCGGGGCCGCTGTGCGACACTGATTTTGGTGGCGCAGCCCGAGGGTGCCCCATCCTAACGTCGCGCATTTTGCGACGTTAGGGTGGGGCATTTTGCAGATTCCGGATCCGCCAACGCAAACCCCCGCCCCAGCCGAGCTTGGCCGGGCCAGCCGCCTGTCTGTTCAATAGTGCACACCCTGCGCAGCAAAATCACGATTCGGCAGGCGTTTACACTCACGAATCCGCTCAATGAGTAAAATCGCGATGTTTCAACAACTATTTCGAGACATCCTCGGTGAGAGTGGCCTCCCGGCTACTGCGACTGCGCAAGACGTACCTTGGTCTCTTGGTCCTCAAATTCTCTTCTCTTTTTCAAGTCGTCACCTTGGAGCGCGCCATAGGTGGCGGGGAAGTAGAATCTCAACCTTGCCAGCGCGGGATTCACAAATCTCGGTGTATATTCCGCTCGGCTGATTCGCTTCGGATGATTTGTTGCGTGAATGTCGTCCAGAAGGCTCTGACGAAGGGTTTCCGTGTCTGCGCTGCCCCAGTCGCTCCTAACCTTTTCCGCAAGACTCGGAGCCTCAATGGGCGAATTGATTACTAGTCCTCCAGTCGGCTGATAACGCACCGCGAGCAATCGCCGGTTCACGATCTGCCCAATCAGCACGTAGCAACCGTCGCCGGGTCGCAGCCAG
>PLIC01000078.1 GCA_003139995.1 Candidatus Acidiflorens stordalenmirensis | reverse complement strand
ACGGCGCGCAGCACGGGAGCGGGGCTTGATCCCACGGTTCCGTTATTGAGGTAGATCTCGTCGGCGGGAATCAGGAACTGCTGGCGGAGTTCGCGCCAGTAGGCGTCTTCGTTCTGGTCGAAAAGGGAGCGGTCGGGCAGCTTCGAGGACAGCGACTCCAGCTGAGCCCATAAATTTCCGCGCCAGGGCAGGCTCGCGCCCACAGCCAGGGATGAAGCGAAAGACGAGGATAGAAAGCTGCGACGGTTCAACATGCACGGTTCCTCTTTCTGAAATCGCTTTCCGAAACGCGCCATGGTACACCTCGGCTGGGGAAACGGAAAGGGAGCGGCGCGGGCCTCAGCGCCTGGCTGCGGAAAAAGTCTAACTTTGCGCCCCAGCCCCTAAAGGGGCGTCTGGTTGCGAAGGACTTACGGCATCGCTAAAGCGATGCCCTGATACGAAACGTCAGTTTTTCAGCAGTCTGTGCAGGCGACCTAGGTCTCTGACCGCGTGATTCTGTGCTTCACAATTGAGCGCCGTCCGATCCCAGGTCCCAAAAGCGGGACCTGGGGCACCCGAAGTCGATACATCAACAAGCGGTCAGAGACCTAGAAACGCAGCCTTTTCTACATCCCTGAAGGTGTGCCCTGATACAGACCCTCGCTGGCACCACCTTCTGCCCAGCGCGGGCGGCTTCGAAAGGGAGCTCAGCCGGGCATGTTCTTTGAAAATTGCGGGTATCTTTTCGGCTTGAGCCTGCGTCCAACTAGGTGGGAAACTTCGCTCACACCGACTTGCCATCGGGGGTATAATGTTTTCAACTGACCGGGTTTCCACGGGGTATCCAATATGCCGTACCGTAAATTGCTGATCTCCCTGAGTTTACTGGCGCTGATGGCGGTGCCGGCGCTGGCGCAGGATCAAACTTCGCAGACCGCAAGCGCGCAGCCGCAAGCGTCACAGTCGCCAACGGCAAAAGATCAGACGGCGCAGCCGCCGACTGGCGCAACGCCGGCTCCGCCGCAGGTACCTTCGGCAACCCCCAGCTCGACTCCGGCCGCGGACGCTTCTGCTTCGAGCGCCAGCGACTCGACCCCTAGCGGGCCGCAACCCGTCCAAGAGCCCGACGCGAGCAAGGTCAAGCACGACGGCAAGGAAGACGACGTCGACGCCATCGGCAACCGCAACGTCGGAGGGCGCGGCTTGGGCGACTGGTATTCGCTCGAAACCGAAATCAGGATGGGCAAGCAATATTCGATGCAGGTCGAAAATAGCGTAAAGCTGGTTCAGGACCCGGTGGTGACCGAGTACGTCAACCGCATCGGCCAGAACCTGGTGCGCAATTCCGACGCGAAGGTGCCGTTCACGATCAAGGTGATCGACTCCGACGAAATCAACGCATTCGCGCTGCCCGGTGGGTTTTTCTACGTGAACTCCGGTCTGATTCTGGCGGCGGATGAAGAGGCCGAACTGGCCGGGGTGATGGCGCATGAGATTTCGCACGTTTGTGCCCGCCACGGGATGCGTCAGATGACGCGAATGAATCTGGCGCAAATCGCCACCATTCCTCTGATTTTCGTGGGAGGTGGCATCGGTTACGGAATCTACGAAGCCAGTGGCCTGGCCTTGCCGCTTACGTTCATGAAGTTCCAGCGCAATTTCGAAGCGGAAGCGGACTACCTCGGGCTGCAATATATGTATAAGACGGGATACGATCCGCAGGCTTTCATCAGCTTCTTCGAAAAAATTCAGGCGAAAGAGAAGAAGAAGCCGGGCTCGATCGCCAAGGCCTTCGCTTCGCACCCGCAAACGCCCGACCGCATTGAGGCGTCGCAAAAGGAGATCGCGACCATTCTTCCGGCGAAGGCGCAATACATCGTTTCCACGTCAGAGTTTGACGACGTGAAAGCGCGGCTCGCCACCATCGAGAACCGGCACAAGGTCGTCGAAGAGAAGGATGGGAACCGTCCCAGCCTGCGCCGAACTTCAACCAGCGACAAGACGAGCGGCACGGACACGAACAGCGACGACGATCGTCCAACGCTGAAGCGCCGGGACGATAATCCGGACCAGAATAATCCGAACCCGACGAATCCGAGCCAGAATTAGAAGCAGCGGCAGTTTGCGGAAGCAACAAGAAACCGGCGGCTAGACCGCCGGGTTTTTATTGAAGTTAAGTTGCGATTGTCATCTTGAGCGAAGCGAAAGACCTATGCATTTCGGCGGGCCCAAATACATGAGGTCCTTCGCTTCGCTCAGGATGACAGTGTGTGTTACGATCCCGCAGCCACCGATTTTACCGTGATCGTATCGCCGGCCACTTCTCCGGTCACCTTTGCCTTCGCTCCCGCCAGATCGTTGAGCTTACCGAGCGCGGTTTTATCCGATGTTTCCAGTGTGTAGACTTTGTCCCCGACCACGAGCGCGTACTTCGATCCATGCTTTACGCAGCCGCGCGTGCACTCCGCGGCATTGCCGGGCATTTCATGCTTCGCCCCGCACATGGCGTCGCTCACTTCGCCGGTCAAGGTCTGGCTCTTACCGGCAGCGAGCGCCGGAACCGCCCCGAGGCCGGCCAACATCTGCATCCCAAGAACCGCAGCCGCAATTCGATTCACTTTCATATTGTTTTCCTCTCAGGTGAAACGGAGTGATCGTCCAAAAGCGAAACCCCACGATGGTCCTATAAGGATTCGCCCGCAAGCCTCGGGTTGCAAAATATTTTGCTCTTCGCAATCCGCAGTTTCGAGCGCTACTGCTGTTTGAAACGGATTTCCACGTCCACCGTCTTGTCCTTCGCGTCCAGCGATTCATGAATGCTGACGGCCCACGGCACGCCGCGCGGAGCGAGCTGTCTGGTATCCTCCAGAAATTTCTTGGGGTAGTCGGCGTTGTAGGGCTCACCTTCGCGCAGAGTCCACGCCGCCCGCATACGGGCTTTGGCCTGCGTGTCGAGTCCTAAGATCTCCAACTCTCCCATCTTGTAGAGGTCGCCCTCGACGATGTTGAGGCCGTAGCGCACGGTGCTTTTCTCATCGTCGAACTGGGCGTCGGGCTTGATCTGGACTGTCATGTAGCCGCGGCTACGGTAAAGCTCGCTCACGTTTTCGAGGTCGCGGAGAAGACGCACGGCGTCGGCGGGCTGGCCTGGCGGCAAGTGGAGGAGGGGCGCGACTTCACTGGTGGCGATTGCAGAGTTGCCCTTCCAATCGACGCTGGAAGTTGAATACACCTCGCCCGGCGTAACCGGCACGATCGCATCCACCTGAACGTCGGCCAGACCTTGCGCATCATCCGCAGCGGGGGGGTGGGGCAGCACGCGCGCGTCGGACGGCCCAAACTCGGCCCTCAAATATCCGCGTTGGAGGTATACCGGCAGCAGGTCAAGCTTCGCGACCACAGCGAGACCGGGGCGAGAGTAGTTTCCGCCGATGGCGCGGCGCGCCGCGGTTGTGAGTAGAGCCGTCTGCTCCGGCGAAGCTCCCGGGAATTCGAAGCCGCTAATCCGGATACTGACTTCCTCGACGCGATAAACGATTGCAGTCAGTGCGCCGTCCGATCCGTCTGTATTGCGCAAGTAATCTACCCCCCCCGGAAATTGCTTTTCGGTGAGAATGGCTTGCAGCGCCTCGGAAACTCGATCGGGAAGGTTGCCGGCAATCGGCAGCATCTGCTTGAACAGCGGAACTTGGCGCTGGACCGCGGTGCGCAGTTCGTCGTCGGTGAACCAGACGAAGTTTTCGAAGCGCGCGGGAACGAGCTTGTTCTTGTCGGTATCGGCAAGCTGCAGTTCGAGTTTTATGCCCGCACTGGAAAAGGAATAGGAATAGGCAACGTTGCTGAACACGCCAGAATCGCCCAGGCGCTGCACCGCCTCTTTGAAATCGCCATCGGCGGCGTTCTGGCCGATTTGCAGGCCGCTCGCGGCAAGAATTTCTTTGTCGGTATAGTGCGCCGTTCCCGCGACTTTTAACGCAACGAGCTTGTAGGCGGCGACCGGGGAAAGTTTGCCGCTGGTGGACTGCTTCTGGGCGGCGGCAGCCGAAAGGAACAAGGACAAGAAGAGCGCCAGACACGTAACCCTGTTCATTTGGATCGCTTCGCAGTCCCGGCCGTGGGAAAATTCTTTTGCTTGACCGCGATGTCCATGAAGGCCTTGGCGGCGCGGCTGAGCGATTTGTCTTTGCGGAACACGAGCGCGAGGTCGCGCCGGATTTGCGCGTCGGCGAGTGTGATCGCAACTAGCGCCTTGGCGCGAATGTCTTCCTCGATATTCGACCGCGCGATAAATCCCACCCCGACGTCGGCTGCCACGAAACGCTTCAGCAGTTCGCTCGAATCGAGCTCCATAGCCAATTTCGGCTTCAAGTGATGGTCATAGAACAGCGCATCGAGCGCGTCGCGGGTGTGGCCGAGCTTCGGCACGACGAGCGGATAGGCCGAGACCTCAGCCACGGTGACGCTCTTCCTCGCCGCGAGCGCATGACACGGGGCCGTGATCACGACGAGTTCGTCGCGATGAATCATTTGCGCTTCGAGCCGGTTGTCGGTTACGGGCAGCGAGACCACGCCAAAGTCGACCGCGTTTTCGAGAATCGACTCGAGAATCCTGGCGTAGTCGGAGCGCTTGATGCTCACGGCGACATTCGGATAGTCGCGTTTGAATTGCGCGAAGACCTCAGGCAAAATGTGCAGGCAGGTGCCTTCATTCGCTCCGACGACAATTTCGCCGCGGGGCACGCGCTCGGTCTCGGCGATTTCGGTGAGGATCGTCTTGCGCCGTTCGATCGTTTCCTCGGCATACTTGAAAAACAATTTGCCGGACGCGGTGAGCGAGACGCGGCCTCCGGAGCGGTCGAGCAGACGAGCGCCCACTTCTTCTTCCAGCGCCCGGATTTGGGAGGAGACAGCGGGCTGGGTGCGATAGCGTTTCTCCGCCGCGCGCGAGAAGCTGGAGAGGCGCGCCACCTCGAGAAAAATTTCGAGCTGATCGAAGTCCATTAGTGGCTGTGTCCCTCGTGTACTGACCTCAGACACTATAGCGAGGCTGGGGCGATCACGAAAGGGAAATCAGAGACGGGCAGGGCTACTTTCGAGTAGCACGGAAAAACTCCCAAACGAACCCTACCAAAAAAATCCCGATCACGACGAACGGGGTCGCAGGTTTTGTTAGAGAGATCGGGTCCCAACCCACCGATCCAAGGTCCGTACCTGTGTTCGCTGGACGACGAATCCACAAATAAACCCTCATGGCGAACGGCAAAGCGATGGCTACGATCATCACCGCCGCAACTCCCGCCAGCAGGCTCTTAAGAAAAACCATTTTCTCCTCGCCGTCTCGATCTACGCGGCTCTTTCCGCTCTCCGCTGCTCGTAGGTCTAGACGTTGATCACCGTGACGAGTTCTTTCACGGCGGCGGCGCTTTTGTCGAGCGCCACTTTTTCTTCCGCCGTGAGTTCGATCTCGATGATCTGGTCGATCCCCTTAACGCCGAGTTTCACCGGGACGCCGACAAAGAGTCCGTGGATGCCATACTCTCCGTTGAGGTAGGCGGAGCACGGGAGAATCTTTCTCTTGTCTCTGATGATGGCCTCGACCATCTCGGTCGCGGCGGCGGCCGGGGCGTAGTGAGCGGATCCGGTCTTGAGATATTTGACGATTTCGGCGCCACCTTCGCGGGTGCGCTGGACGATGCGATCGAGAGTAGCCTGGCTCATGAATTCGAGGACGGGAATGCCGGCAACGGTGCAATAGCGGGGAAGCGGGACCATGGTTTCGCCGTGTCCACCGAGAACGAAAGCGTTGACGTTCTCGACGCTGACGTTGAGTTCCTGGGCGACAAAAGTGCGGAAGCGGGCGGAGTCGAGCACGCCAGCCATGCCGATGACGCGCTCGCGCGAAAAGCCGCTCATTTTGTAGGCAGCCTGCGCCATGGCGTCAAGGGGGTTGGAGACGACGATGAGGATGCAGTTCGGCGAGTACTGCACGACGTTGGCGACCACTTCGTTCATGATTTTGTGGTTGGTATGCAGAAGGTCGTCGCGGGTCATGCCGGCCTTGCGTGGAATTCCCGCGGTGATGACGACAATGTCGGACTTGGCGGTGTCCGCGTAGTCGTTCGTGCCGAGGATGTTGTAATTGCACCTCTCGATCGGCATGGCCTCGAGCATGTCGAGACCTTTTCCTTGAGGGAAGCCTTCCACGATATCGATGAGGACGATATCGGCTAGTTCTTTAGCCGCGATCCAGTGAGCGGTGGTGGCACCTACGTTTCCGGAACCGACGATCGTTACTTTATGACGCATGAAGCTCCTTTCTCGTCAAGAACGTTGCCCGCGAAAAACACTAGGGTACACGAAGGAAAGTAAGAGTCAACTCAGTCCGCTGCGACTGCGACGCTCATGTTGTCGATCATACAAGTTGCAAACTCGCTGGTTTTCACTTTGGTGGCGCCTTCCATCAGGCGCTCGAAATCGTAAGTTACTTTTTTCTGCTCGATGGTGCGCTCCAGGCTCTGCTCGATCAGATCGGCAGCTTCGCCCCATCCGAGGAAGCGGAACATCATGACGCCCGAGAGAATGACGGAGCCGGGATTGATGACGTCCTTGTCGGCGTACTTGGGAGCGGTACCGTGAGTGGCTTCGAAGATGGCGTAGCCGTCGCCGATGTTCGCTCCGGGAGCGATGCCGAGGCCGCCGACCTGCGCGGCGCAAGCATCGGAGATGTAGTCGCCATTCAGGTTGGGCGCGGCCAGAACGCTGTATTCATCGGCCCGCGTCACCACCTGCTGGAAGATGGAGTCGGCAATGCGGTCGTTGATCATCAGCTTTTTCTTCCACGCGCCTTTGCCGTGCGTGGTGTAGATGGAATCGAGACAGTCTTTTACTTCTTTGTAGATGGCCTGGCGGAAATCGTCTTGAGCAAACTCGAGGCCGGGTTCGATGAGGCTCGCGTTTTCCTCGACCGTGAGATTGGGATTCTTATCCTTGTTGTTGAGGATCCAGCTCTCGCGCTCGGTGACAACTTTATCGCGGAATTCCTCGGTGGCGAGTTCGTATCCCCACTTGCGGAACGCGCCTTCGGTGAACTTCTGGATGTTGCCTTTATGGACGAGCGTGACCGCCTTGTTCTTGTTTTCGAGAGCGTGCTTAATCGCCATGCGCACCAAACGTTTGGTGCCGGTCACGGACATAGGTTTGATGCTGATGCCGGAATCGAGGCGGATTTGCTTCTTGCCGCCTTTCAACATGTCTTTGTTGAGGAATTCAATGAGGCGGGCGCAATCGGGCGTGCCTTCTTCCCATTCGATGCCGGCGTAAACGTCTTCTGTGTTTTCGCGGAAGATGACGATGTTCATGCGTTCGGGATGCTTCACGGGCGAGGGCACGCCGGCATAATACTTCACAGGACGCACGCAGCAGTAGAGATCGAGGATCTGGCGCAGGGCGACGTTGAGGGAGCGGATGCCGCCTCCGACAGGCGTGGTCAGCGGGCCTTTGATGGCAACGCGAAATTCACGGATGGCGCCGATGGTGTCGTCGGGGAGCCAGTTCTGAAAGCGAGTTTTGGCTTTTTCCCCGGCAAAAACTTCATACCACGCGACGGAGCGCTTCCCGTGGTACGCCTTTTCGACCGCGGCGTCGAAGACGCGGACCGAGGCTTTCCAGATGTCGCGGCCAGTGCCGTCTCCTTCAATGAAAGGGATGATCGGGCGATCGGGAACGCGGTACTTGCCGTTGCTGTATTCGATCTTCTGCCCGTTGGATGGGACAGGAACTCCATTAAACGACGCCATTACACTTGCCTCCAGAAGCTAGGTAGGGTTCCGGCTATTATAAGGTGAGTGGGGGAAAATTGGTCGGCTGAATTACACGCTTGCTGTAATGAGATCTTGACTGTGGAGAGCCGGGCGTCCCCGGCCGGCTGGACCCTTCGACTTCGCGCAGGGCAGGCTCGCGAGACGCCCGTCCCTCCACCGAATCACTCATCACGCACTCGCAGCACTAGCGTTCGATCCTTACCGACTTCACTACCACGTCTTTATGGGGACGGTCTTGGTGGTTACGAGCGACTTTCGAAACTTTTTCTACGACTTCGTATCCCTCGACTACCTCGCCAAAAATCGTGTGTTTGCCGGTGAGCCAGTCGGTGTTGCCGACGGTGATGAAAAACTGCGATCCGTTGGTGTTGGGGCCGGCGTTGGCCATCGCCAGCTTTCCCGCCTTATCGAAGCGATGCGGCGAACTTTTGGTTTCGTCTTCGAACTGGTAGCCGGGACCGCCGAAACCGGTGCCCATCGGGTCGCCGCCCTGGATCATGAAGTCCGGTATCACCCGGTGAAAAATCGTCCCGTGGTAAAGGGGATCGGTGGTCTTCTTACGGGTGGTGGGATGCGTCCACTCGCGCTTGCCTTCGCTGAGCTCGACGAAGTTGGCGACAGTCTTGGGGGCGTCCTTCTCAAATAAGCGGCAAACGATAGTGCCCTCGCTGGTTTCGAACACGGCATAGGTTCCGGGTGTGCGGGTCATAGTGTCCCTTCGAATTCCTAAATTGATCGTTCACACTCTTGCGTAGAGACGCGGCAAGCCGCGTCTCTACATGAGCTACTTCCCGATGACCTGCTTCACGCCCGCCGATGGTTTGGGCGCGGATGCGTCGGAGCGATCAATTTCGATGTGCGTGATCTTGACGGGATGGAACGGGCGGTCGTTACTCGGGTCGCGTGTCATGCGAGCGATCTTCTTGACCAACTCCACCGCGGCCGTGTCGCATTGACCGAAAATGGTGTAGTGGCCGGTCAAATGCGCACTGTGGGCAACGTCCTCGGTGATGAAGAACTGCGAGCCGTTGGTGTCGGGTCCGGAGTTGGCGTAGGCAAGACGCCCGGGGCGATCGAATTTAACCGTGGGCGAAGTCTCATTCTTGAATTTGTAGCCGGGATCGCCCGCGCCGTTGCCGGCGGGATCGCCACCCTGAATCATGAACTCGGGAATCACACGATGGAAGATAGTGCCGTCATAGAGCGGAACGCCGTGCTTCTTGGCGTGAGAGATGGGGTTAGTCCAGTCCTTGGTGCCGTCGGAAAGGCCGATGAAATTCTCGACTCCGATCGGGGCTACGTTCGGAAACAGCGTGCAGTGCAGATCGCCGGCCGTGGTGTGGATGATGGCTGTCGGCTCGGCGGCAGCAGCGGTGTTGACCTTGTGGGCGGGCGGCGTTGTTGCCGCAGGTGAAGTTGAGTTTGCCTGCGCGGCACCGAGCAGGGACATGGAGACGATCAGGACAAGCGTATGGATTAGAGTTCGCATGGATGCTCCTGTGTTTGTTTTGACAATCCTTGATTGTACGACAAAGGATTGTACGACACCGATGCCGTCTATCTAGCGGGCATTTCACGGCTGACTCGCTCGGCTTCGCGGAAGACGCGGAGCAGGTTGCCGCCGAGAATCTTGCGGATATCGTCGGCGCTGTAACCGCGGTCGAGCAAGGCTTGCGTGATCTTGGGCAGGTCGGCAGCGGAGTCGATGCCTGCGGGAGTCGCTCCGCTGACGCCGTCGAAATCTGAGCCCAAGCCGACGTGGTCAATGCCAGCGACTTTGGCGATATGGTCGATGTGATCGATCAGCGATTTCAAGGGAGGGCGCGGAATCTTGGCAGCCCACTCGCTCTCGATGCGCTCGGCATCGATGTAGGTGACGGTTTTTCCGGCGGCCTTGAGTTGGTCGGTGTAGGCCTTGACGGCGGCGTCGCGATCTTTGGCTTGCGCTTCGAAGGCCTTGCGGTAGTTCTCGTCGATGAAGGCGTTGAAGAAATTCACCTGCACGACGCCACCGTTTTTGGCGACGGCGCGGAGCATGTCGTCGGTCATGTTGCGCGGATGATTGGTCAGTGCGCGCGCGGAAGAATGCGACGCGATGAGGGGCGCTTTGGTGACGGCGATAGCGTCGTAGAACGTCTTGTCGGAAACGTGGGAGATATCGACCATCATGCCGAGGCGGTTCATCTCGAGGACGATCTGCTTGCCGCCTTCAGTGAGTCCGTTATGGTGCTCGACTTTGGGATCGTCGATGTCGCCGGAAGAGTCGGCCCACTCGTTCGTGTTCGACCAGCTCAGGGTCATGTAGCGAACGCCGAGGCGGTAGAAATCGCGCAGCAGGCGGACGTCGTTTTCGATGGAGTGGCCGCCTTCAATGCCAAGCAGGGCGGCGAGCTTGTGCTCGCGGTGGGCGCGCTCGATGTCGTCGACACTGAAGGCCATCATCATGCGGTCGGGATGGCGGGCGGCCTGCTCGTACACAGAATCGATGAGATCGAGTGTGTGGCGGGCGAAGTGGCCCTGGTTGGTTTCCGGCTCGGCCCAAATGGAAAAGAACTCGGCGCCGAGATTTCCAGCTTTTGCCTTATCGAGGCTGATGTTACCGGGGTCTTTGGGATCGGTCGATCCGATGTCGTAGTTTTCGTCGAGGAAGCGTTGCGGGGTATCGGCGTGGGTGTCGATGACGATGGCCGAGTTGTGGATCTCGCGAGCCTTGGCAGAGACGGCGGTCTGCGCGCAGAGAGGAACTGCAATGGCGAGTGAGAGTGCGACGGCAAGGATTCGCTGGTTCATGGCGAGCCTCTTCATGTGAACAACGATTCTATCCGATGCGGCAGAGCTACGAGATACGAGCTTCGGGTTCAAGCCTCTACTGGAGAGCCGGGCGAGACGCCCGTCGCTCCATCGAATCGCTCATCCTACAGTCACGGCGGCCAGAGCCTGCTCGATGCACTGCTCAAGCGCCTCGTCAGTGTTGATCATCGTTTTCAGATACGTGATCGGTTCGAAGCGGGCTTTCACTTCGAGGTAGAGCGCAAAGGTCCGGTTGTGCGCGGGGTGCGAAGGGTCGGGTTCGAGGTCCAGACGCCGGCGTGCGGATTCATCGGAACACGTGCACTCGATAATCGTCCAGGGCTGCGCGAGTCCGCGGGCAAAATGGAGAACGCGGTCGATCTGGCAGCGGCGGGAGAAGGTGCGACCGTCGAGGAAGATTTTGCGAGTGGGGGTATTTTGCAGCAGGAAGCGGGCAGCTTCGAGCATGACCTCCATCACGAAGTCGTCTTGCTTAACCGAGTATTCGATATCTTCTGGCGAGAACAGAGCGGCGCGGATCTCGTCTTTGCTAAGGAGCGCGCCCTGAGTGCGGTGGGCCAGCTCGCGAGCGAGCGTGGTTTTGCCGGTTCCGGGAAGCCCGGCCATCAGAACAATCATACTGTGGAGATTGTAGCGGAGGCAGCGTTCGGGCGGAGGTTCAGTTGGATGCGGCCATCGCAGTGGCAGCGGCCGTGACCGGTGCGGTGGCAGGTTCTTCGGCTGGCGGACGCGGGAAAATCGTCTGCGTCTGGCGCCAGTCGCTGTAGCGGTCGGAGACCATTACGTGGAAGCACCAGTGGCGGCGCTCCTCTTCGGGTTCGACCAGGCCGAGCGCGTTCAAATAGAACAAGTAGTGCTCGACGAATCGAATCTGCTCCTTCGTCATGCCTCGGCGCTGGAGATCGACGGTGATGCCGGCGAGATGAGACGACGCGGTGTCGCCTTCGGCGGGAGCAGCGTTGCGATTGCGGCGGCGAAGCTTCTTCTGCACCTTGACGGTACGGACGGCGGAGTTTACCTGAATTTGCGCGTGGAACTGGCGGTAATAGACTTCGGAAAGATCCTGCACGAAATCGCGTGTCCACGGACGACAATAACGGCGTGAGGGATCAAGACTGCTCTCAATCTTCAGAGATTCGCTTTCCTCGATGGGCACCAGCGCGCCCGAGGCCTTGAGCGCTTCCAGTTCAGCGTCGTCCTGAATGCGTGGCAGATCGAGGCGGTTGATTTCTTCGTTTTGCCGGATCAGGGAATCGTGCGACGGGCGAAACAGTGGGTTCCAGAGCAAACCACGAAGGCCCCGGAAGTGAAACGAGTGCAGGATCCGGTGGTGGCGATGGTCGACGCGGTGCAGGGCAAAAGCGGTTCCCGGCGCCGCAACCGTAACGAACATCGCCAGCATGATCAGCGCAACCACCAGCGCAGCGGGCGGTTTGGAGCTTTTCAGGCTTCGCGTTATGAATCTTGGCGTTGTGGATCTTCGCGTCATTACGATGGCATCATTGCGCCACTTGAAACACCTCCGGGGCTGTGGAAAAGTGCCCATTTCCCGAGAGGAAGAACGATTGTAAACCACAGGTGAACAAACTTGTGAAGCAATTCCGGCTAAACCCCCTTACTTAAGGGAGTTGCCGATGGTTACCGGCGGACAATTTGTGATTTCAGGTGCCAATGCCGGAAAAAGCGCCGTTTGGGGATACAAAGTTGTGCTCTGGAAGATTGCGGAAAAATCGGGTGCCGTATCGGGGCATCGCTTCAGCGATGCCTCAAGTTCACCGAAATCAGGCCCCTTTTAGTGGCTGGGCATCAAGAGTCGCAAACCGTCGTCACTTTCGGAGCAGATCGCCGAGCGCTTGCTTCATGACCTGGCCGCCGACTTCGGCGATTGACGTTGTCAGTGGGATGTCCTTCGGGCAAATCTCCACGCAGTTTTGGGCGTAGCCGCATTCCTGGATGCCGCCGTCGCCCATGAGCGCCGTCAGACGCTCGCGCTTCAGGGCCTGGCCGGTCGGGTGCGTGTTGAACAGTCTCACTTGCGAGATGGTGGCCGCGCCGACGAATCCCGTGTCCTCATTGAACTGCGGGCAGGCTTCCATGCAGCAGCAACAGGAAATGCAGCGCGAGAGCGGATAGGCTTTTTCCTGGGCCTCGGCGCTCATGCGCGGGCCGGAGCCGAGGTCGTAAGTTCCGTCGATTGGAATCCAGGCTTTGACTTTCTTCAGGTTCTCGAAGAGCACGCTGCGGTCAACCGACAGATCGCGCACAACGGGAAATTTCGAGAAAGGCTCGAGCTTGATCGGCTGATCGAGGTGGTCGAGCAGTGAGGAGCAGGCCATGCCGGCGCGTCCGTTGATCAGCATGGCGCAGGAGCCGCAGATTTCTTCTAGGCAATTCGAGGTGTAGGTGATGGGCGTCGTCTGCTTGCCGTCGCGCGTGACGGGGTTGGCCGCGATCTCCATCAGCGCCGAAGTGATGTTCATGTTCGGCTTGTAAGGAATCTCGAACTCTTCCCATGCCGGCTTGGCGTCGGGAGTGAGTTGGCGTTTGATCTTGATGATTACGGTTTTGTTGTTATTAGCCATTAGCTTCTAGCCTCTAGCTCCTAACCTACATGCTCGGTAGAACTGGCGAAGCCACATCATCAGCACAAATGTCCAAAGGGCTACGACCAGCCATCCGCGAAAAAACCTCTATGTTGCAAGACTCCATGCGTGCCGAGCGCAATCCCAACAAGTGAAGCGAAAACCCAGATTGCAGGGAGCTTCCACTTCCGAGGGGCGGATTCTATTGAATCAAACACAGGCATCTCCGAAAGCGGCTCTCTCACTTCTTCTCATCAATACTTCCTCGGTCTCGGCGGAATCAGCGCCGCGTCCACCGGCTCGAACTCAAACTTCGGTTCATCCAATTCGGGAGCGTAGACGGCTTTCGTGGTCTTCATCCAGTTCTTGTCGTCGCGGTCGGGGAAATCCGGCTTATAGTGCGAGCCGCGAGATTCGTCGCGCATGGCCGCTCCTTGCGCGATCACTCGCGACAATTGCAGCATGTTGTACAACTGGCGCGCGAAAGCGATGGTCGTGTTCGCCCACTGCGAGCGATCGCTGAGGTTGATCTTCTGGAAGCGCTGCAAGAGTTCCACAACCTTGGCGTCTGCTTCCTCGCATTTCTTGTTGTAGCGGATCACGGTGCAGTTCGCGGTCATTACTTCGCCGAGTTCGCGCCAGAGCAGGAAGGGATTCTCGTTGCCGTCGGCTTTCATCAGTCCGGCATTGACTTCTTCCTGCCGTTTACGCTCCGCCTCAAAATGCGCGTTGGAATTGCTCGGCGCGGCTTGCAGATTCGTGGCGTACTGCACGGCATTCGGCCCGGCGATGAAGCCTCCAAAAATGCACGACACCAGCGAGTTCGCACCCAGGCGGTTCGCGCCGTGATATTGATATTCGGCCTCGCCTGCCGCGTAGATTCCGGGAATGTTGGTGGCTTGCTTGTAATCGATCCAGAGTCCTCCCATGGTGTAGTGCATGCCGGGGAAAATCTTCATGGGCACGTCGCGCGGATCGTCGCCAACAAACTTCTCGTAAATTTCCAGGATGCCTTCGAGCTTGCGGTCGAGCGTCTTGCGATCGATGTGCGTGAGGTCAAGATAAACCATTGGCTTGCCGTCGATGCCGAGGTTGAGTTCGTACACCACTTTGAAAATCGCGCGTGTGGCCACGTCGCGCGGCACGAGGTTGCCGTATTTCGGATACCACTCTTCGAGGAAGTACCAGCGGTCGCTTTCCGGAATAGATTTGGGATCGCGCGGGTCTCCAGGAGTTTTCGGAACCCAGACGCGTCCACCTTCGCCGCGCGCCGATTCCGACATGAGGCGCAGCTTGTCTTCGCCGGGGATGCAGGTGGGGTGCACTTGTATGAACTCGCCATTCGCGTAGTAGCAGCCCTGCTGATAGAGCGCGGACTGCGCCGATCCCGTGCACACCACCGAATTGGTGGACTTGCCGAAGATGGCGCCAATGCCGCCCGTACAGATGATGATGGCGTCGGCGGGGAAGGTGCGCACTTCCATCGTCCGCAGATCCATCGCGCAGATGCCGCGGCAGACGCGGCTTCCATCGAGCACGGCGGAGAGAAATTCCCAGTGCTCGTACTTCTTCACCTTGCCCTCGGATTCGTAGCGGCGGACCTGTTCGTCGAGCGCGTAGAGAAGCTGCTGGCCGGTGGTTGCTCCGGCGAAGGCGGTGCGGTTATAGAGCGTGCCGCCAAAGCGGCGGAAGTCGAGCAGACCTTCGGGAGTGCGATTGAACGGAACGCCCATGCGGTCGAGCAGGTCAATGATGCCGGGAGCGGCCTCGCACATGGCCTTGACCGGCGGCTGGTTGGCGAGGAAGTCGCCGCCGTAGATGGTGTCGTCGAAATGGATCCAGGTGGAATCGCCTTCGCCCTTCAGGTTCTTGGCGGCGTTGATGCCTCCCTGCGCGCAAACCGAGTGCGAGCGCTTTACGGGGACGATCGAGAACAGGTCAACCTCACCGCCCATTTCGGCGATCTTGATGACGGCGGAGAGGCCGGCGAGGCCGCCGCCCACTACGATGATTTTTGGAGTTGCTGACATGCTGTATGAATCCGATCTGCCGGGCTGGGCCCGGTCCTTCTAGCACAACCACTATCGCATTACGATATTTTCCGGAGCATTGGAGTCCACAGGCTGGTACGGCGTGCTCAGGAATCCGTACATGCTGGCCGCGCCGATCGAAACCAAGCAGAGAGCAAGCGCGAGGCAGATATAGCCAAAGCCGCGGCGCGCCCTTTCCCCGGTCGTAATTCCCCACTTCGCGGCGAAAAGCCACAGGCCGTAGCTGAAGTGCCAGGATGCGGCGACGATGCCGGCCGCATAAAAAACGATCATCCACGGATTCTGAAATTCTCCCTGGACTTTGGCGTACGACTGCATAGGATGTGTCGGCAGGTGCACGCCAGTAAAACGCAGGAAGTAAGTATGCTGCGCCATGAAGATCAGCGCGATGATGCCGGTATAGCGCTGGGAGGTGTAGAGCCAGTTGCCAGTCCACGGATAATCGGCGACGTTGGTGTCGCCTTGATACCAGATGTACACGCCGTAGAGGCCGTGGTAGAGGATCGGAATCCAAATGAAGAACAACTCCAGCAGAAAAACGAAGGGCAGGCTATTCAGAAACTCGACTTGCTTTCCATAGGCAATGGGACCCTTGAAAGCTTCGGCATTCGAGATGAAGTGTTCGAGAAGGAAGGCTCCGATGGGCACAACGCCGCTGAGCGAATGCAGGCGGCGCAACAGGAACGACGTTCCCTCGCCCGCGCGCAGTGGAGCGACGCCGGGCTTGATCTTTGGCGCGGCGGGACTGGGAACGACGGGATTGGCAGTTGACGCCACGATGAAAGCTCCTTACGCGGTCCGATGTGCAAACTCGTTATTATCGGTTTGCTTGAGAAAAGAAGTCAAGGAGAGCGTGAACCTTGAACCGCAGAGATCGCAGAGCGCGCAGAGAAAAACTTGTCGGTTAACGGTAACGTGCGGAATCCGCCGCAGACAAATGGCTGCGCTTGAATTCCTCCGCGATCTTTGCGCACTCCGCGGTTAGGGGTTTTAACCGTTGGCGTTCCGATACCATTCCAGGAATGCGCGAAAAGCTGCGCCACGATGACTGTACTGCGCTTTTTCTTCCGCGGTCAGTTCGGCGAAGGTCTTGCCGATTTGCGGGAAGAAGAACAGCGGATCGTATCCGAAGCCGTTTTTGCCTCGGGGCGCGTCGAGAATCATTCCTTCAGCGGCGCCGCGGAAGGTGCGCAGCGTCTGGCCATCGCGGGCCACGGCCAGCACGCAGATGAAACGCGCGGTGCGTTTTTCCGCGGGAACGTCCTTTAGTTCGCGCAGCACGCGCGCGTTGTTGGCTTCGTCATCCGTGTTCGACTTCGCAGCATGAGGTTCGCCGGCAGCGTAGCGCGCGGAATGAACGCCGGGCGCTCCACCGAGCGCGTCAACCTCCAGGCCGGAGTCGTCGGCTAGGACTAGTTCGCCGAGAACCGCCAGGCTGTAGGACTCTGCTTTCTTGCGCGCGTTCTCTTCGAAAGTCGTTCCGTCTTCGACAACCTCGGGCAGAGATGAAAAATGCGGAATGTTTGCGACCGTGATGCCGAAGGGCGCGGCGGCTCCGGCGAAATCGCGGAGTTTGCCGGCGTTCGAAGTTGCCAGCAGAACCGTGCGTGCGGTCATGCGACGGGGCTCACGAGGTTCGACGGTCGTCTGTCCGGCCGTCGCGTCTTGATCCATGCTGGGCCAAGCCATGCGACAACAAGCAGAGCCAAGCTGATCAGCGAGACGACGTTTCCGATGAAACGATCGATCGTCCGGCGGAATTGGATGTGCACATCGCTGTCTCCAGCGGCGATGGGGATCACTATCAGGCCGGTGAGGTCGGTTGTCCGCGTTTCCGTGGGCGTGCCGTTCACGACCGCTTCCCACGCCGGATAGTTGAAAAGGCGCACGGTTAGATTTTCCGGTGCGGCGGCGTGGACGGTGAAATGTTTTTCCGTCTGCCGCCACGCCAGCATTTCGCTCTGAACCGGCGCTCCCGCGTCGTCGCTGACGCGAGCCAGACTTTTGTTCAATTCGTAGGAATCGGCTCCGGCCGGGACGTACTCGTCGGCGCCCTCGTAGCCAGTGCCGTCGGCGAGAGCATCGCTCATCTCGCGGATATCGTCGGCCGTGTCCCACCAAGGAGGCTGGATGCGATAGCCCGCGACGATAACGACGGCCAGCAGAACGGCAGACGCCAGCAAGCGCGAAGGCCATCGTTTGGCGGCTATGGTCAGAAGCATTGCCAGTGCGGCGTTCATGCACAGCAGCCAGCGGAAGGGAAGTTGCACGAAGCGGAGCTTGGGCAAATGCTGCCAGAACAAATTGCTCGCCGAGAGCATGAGCATCGTGCTGAGCGCACCCCAGGCGGAAAGCAGCATCCACGGGCTTCGGTCAGCGGCTGCCCCTGCGCGTTTCGCCCGCCAGCGGCTCGAACCCCAGATCGCGAAAGCGAGGACGCCGATTTCGGCAAGGGCTATAGTCGAAACCAGAAGATTGAAGCGGTTGTGATCGGGATCGGGGATGGTGGTGAAAATAAAATTGTCCTGCGGCCGGACTCCCGGCGACAGCACCTGGCTGAGGTCGACCCACCGCTGTTCGTAGATTGCCGGAAGCAGGTAAAACGACGCGAGGCCGGCTCCGAGGAGCATCGCCAGCGCTGTTCGAACTAAGGTTCGAACGAGGGGACGCCAGATCTGCGGACTCCATGAACGTTCCCGCAGGGTCTCACGCACAGCCAAGACCAACGCCAGTCCAGCCGTTGAGTAATAAATCATTACCGCCGCGGGTGCGTTCGTCAGCCAGGCTGCGGCCAGCGTCAGACCCAACCACAGCGTCGGACGAAAGCCCGGCTCGGATTCCCGCGAAAAGAGCCGCAGAAGACAAAGCAGCAGAAGCGGGAGCAGGGCCGCAGCCAGCAGTTCGGCGTATGCGCTCCGCCAATAAACAATCAACAAGTGGTAGGGATTCAGCGCGTAGAACACGGCCGCGAACAACGCATCCGGAGCCGGCAGCCACTCGCGGGCGAGCCGGTACATGGCCGCTCCGGCAAGGGTGAGGACAATCCAGCAATACGCGCCCGGCACCATCTTCCAGGGCAAGGCAGCGCCGAGCGCGGCGCCCAGAGTCCAGGAAGCGGGCGGATAAAACAGGAAGCGAGCCTCGCCGTATCCCCAGTGCGCCAGCGCGGCCCAGCGCGGATATACGATGCCCTGCTTCCATTGGCCTAGGACTTCCATCCACGAAAACATGTGGAACTCGAAATCATGCCCGGAGGGACTGCCCCACCAGAAAAACGGAGTGATGGCCACGAGACAGGCGCCAGCGAGCACCAACGCGCGCGAGATCGGACTTCTGAGCAATTAGCCTTTCCCTGACGTTCAACGGGGTCGCGTCGCGCTGCCTTGATCGGACTGCCGTTGCCTCGGCGGCGCGCAGAGCAATTCTATTGCATCGGAGAATTCTCGGAAAATTAACCGAACCGAAATCATTCCGGAAGGGGTGTCGAGGTAATCTGCGGTCAATGAGGTTGAACAGCCCGCCGGGGACTGGGCCGGCACCAAAGACGGGGTGCCGATCTGGTTCTCGGCTTTTTTGCGGGGCTCACCGCACTATTGGGCGAACGCTGATGGGCTGGCTTCTATTGGCGGATGTCTATTGGCTGACGCTCGCCGGAGTTCGCTGGCGGTGCAGTTCGGCGAGAAACGCTTCTTCCTCCAGCGCATTGCCGGTCCGCAGTAATTCCAGGAGTGGGTCCTCCGGGTCGGTTTCGGCGCTGCTGGTGTGGCTCAAGTCAACCGCACTGGCGACGAGAGAACGAGGCGAAGTTTCCAGTTGCGGAGTGGCGCCGGGCTGGCCGGTGAGGAACTCGATGAACTCGCCGACGCTTTTGCGCTGGTCTTCCGTACGGGCAGGGAATTCAATGCCCATGCCATGTCCGGGATGCATGACCCGGACCAAACCTTCGGCGTGAATCTCCATCCCGGCGGCGCGCAGGCACAGGTCGATGGCTGAGGATTGAGGGAAGGGAGATTCGGTCTGCACGTAGCAGCCGCCCAGGCTAAGGTCCGTCAGTTTACACTGGGTGACCGCTTCGGGTTCCTCGGGCAAAGCATCGTGCGAATGGGCAGCCAGCCACTCGCCCATTTCCTCGCGCATTTTTTCGTCCATGTCGAGGAAGCGCAGGCCAGTTTGACCGTTGGTGGCACTCCAGGCAATCTCCGCGTCCACTTCAATGCCAGCGCTGCCGTCGGGAAGCTCGAAGGAGACGCGAACAAGAGCTGCGGATGGAAGCGGCTTAGCCGCCAGCACATCCATGCCGCCGGTGCTCAGGTCGAGCAGAATACCTTCCACAGTGTTGCTTTCGTCGACACGAATCGAAACCGCCGCCTGGACAGCGACCCGCAACGATTGCCGCCTTTCGCGCTTCAGCAGCGCCGTGGCAGCGCGAAAGGTGTTTTGAGCCTGCTCGTGGGAGATTGGCTTGGTGAGGATGAAATGAGCGCCCGCGCCGAGGATCGAGCGGATCTGCGAGGCATCGTTCAGCAAGGCAACGGTGACGGGCGGATTGCGGTCTGGGCCGAAGAAACGCCGGCAACCTTCGAGCAGCAGAGAGGCCGCTTCAGGATTGTCGAAGTCCACGATGACCTGATCGAAACGCTCCTCCGCCAGTCGCGCCACGGCGACATCGGCCGCGTTCGACCGGTCAACCGCAACGCCGAACTGCGCCAGGACCTGAATCAGCGTTTCCGCCGTCAGGTCATCCGTTGACACCAGCAATGCCTGCAATACCATGGAACCGAACCTCCCGCCTCGCTCTCCTCTTCTACGGCCAGCGAGGAGTTACGCTGCGCCCCGGCTTGGACGCGGCGGGCGAGGATTGAGCGCTGGCCTTGGCCGCCATCGCAGTGGAGTTTTCGTCGTCCACTTCCGCCAGTACTGCGCTATCGTCCTCGGTGTCAGTTTCGGCAAGCAAGGGCGCGACCTCGCGCAGTTTCTCGGCAGCCTGCTGCAGCATCTCGATCTGCTTACCCAGCTGTGTGTACTGCGCCTGCTTGCGGCGCAAAACCTCATGGATATCTTTCATACAACCCCCTGCGCCTGACTGTAGGTTTGGACAAAGCTAAGGTCAACGGCAAAGCCATCGCTGCCCGTTACCGCAGTAACCGAGCAAAAGGACGTGGGGCGGGCATCAAAGCGGTGTTCGAATCAGGGCCGGAATCGGGGGGCACGAAGCAGTTGAGACCCTACCAGGCAAGGGCAGGGTTCGGTGCGGAACCGGCCTTCCTGTGAAGCCCATCAAGTGGCTTGTGCTCAAACTCAAAGGCCCCGCCTTGCGGCGGGGCCATGAGTTGAGTGTTCGGGAGGGAACCAACAAATTTACGTTATGTCCCGAGCAGCTTGCGACGGAACATTGCGGCTATACCCACAAGCCCTGTTCCTAGGAGACCCAGTGTGCCGGGTTCAGGAAC